>CAYUAP010000092.1:0-18816 GCA_964442735.1 uncultured Planctomycetaceae bacterium | reverse complement strand
AGATAACTTTATGTTAATGCGTATGGACGAGACGTCCGCGTTCCAGTCCTGTTTTTGGGAGAAAAAACAGGCGAGACGCCTGTTTTCCCGGCGATGCGGACGAGACGTCCGCGTTCCAGTCCTGTTTTTTGGAATAGGGGCAAAACAGGCGAGACGTCTGTTTCGCAGATGCGGACGAGACGTCCGCGCTCCAGTCCTGTTTTTGGGAATTGAGGCAAAACAGGCGAGACGCCTGTTTTGAGGATGCGGACGAGACGTCCACCCCCAGGATATGCCGAATTGATAACGTCACATTGTATAAAGCGGCCTTGAGTCCATTAAATAATCACTCGTTCGATATGATTTTTATTTTTTCACTTGCTTTTACGGTCGTCTTGATTTTTCCATTTACGTCCTTTTCATGACGGACAAAGACCGGACCAAATGGAGTCGGAATAGTTCCTTCCGCCCAATCAAGGTCCCCGAGAAAAGGAGTAATCATCATACTCTTAAAACCAGGTTCGATGGGACGCACGCCCAAGATATTGGCAGAAAGCCATGGAGCAGGACCGGAGGCCCAGGCATGACATAAAGAATGACGGAATCCCACATAACAGTATGCTCCACGATCGCCGTGTAAACTCTCCTTGCCCTTGGGGGTTAATTCGTCGATTCGTCCGGCTCCTTTAAGCCATTGAAGATCAAAATCTTCCCAAAAGGTCGTTGCCCCAACCTTGAGCATTCCGCCCCAATACTGGCGAATAACGTCCAGGGCAACCTGTTTTTTATCTCCCTTGGCCAATGCCTCCAACATATAATATCCGTAGAAAGTAGAAAAACCTTCCGCTCCGTTTTTCGTAACGACATCAATATCGGGCGACTTCGCGTCATCCAGACCTGCCAGGAGCATGAGAGAGGCTGCCTGCTTGTTATTAACATGGTTCGGAATGTATTTACGCGTTAAATCGGCTAATCGTTTAGCTTCTTTTTCCAACTCGATATCACCTAAAGCCCGCGCCATTTCTACGGTCCGATCAAACGCGATCACAAACATGGCCTGCGTTCCCGCCACAAGTGCCGGCTTGTTCGCGTTGGTCGGCCAGTCTAAAAATGGATTCGAAAACGCCGCCTCTCCTGTCTCTTTTACATAGGGTATTAATTGCTTGATTAGATTTTTCAGATAGTCATGCTGATCTTTTAAATCGGCCTTGTTGCCCGAATAACGATACAGGTCACTAACGGAAATAATCCACCAGAGAGAATAGTTTGGCATTCCGTTCATCCACTTGGGAAGTGGCCAAACCGTTCGCGCATAATATCCCAGGGTGTCCCGAAGAACCTTCGGCGTTCCAAAGACATAGAGCGTCGTCATTGTTTGTGGATTAAAGTCTCCGTACCAGACGAGCCGGTCCCGCTTGGCACCCTCGAAAATATACTGCTGCATGGTTAAATGCTGGGTATAGGCCGCCGTCTTCCAGATCCTGTTCAACTCTTCGTCTGAACATCGAAAACTGCCTATCCATGGAAGATCACGATAGGTCAAAACAGCCCGAATCGAATCGAAATGAATACAGGTGTCTTTATCGACAAGATCCAATCGGACAAAACGAAACGCCGATTCGCCAAATTCAACGGCTCCAAGCCAGGGAACGTTTACAATCATGTCGCGCATCGAATGGTCTGTCATTGAACCTTTTTCACCTATTTCCGACATGGCCTCGTCCGCCGATTCGCCAAACCGAACCCGTATTCGTACCGATTGACCCACACTCCCATCGCCCGGCTTGTTGCCTCGTCCCTCCAAACGTATTCCCCCCTGAATCTCCACTCCAAAATCGAGAAGTATGGCACTGGAACTCTGACCCTTCTTCTCCATGGTAAAACCATTCCCCATGTCTGCGGTCGATGTCTGTCCCAACGGTTTACTAAACAACATTTTTTCCTTGACGATTCCCGTTTCCGTCTTCCATACTACCCTTTGCGGTAAAATGTAACGACGTACGCGCTCATCCGGAACGGTTCGTACTGCTAATTCCTCCGATTTTATGCCCTCCGGCAACAGATCCTTCGTGGAATTGTCAAACGATTGCGCAAATAATATACCTGTTCCCATTAAAAATAAAAAAAGAATACCGAATTGCTTCATCAATATTTCTCCTGATTCACTTTTTCCTATTAGATTAAATTGTTAAATTTTGCCTGTTTCCATTTCGAAAACAATATTATAACGTCCGTTCAAAAGAAATACAAGCTAAAGATAAATTTTAATCTTGATCAATATAAAAAAATTTGTTATACTAATATCAGGTGACCAGAGTGGAATTAAAATATTAATCGGAAAGGAACGAGAAAATGCGAATATTAATGATCGGAGACGTTGTAGGACGGTCTGGACGTGTTGTTCTCGAAAAACAACTTTTTCGATTGCGCGAACGCGAAAAACTTGACTTTATTATAGCGAACGTGGAAAACGCAACGGGCGGTTCCGGTCTGAATATACAAAATTACAACGAACTGAAGCATTGCGGAATCGACTGTATGACGTTGGGAGATCATGCGTTTCGTCGAAAAGAGATTTTCCCCGTTATGGAAACGACAAACGATATCCTGCGTCCCGGCAATTATCCGCGAAGCGCACCCGGAAAAGGGTTTACCTTTTATGAAATTCCAGGTAATTCCGAACACAGTCCGTTACGCTTGGCGGTTATCTGCCTGGTCGGTCGTGTTTTTATGTCGCCTGTGAACTGCCCTTTTGAAGTGGCAGACGAGATTTTAGCTAAAATTCCAGAAGATGTTCATGTCCGTATGGTCGATTTTCACGCGGAAGCAACCAGTGAAATGCAACTGCTCGGACGCTATCTGGATGGTAAAGTATCGGCTGTTCTGGGAACGCATACCCATGTCGCAACTGCAGACGAAACCATCCTGCCCGGAGGAACCGCCTTTCAGTGCGATGTCGGAATGACCGGCCCTTTTGAGAGTATTATCGGACGACAAATCGATTGCGTTCTGGAAACAACGCGGACATTTCGCCCCAACTCTTTTGAAATAGCGACAAACGACTGCCGTATCAATGGTACGATTGTCGAGGTGGATACCCTAACCGGAAAAGCTATTGCCATACATCGTATCGTTGTCCGGGAGAACGACGATTGATGCAATTCGTAACCGATTCCAACTCCCTCCTTCATGACCGTTTTCATATCGATTTTAAAAATGGCAACGAAGAAGGAATTTGATATTAACAATATCTCGATCAGCAAGGAAGAACATGACAGATATTATCAAAATGAATGACAGAGAAAAGCATTTGCCAAAACTCTCTATTGTGGTTCCTTCATTCAATGAAGAACTTAATCTTAAAAAATTCTATGAAGAAGTTTCTTCTGTTCTGGAACAATTGAACTATACCTGGGAAATTATTATTGTCGATGATGGAAGTCAGGACAACAGTCTTGAAATTCTGGAGACACTCTATCGCGCAGATTCCCGAATAAAGAGTATTAGTTTTTCACGTAATTTCGGTAATCAGATGGCAATATCCGCCGGTCTGGAAGCGGTGGACGGTGATGTTGTTATCGTTATGGACGCCGATCTTCAGCAGCCTCCAACCATGATTCCCATTCTCCTGTCCTACTGGGAAAAAGGTTATCATGTCGTTAATACCATTCGCAATTACGGCCAGGAAATTAGCTGGTTCAAAAAACTGACGTCCACTATCTTTTACAAGATTATGAATATGCTGTCCGACGTTAAGATCACTCCTGGTGTTTCCGATTTTCGACTGATGGACCGTAAAATTATTAATATTTTGAATAATATGCCGGAACATGCCCGTTTTATTAGAGCACAAATAGCCTGGCTTGGATTCCGACAGATCACAATTCCCTATAATTGTAACGAGCGCAATGCGGGTACTCCTTCGTTTTCCCCCATGAAACTGTTCGCTCTTGCCTTGGATGGTATCTTTAGTTTTTCAAGTAAACCGCTCCGATGGATTGCCATTGTGGGAATGCTCTTAATGTCCACTCTTCTCCCCTATGGATGCTGGGCCGTCTTTCAATTTTTCGTTTTAGGTCCCAAGACTTCCGGATGGACCTCCCTGATTGTCGTTAATATGTTTATTGGAGGAGCTATTCTCTTTTCCCTGGGCTTGCTGGGGGAATACGTTGCCCGTATTTATGAAGAAGTCAAACACAGGCCCCGATATCTCGTGAAAAAGCGGTTTGGTTTTCCCGCCATTTCCGGGAACCGTCAGGAATCCTCTTCGGAAAAATCTTCGGAAATGACAACCAGCGTACAAGCCAATGTACAAACCAATGATTGCCAGAATGACGTTGAATGTCTGTCTCAAACATTTCCTCCCAACCACGATTTCGGGTTTCGTTATTCACAAAACTATTCCCGGGTTTCCTAACTAATGGACCGATTACTCCAATGAAGGTAATACCTCTAGTCTTTAATGCCGATGATTTCGGTTTAGCCCCTTCCGTTAATCGTTCCATTATCACCGCGTTTCAATACGGTCTCCTCAAGAGCGCATCGGTTATGGTGAATATGCCATTTGCGGAAGAGGCGCTTTCAGACCTGCAAAAGACACGTGAATCCCTGCCGATTCCAGTGCCGGGACTGGGCCTGCATTTCTGTATTACCAGTGGGAGACCTGTTCTGCCCCCTCAAGAAGTCCCTCTGCTGGTCAATCGGGAAGGTCTTTTTTCCTTGAATTTCGGATCCCTGTTGCGATTTATAGTGTCAAGTCGGCGAAGAGAACTACTGGATCAAATACAAATGGAATTCAACGCCCAATTTCAACGTGCCGATCAACTGATAATGCAATATGGTTTTGTCAATGACCATCTTGACTCCCATCAACATATTCACAGTATTCCTGGTATTTGGCCCCTGTTGAGATCAATGGCGGACAAACGATCTCTTGTTTTACGACGGCCCCACGAAGTGTACGGTTCCTTTGTCCGTTTTTTGTCGTCCTTGCGAAAACGTTTTCCTTCGGGAATCGCTAAAAAATATATATTGGATGGACTGCTGGCCTGTTCGCGTTCCTCGTCGAATGATTCCGTCTGCTCCTGCGGCTATTTCGGTATTATCGATACGGGCCATATGGATGAAAATTCCATTCGGGAAATATCAGTCCTCTTTTCGCGGCGTACAATTATATCAGAAAAAACCGCATTTGAGATCAATCTTCATCCCTGGAATCTGTCCGAAAACGAGTTGGAACAACTCGTCTGTTCTGCGGACGATAGAAAGTTCGCATCCTCCCCTTGGCGCCAGAAGGAATGGAACGCATTAACGAACCCGGATGTTCTTCAAAAGATACTGGTCCAATATCATCTTGAGGCACGCCCGTTTTATCAGGTGTAATTTTCGTTTTGGCGCAGGCGGTCCCATGATTAATCAGGCGGTCCATGATTAATCAGGCAGTCCCATGATTAATGTTGTACCAGATGTTGCACGAAAGGTTATTTGACTTTTAAAATGGTTAATGAATTCGGCGCTAGAGTCATTGGAATTATTGGAGTGTTTATTTCGATTTTTTGCGTTTTCGGAACTACTTTTTCCGGCTCCTCCAACGTGTTTTCGTCTTCGGCTTTCTTCGAGGAGAGAACGATTCTTGTGCCCTCTTTCCCGATTTTATTAAGACCGGTGAATTGAATACGGACGGTTTCTTCCTTGTCGGAGAAATTCACTATTTTGACAATATAGGTGCCGGTCTTGGAATCTTTTTGGGCCAGGGCCGTCACGGTCTGCGACTTCTGAAGATTACGCTGACACGACATGATCTCCTGACCATTTTCGAGACAGACCGCCGTTTTTCCTTTTATCCGAATCTCGTATTCGTACCAGACGTTATTTTTTATTTTCGTAAAAGACTTCGACTTCATCGGAATGAAATTCTTCGCAGACGATTGAGTTACCTCGACTCCATCCCGACTGTTCGACCAACCTGCCCGATTAAACCATGTATAACTGTTCTTGTCGGTTACATCGAACAGAATCAAAAAACCTTCCGTTCCATCAAGTTTTCGGGCCTTAAAACGAACCGAATAATCACCGGTCAGATTCAGTTTTGGAATAAAGGCCAGAACCGGAGTTGCGGTATGTTTCGGAAGTTCCGCAAAAATCTTTTTCGTCTGATCTTCGGGAATCGCTTCGACTTTACCATCAGATCGTATTATTTCCCAATCTTTTGTTTCCACTTTTGTATTCCAGGTACCAAGTCCAACGGTATAGGGAATCGCAACATCTTTTTTATGCTGTATCTGAACTTCGGTCGGTAAAACAGTATCGCCGCGTTCCGTCGCAAACAACTTCTGTACATAATAGGAAGGGGTACCAAAAGATCGGACATTATCAAAACCAATCAGATTCACCGGCCAACAACGATCATTGACATTATAAAACAATGGAGCATAGGATGCCATTGTCACGAGATCGGCGTTCCGTTCCATTCCGATCATAAAGGCGGCCTCGCCAAGTGCTCCGGACAGATTACCTTTACCGACACCTCGATTCGCTGCATATTCGCCGATATAAATCAAACGACCGGAACGCGGTTCCATGTCGTAATGGCCCGCATTATTACAAAACCAATCGGCAGTATTATAATAATGATCATCACGAATATCGACGGGCGCGTTATCCAGTTCTATATTGGAGATATAAATCAAATGCGGATATTTTTCTTTTAGAGCTTTATAGAATGCGGAATAACGCGGTTTATAGGCGCTGGACCAGTTTTCATTCCCTATTTCCACGTATTTTAAATGGAAGGGATCCGGATGACCCGCTTTAACCCGTTTGGCTCCATAGGTCGTATCCGGACCGCCAATAGCGTATTCGATCGCATTGCTCGCTTCGTCAATCCAGGACTGTAATTTATCCAGAGGAACGTTTCCGCCATCGCGTCCTTCACAAGCCATACCGCAGTTGACAACAAGCATGGATGCCGCTCCAAGATCTTCTGCCATCTGCAAATATTCATGCAAACCGAGTCCTTGTGTCGATCGATAGTTCCAGAGATTCCATCGAGACGGACGGAATTCGGTCGGACCGAGGGTCGTTGTCGGTAAAAAAGCATTGGCCAGGGTACAGCCTTCGACAAAACATCCTCCCGGAAAACGAACGAATGCCGGCTTTAAATCATGTAATTTCCGCATTAAATCGACGCGTAAACCGTTCGGTCGATTGTTCCAGGTCTTTTTGGGAAAGAGCGATATTTCGTCGAGCCAGATCGTTCCCGGTTTATTAAACGAGAAAACAAGCCGCCCTTCTGTATAATCTTCCGTCGCTTTTAGTGTTACTTCGTACTTCTTCCAATTTTTGGTTAGTCCGGAAATCGTTGCCGCAGCAATCGCGTAACCTTCAAGTTTTGGAATTACAACGTCAACATCCTTGATTTTCCCGTCCGTTTTCGCATAGAAGGAGAGAAGATATTCCGCATCCTTTTGAACGGCAATACCCCAATATCCATTATTCTCCAGAAGAACGGCACCATGATCGGTTAATCCTTGAATATCAATACGGGCAGACGATGGATTGTTCGAATGGATTGGGTCCGACTGATCCAGGGTTATCGTTGCGGACGCTTCCAAGGGTAAAAATTTCCATTGTGGGAATTTATTATCGGCATTATATTTGATCTTCCATCCATTTGGTCCAGAGGCATTCTTGCCTTGAACTTCCATTCCTTCGGGCGGACGCCAATCTTCAAAACTGCGATTTGCAATCATTTCCGCATAGAGACCACCATCGCCGGAATGGTTGATCTCTTCGAAGAAAATCCCGTACATATCGCCACTCAAGGGAGTGCCTGGCGCCTTTGTATCAATCGTTATCACTACCGCGTTTTCCGCTCCTCCTTGCGCCTCCTTCGCTCCTATTGACGTTTCATTCATAAATGCCACAAAATATACAAGTAAACAACAGATCAACGGAACATACATTCTAATTGTCTTTTTTTTCATATTTATTCCTTTAATTTAGATTCTTGTGAAAAAAGGCCAATTCAATACCATTTTCAAACGAATATATTATACGAAAACAAGAAGAATCATAAAAGGGGGGCGAATTTTATTTTCAGTCATTAGAAACAAACAGAAGCAGAAACAAAACAGCAGAAACAAAGCAACAGAAAAGAATAACCAGGAAACGACGGGTGGATGATTGAGGCCGAAGACAGACGTCCATACCGGCTCCGGTATATACTCAAGGTCGTTATAAAAGTCTATTTTTCCAAACAGGGCGAGTTACCTCTTTTTTGGAGATGCAGACGAGACATCTGTGTTCCAGTTCTGTCTGTCAAACTACAGATTTTATCACCTCCTCCTGTGAACCGTAGAAAAAGATTTTATAGTCAATTGAGTTGTTATTGTTGATTTTCGATTTTTTCCGGATATAATAATCAGGGAGGAATATTTAACAGGTTCAGAAATTAAATTTCGGAGAATAAAGGGAGAATAAAGAATGAATATGATACTCGCATATTGGAATAATTTAAGTGTTTTTGACTGGGGTATTATAATTTATGGAATTCTGCTTTTTTTGGGACATATTGTTCTTTTTTTCGCCCATTGCACGAGTGATAAAATATGGGCGAATCAAGGCATAAAGGTTCGTCAGGAAATACTTCTGATGTTGAGCGAGCTTCTTCCACTTCTGGGACTTCTGGGAACCGTACTGGCTCTTCTGTATACCTTCCAGGGAATCGAAACGGTTTCAGACGGTAATATTGATATCGGTCAGATAATCCGGAATTTTGCACCGGCATTGACAACCACAGCGTCCGGAATTATTTGTCTGATTCCCAATCTCCTTCTGAACGCATTGCTCTGGTGGAGTGTTCCGGATGAATGTAAACAAGGAGTCTGAAATATTATGCGTATAACAAATATTCTCGCCCGTTTTTTATCTCTAATGGATATCGCCCTGTTATTGCTCGGACTTTTCATTGTCCTGCTGGTGTCCGCCCGATATTCGGAGAACGGTGATCGTTCCCAAAAAAATATGTCCGGAGAAAAAGGAACAGCCATTCGCGAATTTATTAAAAACAATCTGGGTCCGATTTATCTCTATGCCTGTTGTGAAGGAGAACATAAAAATCATTGTCAGTTAATGGATGAAGAATTTGTGCCGGGAAGAGAAATCGATATAGAGTCCGATCGGGATATTAAACAACTGATCGAAGAACAGAAACCATTGAATCCCATTATTTTTTTGATTACACAACCGGGCGATTTCGACTATTTCTGGGATGAAAAACAAAAGGATATCGAAGACAAATGGAATCATTCCATTATTCGTATCCGAAACGCCAAATTTTAAATATACGGTACGACGTTATAAATACGGCATTTCCTGGGAGTGTGAACGTCTCGTCCGCAGCCTCCAAGACAGACGTCTCGCCTGTTTTGAAACATAGATTTTTATAACGGCCTTGCGTATATCAATACCGGAGCTGGTATGGGCGGTTGCCTTCGGCCTCAATAATCCGCCCGTCGTTGCCGGGCTTGCGCAAACAAGAACCGGAATTTTCAAATGGAACAAGTATCGATAGAAATCGAGTATCGATAGAAATATAGATGGAGAAATACATAATGCCTAAATTACTGTTGTTGGGATTCCTCGAACAGATACAATGGAATCCGCTCTCCTGGAAATGCTTTTCCTCGCCTGGAGTCGGTTTGACCTCTGTTTTCCTTGTATCTCTTTTCTGTATATTGATCTATTTTTGTATATTGAAGAGATTACCCGGTTTATCGAAAACCAGAAAAAAAACAGACGCAATTTTATGTGCGATTTTTATTTGTTTTATTCTGTTTTTAATCGGAGGAACAGGAGGATTGAGCGGATGGGGCAATGGAATGGGGCCAGGAGGATCCAATACCGATCCCTCCAATGTGGATCCCTCCAATGTTACTGACAAAAACGTGGACGATACAGACGAGATGGAAAATAGAGAATTTTTGGAAAAGATCGATAAACCTATTAATAGAATCAGTCCGGACGAACTGCAAAAAATGGTTGATACAGGTCAAATAACCCATTCGTATCCCGGGGTGGTTGTCCTGTTATATACACGATTGAATGATCAGCCGGGCTTTCCCGTCTATGAAGCCGAACTGGCAATAGCCGATCAGGCGCCCCTTCGAATACAAGGAGAACGGGTCTATGAATTTAATGCCAATCTTTACAATGAATTGGATAAACTTCATCAGGAAAACATCAATACCTTTCGTATATTTTATATGTTAAATTCCAAAAAGGCAGGTTCGAGTCAACGGACCTATTGTACCGAAAGAGTCGAAGAACTGTTTCCAGAAATACAAATGGAGTATAAATGACGGATACGACACAGCAGGAGTTTAAAATCAGGATCGGTAATTATGGGGATACGGCGGCAGGTAAATCACGTTATCTTTTTCAGTTACTCGATGGATTAAAGGTCCAAAAAGGGGTACTGCTTGAGGATCGTGCCTGGGATTATCACGACCAACTCTCCCAACAGATCATCGCAAAAGGGAATACGGAGCGAACGGAAACGCCCCATCCCCCCCTTTGTATTACAATATCGAACAAGTTCGGTGAAAAACGTCTGTTGGCCGGGAAACCGGACAGCCTCCGTATTACCCTCGAATTTTATGATATGCAGGGCGAGAATTTGCGCCGCGATCTCGACCATCTCGCCGAAAACAAAAAAATACATGACAGGGGACGCAAAACATATTATCGATCCATTCCCGATCAGATTAAAGATTGCGACGCATTTATCTTTTTTGTGGATCCACTCTATTCAAGTAATCCGGAAGAATGGGAACGTCATCTTCTAATTGAGAAGGACCATGCAAGTGATTTTATTCAGGCGGTTATAAATCAGCGCGAAAATCGTAATCTTCCGATCATTTTTATCCAAACGCACAAGGATCTGTTCGATGAAGGGAAGCCGGAACAACTACGCGAATTTCATGAATGGCAGGAGAATGTTCATCGATCTCTCAAGGATAAATATCGACCACTTCGCGGTCTTCATCCGAAGTCCCTGATCGGAAATACGGACGAACTCTTTTTCACGATCTCCTCCTGTCGAGATTTTTCCGAAGTGTTTTTACCACTCAAAAAACTCCTGGCACTCTGGCAGGAATGTGAAAATTACAAGGAGGACAAGAGAAAACAATCCTGGCGTCAAATCCTTTGTGCTGTCGGTCTTTCCCTTTTAATGCTTGTCAGTATAATCACCCTGTTTTTCATTGGAGACTCGTCCTATTCGTCAAAAGAAACCGGTGATAAAACGGAGGTCAAAATCGTTCGCCTGATCGACAAACTTAATGCCATTCCCAATTGGAAGGAGAATAATTTTGAAGATTTTGGAATCTTGAATCAGGCCATTAACGAATGGGGGAAACTTAATGAATCCCAAGACGAGTTAAAGAAACGGCTCAAACAGACGATTGGGGAGACGATTGTCCGTATTCAGAATGCTGTTGCCGATGAAGAGCGAACCTTGAACGCCCGATGGAAGGCCGTACAATTTCTTCAGGGACTCGACGCCAGACAGGTTAAAAACTTCGGGCCGGAAATTTCCATTGACAATATTCCCGCGATTATGGAATCTGTTGCGCGAAAACAAACGGTGGAACAACTGGTGGAAATCATTCGGGCACGCCTGAAAATTGACTCCCCACCAAGAGAAACCAATATCGAATTATCGAAAAAACTCGAAGAAATAGAACAGAAACTGTCGAAATCGTCCTTAATATCAAGAGAGGGAATTTTGTCCGAGATTCACGAAATGAAAATTTTTCTCCAGGATCGTGTGAATAGTAAAGGATATGACATCACCCTTGAATTTAAAGGGATGGGTAAAAATAATTGGTGGATTATTATATCGTCCTGTGGTCAGGGAGGTGGAAACAGAGTACTATTGAATACAGAAATGAGGAAGAATCCATTGAATCAAAATATCGAAACGAGCCAAAAGATCTATTCCCTCAATCTTCCCATTTCCGCCAATATGAATCTGACCTTAAAACCTGTTGGAGAAAATGGTAGAATAAAGAATGGACAAGGCGATATCTTCTGTCTTGATTTCTCCGAATACAAAACGGAATCACTTCAAGTACTCGGTATGCCCGGTCTGTTCAAGAGCATTTCCATTATTAAATCTTTTCGGCCCGATTTCTCTTCCTTGATTACAATGAACATTAATTCAAACTACAAACTACCGGATTTACTGTGGACAGTACAGGAACAAATAGAGATGATCCACGCGACACCTTCCCTAAAAAGCGGTCCGGATGAAGTTTCGGAAGGAGTAAAAGTACCGAATTTACCAACGACTACGGCAGTGTTAAAGGAAAACGATAATGAATGAAAATAATGAAGAAATGATTCTTTCACGGCCATTCATTGCCCAAATCGTTGTCCGTCGAGTTCCGAACGAAGGCTTTACGGTAACGGAAATTATCGGTGGAGAGACACTTCCGAACGCGGACGAATTGGGAGTTCTGGCTCTGAATTATCTCCCGTCAAAACATTCGGAAGATAAAGATCAATCGTTTTATCTCTGCCCGGTTACCACGGGCGATGGAATTGAATATCTCGTTCATATCGAACGGACGAAACCGGGGGTGGAAGAAGAAAACGCTGTGTTCCGTCAATGGTGGTATCAAGGAAATTCCTCTCCTCAACCCTATTGCAAAAAATTAAATCGACATCATTTGTACTGGTGGGGCGGTCTGATTGCTGTTGCCGTTTTTTCAACGATTTTTGGTCGCTTGACCGTGCGGTCAAATACTCCTCCCGTTCAAGATACTCTGTCTGTATCCCATCAGATTACATTAGTAGATAATAACGCGGAGTTAATGAATTCATGGGATAATTTGATACAATATCCTACACAACGTTCTTTAAAAACAGGGGACGTTTGCTCTTTTGATCAAAAGTGGAATGACTTTTTTTCACAAAAAGAAATCCAACAGATGGTTGTGGATAATAAAACCGGAACCAATCCGTGGATAAAAATTGTTTGGAACGGCGAATGGAAACGGCCCAAAATCGACGAACTCCCAATATCCGCAAGCGAAGGAACTTTATTATTACAATTAATCGGGCAAATGAAGAAATATCGGGAAAACGCAAGGGAGGCTCCAGCAAAAAAAGCGCAAAAATAAACGGATACGAGTGGTTATACTCAATCCATTTGAATGTTCCGGATCTTGTTTGTACAAGCCCGGCAACGACGGGCGGATTATTGAGACCGAAGGCAGACGCCCATACCGGCTCCGGTATACGATTCTTAAAACCTCCTGGTCATTCAGCAATCTTCCTGTTCATTTACCCCTTGAGTTAAGAGTGTAACGTTTATTCCGGGCATGGGAAGGTTTATGAATTGAGGAGGAAACGGCAGTTCCCATGAAGGGTTCAGAAGGGAGTATTGGCAAGTGCGGACACATAAAAATAATTCGTACAATAACCTGATATTTACAAGATTACCTATTGACAAATACACGTATCCAAATTATATTAGGAAGTTACAAGAAGGAGGAGATTGTTCATGTTAAACGATAGGAGTGTCTCTATTCGTAAAACGTTCGAGATACTTCCGGGCATAAAATGGTATGGTATCACAGGCAATATTCCGATTATCATAAATGGGTACTATATTTTATAAAATATTTTTATGAATTGTTTTCCTGTCGTTCCCGGGCAGATGGTAAAAATTGGGAAGATATCAACACAAAAAAGGCCAAAAGAGGTCTGTTTTGTGAAAAAGATGGTTAAACTTTACGTTTTTCGGAGTTGTGGACGAGACGTTCGCGCTCCCGGGAAATGCCGAATTTATAACGTCGCACTGTATATCATCCTGCTCTTAATGCAATGTTACATGATTCATTTTTCCAGAACATTTAATTACATATATTACAGATACATCTATTATAGATATTACAGATATTTTAAAAATGAAGAGTTTACCATTTTGTTCGTCTCTACTGAAAATTGTATACCGATTGAGTTCGTATTGTTCCCGAGTCATGTACCGAGAGCCTCCGATTCATGAAGATCACCGGAAGGAAAGCTGGTTGAAAACGTTCTACGGCGTTGTAATTGCCGTTGTTCTTTTTTCGCTCGTTTTTTCAGGGAAGGCGTTACATGCGACAGAGGAACAGCCAGAAAAAATACGTGTTGGCTACTTCGAATTCAACGGATATCATATGATCGATGCCGAGGGCAAGCGGAGCGATTACGGCTACGACATTCTTCAGATGATACGGCCGTATTTGAACTGTCAATATGAATATATCGGATACGAGAAGGGTTGGTCCGAAATGCTTCCCATGCTCGAAAAAGGGGAGATAGATTTCGTTACGAGTGCGGTTAGAACTCCGGAGAAATTGAAAAAGTTTGACTATACGGATATATCCATTGGTAACTCGTCGGTTATTATGACGGTAAAGATTGGGCATAGTCATTACAAGCGTAAAGATTATGCCAACTGGAACGGAATTCGGGTTGGCATGATTCCCAATAACAGTAAAAACGAGGTCTTTGCCAAATTTGCCAAGGAAAAGAATTTCACGTTTCAGCCCTGTTTTTATCCCCATACGGACGGATTGAGCAAGGCGTTACAATCCGGGGAGGTGGACGCCATTGTTACGGGAAGTCTTCGTAAAATCAATGACGAACTTGTTTATGAGAGAATTGATATTCAGCCATTTTACATTATTGTCAAAAAGGGAAATAAAGAACTGTTAGGCAAGCTCAATAAAGCCCTGGAGGATCTTGTACTTGAAACGCCCGGTTTTGCGGGGGAATTACAGCAGATCTATTACGGCCATTGGCGGAATAACATGAAGAGTATGCCGTTTACGGTGAATGAAATTGCGTTTGTTCATCAAATGGCCCGGGAAAAAAAGACATTTTCGGTCCTGCTTCAGCCGGATTGTTTCCCACTGGAATACCTTGAAGATGGTAAACCACGTGGTGTTTTCGTTGACATTGCAATGTTGATTTCCAAGAATTCAGGCTTAAATTTTAAACTGATCATGCCGAACAATATTGAGGAGTATTACAGGCTCCGTTCAGAGCATAAAGGTGATATCATCATGGATCTTCCCCATGATTTTCAGTGGGCGGAAGAATACGGTTATTTTCAGACGAAACCCTATTATCCGGTCGAGACGGCAATGCTCTCGAAGAAAAAGAATGTTCGGGAAATTCGTACGGTCGGAACACTGAAAGATTCCATTCTGGACGTATTGGCGAAGACGAACAAACCGAAGGAAGTAACCATCTTTACGTATCCATCCAACGATGCACTCATAAAAGCGGTTAAAACACAGGAAATAGATGGTGCGTATCTTTTGGGTCCCATGGTGGATAATGTACTTTTGAATGATCATACCGGAACACTAACGCAAGAGCGGTCCGGGCGGATCGTTGATTTTTCCGTAGGGATCCGTTCCGGGATAGACGCTCGATTCATCTCTATTATTGCCAAGTGTGTCAACAGCCTCTCCAAGCAGGAAGTTTTGGAAATCAGTCGAAACAATAATTTTTTATTCGAGAGAAAACCGACATTCCGGGACTGGGTGTCAGAGAATCCGTTATTGGTTTCGTTTTCTCTGATGATACTCATTTTGATATTGGGAAGTGCCTTGGGGGCCGCTCTTGTTTATCAGCGTCAGGCGGGTCGGGCAGCGGCATTATTGGCGCGGAATTCCCGAATGTGGAAGATGTTGATCGACTTGCTCCCGGTCCATATTTTTGCAAAAGATGCCTCACACGGTTATAAATATGTCTTTAATAACAAGGAGAGGGAAGAGTTTTTCGGTATTCCTGAAGAAAAACTCAATGGAATGGATGATTACGCGTTATTGCCGAAAAATCTTGCGGATTCCCGACGCGAGGCCGATATCAGATTGTCTCAAAAAAATACCGGGTTGGACGAAATGTTTCTCGATACGGTCGGGAAAGACGGCTCCTTGCACAATCTTTATTCGGTTTTGGTTCCTTTCACCGATTCCGATGGAACGAAACTTCTACTCGGTTGTTCCGTGGATCAGACCGAACTTCAAAAGGCAAGTGCCCTGGCAAAAGAGAACGCCGAGTGGTTCCAGAAAACACTGATTTCTATTGGAGACGGTGTTCTGACTACGGATACTGAAGGAAAAATTACATTACTGAATCCCATTGCGGAAAAATTGCTTGGTGTCCCCCTTGAGGAATGTAGGGGAAAGGTTCATACCGACTATTTTCATATCGTCAATTATCTTGACAATGAACCGGTTCCATCTCCCGTGGAGCGTTGTCTTAAATTTGGTGAAATTGTATCACTAGCGAATCATACCGATCTGATTTCGCGAAACGGAACGCGTTACCATATTGCGGACAGTGCCGCTCCGATTCGCGATATTTCTGGAAAAGTTATTGGTGCCATTTTGGTCTTTCGCGATGTAACCCAAGAATACAATTTACGCGATAAATTACAAACGTCCGCGGTCCAATTAAAGGAGGCTCTTGGTCTGGCACTGCACGCAAGTACGGCCAAAGGAATTTTTCTTTCTCAAATGTCTCATGAAATTCGGACGCCACTCAACGCGATTATTGGCTATCTCAATATTGCACAGGACAGTTTTTCTGACAGTCTCAAGGTTCGTGAATGTTTGAGTAAAGGACTGGATGCCTCGTCACATTTATTATCGATTATCAACGATATTCTGGATATCTCCTCCATCGAAAGTGGCAAACTGAAAATATCAAGGGACGATTTCGATTTCAAGCATTTATTGACCGGAATAGTCAACATGTTTTACAGTCAGTCGGAGGCCAAACAGATCAAATTTGAAATGCAGTTGAGCGACTTAACGGAAGAATGGCTGGTTGGCGATTCACTACGGGTCAATCAGATCCTGCTCAATCTTCTTTCCAACGCGGTGAAGTTTACTCCGGCGGGCGGTTCTGTTACCCTGATAGTCAAACAGTTAGGCATTGTTCGCAATCGTGTCCAGATCATGCTTCAGGTTTCGGATACTGGTTGTGGAATGACAGCCGAATACAAAGCACGACTTTTCAAGCCGTTTGAACAGCAGGATGCCTCGACCGCGCGTAAATTCGGCGGGACCGGACTGGGACTCTCCATTACGAAAAACCTTGTCACTCTCATGGGGGGTACGATTGAGGTGGAGAGTGAAGTGAATCAGGGAACGACGTTTACCGTCCATCTTCCGTTTGAAAAAAGCACAAGGACCGGAGTCATTCCCGAAGCGGACTTCTCCAAACTTCGTGCTCTGGTTGTCGATGATCGAGACGAAGATCGAACCTATATTCAGATGGTTCTGAGCAAGTGTGGTGTTAAGAGTGATGCCGTGGCAACCGGAGAAAAGGCCATTGATCAGCTCGAACAGCGACTTAACAGTCGGCATCCCTATGATCTGTGTCTGCTTGATCTGCGGCTTGAGGGAATTGATGGTATTGAAACGGCTCGCCGGATACGTCAACTGAATGGGACATCGAAAAACATGCCCATCATTCTTGTTACCGCGTATGACATTGCGGCGGTTTCATCCAATGCCCATGAAGCAGGTGTCAACAAGATTATTCAGAAGCCGCTTTTCCAGTCAACTTTTTTTGATTTTCTCATGAGTAGTTATTACCACCTGAACGAACAGAAGAACACGCAGGAGGCCCAGAACGCATTAAAGGGACTGCGTATTATGCTGGTGGAAGACAATCAGATGAATATGGATATTTCCACGCAATATCTTGAACGTGCCGGAATGATTATTACTCCGGCCTGGAACGGTCTGGAGGCGGTGGAGAAGTTCACGTCTTCGGCTCCCGGCACTTTTCAGGTTATTTTAATGGATATTCAAATGCCGATTATGGATGGATATCAGGCAACAGGAAAAATCCGTTCCAGCAATCATCCGGAAGCAAAAACAATTCCGATTATTGCCATGACGGCCAACGCGTTCAACGAAGATGTTGTTAAGGCCATGAGTGCGGGCATGAACGACCATATCTCGAAACCTGTATTTTATGATCGACTTTTCCTCGCCATTTCAAAATTGACACAAAAGAAGGAGAGCAAATAAAACGGAGACGAATAAAATGGAGTCAAATAAAACGGAGACGAATAAAACGGAGACGAATAAAACGGAGACGAATAAAACGGAGACAAATAAAACGGAGACAAATAAAACGGAGACGAATAAAACGGAGACGAATAAAACGGAGTCAAATAAAACGGAGGCAAATAAAACGGAGGACGATTTACAAAAATTATTTGACAAGCTCGAAAAGTGGGGCGCGGAACCACGGGAAGTCCTTGACGAGACATTTATGAACGATACCGGTTTCTTCTATGAATGCCTGGAAAAATTTACACATGAAACGTCCTTTCAAACGTTGCCTGCTTTACTTGTTCCGGGGAAAAAAGACGAAGCGATTCGTATCGTTCATACGATAAAGGGAAACGCAGACAGTCTCGGACTTTTTCCCGTAATGGACGCCGCCATGGTCATTTTAAAAGATTTACGGGCGGATAATATTCCAAAGGTGATTGCCGATCTCCCACTTCTGGAAAAAATCTTCGCCGAATTTTGTAATTTGATCTCGTCTGAATTGTAATACTTGTAACTGTTCACGGATATCATGTAAACCACAGATATAAAGTGAAACCACGTGAATGGTTACAAAATATCATCAGACTTTGGGACGTTATAAATATAGCATTTCCTGGGAGCGTAAACATCTCGTCCGCATCTTCAAAACAGGCGTTGACTGGAACGCGGACGTCTCGTCCATACGCATTAACATAAA
>CAYUAP010000091.1:0-19005 GCA_964442735.1 uncultured Planctomycetaceae bacterium | reverse complement strand
AAGTTTGTTTGCCAAAAAACTATCCGTGAAAATCAGTGTTATCCGTGGTTTCACTCTATATCCGTGAATGGTTACCTTGATTATTATAAAATATTTTCACAATAGGTTTTTTATATTTGTTATTGCAAAATACTGTTTTTTCTGTAAACTATAGGTGTTTGTCCGTGTTAATCGTGGTTTCAAAATGGATATTGTTTACATTTTGAGATGATAAAATATTGACCATAATATACTTTAGGAACCTGTATATGTCTAAAAAAACCGCGTTTTTGTTTGTTTTCATTCTCGCAATTATTTTTGGATGCGCTCCAACTCCGGAAAAGAAGAATGCGGAACTCGATAAATCGACAGTTTCCCACCAGGCTCCCAGTATGAAAAAAACTCCGGATACCACCAATCAAACCGAACCGTCTAAACAAACAGAACCGTCTAAACAAACAGAATCGTCTAAACAAGCCAATTTATCTAATCACGCTGAATTATCCAATCAAGCTGACAGTCCCAAGCAGGACCCCTCCAAAAAAACAACAGAACCTCAAAAAACAGCAGAACCAGTAAAAGGCAATAATAAACCGATAGAAAAAGCGAAACCGGTGGAAATGGTCCAAACTGCAGATTCGGTTTCTGTTAAACAGATGGTTTCTTCTGTAACAGCCAAAAATCCGTTGGCTGTCACCAATACGATACCAGTAGCACAAGGTGATTATCCCTGGTGGCGTGGAACCGATTATAGTGATATATTACCGGACAGTATAAAAGCGCCTTTACATTGGAATGAAAATGAAAACGTTCAGTGGCGAACACCGATTCCCGGCAATGGGTACGGAACCCCAATATTAATAGGTGATAAAATATATCTCGTTACTTCCGAAGACGAGGGGAATGACCAGATGACGATATCTGTTATGGTTCTGGAGCGTAAAACTGGTAAAATCATTACCAAAAAAGCTCTCAAAAGCGGAAAAAAACAAAATCGACTCCATGGTGATAATTCCAATGCTTGTGCAACACTTGCCTGTGACGGTAAACGGCTGTTTTATCCCTATGTTCTTGACAATCATATTTATCTTGACTGTATTGATATGAATCTGGTTCCCCTCTGGTCGGTCGAATTGGGAACAGTTAAAGCATATCATGGGTATGTAGGGTCCGCCGTCCTTTATGATGACAAGGTTATCCTCTGTACGGACATGGTTGACGGCAAACATGGAATTATTGCCTATTATCGTGAAAATGGCAAACAGTGCTGGAAGACGGATCGTCATATTGAAAGAGAACCATCCTATATTACACCCGCGTTGATTCGCAGTTCCGGGCGCGATCAACTTGTTATTAATGGTCCGGACACAAGTTGCAGTTACGATCCTAAAACCGGTAAACTGTTGTGGGAGGCTAAAGGTCCTTCCAACTGCTGTCCTTCTTCTCCGGCCTGGGATGAAAAACATGTTTATTTCTCCGGAGGATGGCCGAAAAAAGTATTGATTGCCGTTAATTCGGATGGATCTTCCCCGGATCCGATCTGGACGAAAACGCGTCCCGTTGCTCCCTATGTACCAAGTCTTCTCTGTAAAGAAGGTCGTCTCTATTGTGTCTCCGACGAAACGGGTATTTTCTGCCTCAATACAGAAAACGGAGAAGCACTCTGGTCTGAAAAAATCAAGGAGAAATTCTATTCGTCGCCCGTTATGGTCGGTAACAAAATTTATATCTTCGGTCGTTCCGGGGGCGCCTGGATTTATCAGACCGGGGATAAATTGAATAAACTGGCAGAAAATCGTTTAGACAGTGGGGTCTATGCCAATCCAGTTTTCGCGGATGGTGGAATCTACCTCCGCACTCTCAAATATTTGTGCTTTATCTCTGAATAAAGTAATATAGGTAATATAGTGAAAGTTTTTTGGCTAAGAAAACTTTTACTAATTCGGTGAATTTAACGATTTTTCCGAAAGTATCGGTTAATTCCTGACGATATAACATTTAAGGGGTATTTCCTTCAGTGTTGTCAGGGTTTGAAGGAATGTATACTCCGTTTTAGATGTGGAATCTTTGTTGGGAATTTCCCGCGATGGAGGAACCGATGCGTTTATTATCATTTGGAATAGCAGGTATGATTCTGTTGGCGACATTATCGAATTCATCCGTAATGGGCCAGAGTCGTTCGTATTACGGAACGTCGATTCAATCGACGAGTGATGTTACGACTCCATGGACAACGCCATCTGGGGAGGCATTTCCTTTATCCGTGGAGAAACCTAAAGGCAGAACGGCAGAATTTACAACGACAGATACAGAATTGAATCGACCCTCGCTACTTCTGGTTCAGGGGGTCGAAGATAAAAAGGCGACACAGCTTCGAATCATAGACAGTACTAAATCGGAGGTACCGGCGTCCACGGTCAATATATCGGAACCGATTCCGGCCATGAATGTCAGGACGGAAATTCTGGGTCCGGAAGCAATTCTGGGACCGCGGAGTCAAACACCCGGAAACAATCAATATATTGATTTACCGGATGGATCAAAAGTTCCGGTTAGTTCTAAAAGAGGTGAATCGAATCTGCAGCGTTTCAATGCTCCAGGGACAAATAATTCGACTATTTTGAGTACAGAGAATAATTTGAATGTCCTGCCGATAAACAATCAGAACAGGAATTTGAGTCCATTACAAACGGGAACAGTGGAAAACAGAACAGAGGTAGATAATGTTTACGATCCATTTTCGGTAAATCCCTATTCGGGAGTCGGTCGAAATCATTGTTTGAGCAAGGAGTATTATCCCGGTTTTATTTCGTCTCAATCTTGTTCGGAGCCTGCGTTTCGAACCACTCCACCGGTAGAAGCCTATGGCAATGATTTTTCAGGAAATTCGATCTGTTTCAGTAATTTATGTCCTACCTTGGCCTATACCCTTCAGAATACCCAGTTTGAAGTTGGTGTACTCGGATTTAGAAATCCGGTGAATTTGATTGATCAAGGAAATTTCGGAGTCGATCTGAACCTGAACTGGTCAACTCCATCGAAAATTTTATGGGGGCTGTCCGGACAGGCTGGTGGACGCATCAGTGGAACCACCTTGAGTGGTAAAATTGAAGGTTACAATTTTTCGCAAGATCGTACTCAATTTTTCTTGACAACCGGATTCTTTTATCGGGACCCGGCAAATTGTTGGCAGATGGGGGCCGTTTACGATTCCATGCGCGATTCAAATTATGAAAAATATACATTGGGCCAGGCACGTGTGGAAATATCACGGAAAATCTGTACGGATTTGGATTTCGGTTTTCGCGGTGCCTTCGCCATCAATGATAAATTGGTTAATTTATGGAGCTTTAATTCAAATAATCAGAAGTTGGATACAATAGAGGATCACCTCGCTCCGGTTTCCTGGTATACAGGTTTCTTCCGAAAATACTTCGAGTGCGGCGGTGAAGGAATGATCTTTTGTGGAGCAACAGAATACGGAGATACCATGGCGGGCGGTCAAATGGAAGTACCGATTAGTAACAATGCCTCGCTTCGAAACTCCTGTACCTATGTTTTTAATAATTCCAAAAGTGGAAAATCGAATACATTTTTCGAAAATACCTGGAGTTTTTCGGCTTCGTTCGTATTCTACCTTGGAGGAAACAGTCGGGAAAGTATGAAGAATCCGCTCCGTCCTCTCTTCGAAGTTGCGGATAACGGCAGCTTTCTACAGAATTACAAATAATATCCTTTACGGTTAAAATTGTAAAACATCTCGGACTTCTTGCTCGGACTTCTTGCTCGAAGTTCGAGTTGTTGTAACCGTTCACGGATATAAAGTAAAACCACAGATATAAAGTAAAACCACAGATAACACTGATTTTCACGGATAGTTTTCTGGCAAACAAAATTTTTATGATAAAATTATTTATTATAATAGATAAAAAGGTGTAGTTTATTATTGTAAAATAGCGTATTTTACGGCAGACCATCGGTGTTTATTCGTGATATCCGTGGTTCCAAAATCGTTCGTGAATGGTTACGAGTTGTTTTACAGGAAGCCAGTCTTTTATCATTTCCAATATTTATAAAAAATAATAATGTAGTGATTTGAAATCACAGGCAAATAACAGAAGAACCGTAACAGTACAAGAGTTCCGACATGTAGAAATGAATGGCAAATAAAAAAAATCGATTTCATAAAAACAATAAACTTTATCTTCTATCTATATATTTTCTATCTATATCTTCTATTTATGACAAATTCGCAGGACGGCATATAATACAGGAAAAAAGAAAAAGAGAAAATAGGAATTATTCCGGAAATAATTTTCCGAACAGCTTGAAACAACTGTTTTTCAGGTTATACTACCAGATATATACGAAATTGTAGAAATTTGTATCGATTCACAGGATCAAAAGATATTATCTGTTCCTTTTTTTGGACAATTCGGAATATATCCTTGTATCGATTGTTTACTATGTTTTATTATTCTTCAAAAGGAGTATGGAAATCATGGCAAAAGGTGTCTTGGCGCAATTGGAAAAAGACTGGGAATCGACCATCGAATTACTGAAGATCTTGAGTCATCCAGTTCGTTTATACATTGTAAATGAATTACTGGATGGTGATGAATGTTCCGTTGGTTATTTCGTCTCGAATTTGAAGATTGATTTTTCAAATGTCTCGAAGCATTTGGCGATTTTGAGAAATTACGGAATAGTTCAAACAACGCGGGAAAGTCAATGGATTTATTATCGTCTTCGTGACCCGAAAATTGCCAAATTTGTACGTGATCTCAAGGATTTTAATGCGGAGTCGAAGGAGTTGAAGTAGAAATAAAGGTTTGTCGGAATGTTAATAAAACTAAAGACATTTTCACTTCTTGGAATTGAAGCGGTTCCGGTCGAAGTTGAAGTGGATAGTACGCAGGAAGGAAATCCGAAAGTGACGATCGTCGGACTTCCGGAAGCGGCTGTTCGTGAAAGTGTTTATCGTGTAACTCGTGCCCTAACGAATTCCGGCTTTGATTTTTCGCAACATTCGGTCATTGTCAATTTGGCACCGGCAGATTTACCCAAGCAGGCAACATCGTTTGATTTACCAATTGCATTGGGAATGCTTCAAGGTACGAAAAAAACCTATATTCCAAAAAATCTGTCGCAATATGCCATTGTTGGCGAATTGGCGCTGGATGGAACGACGCGTCCTTGTAAAGGGGCTATTGCCATTGCCATTGCGGCAGCAAAAAATCCCGAATTGGCAGGGATTCTTGTACCATTGGAAAACGCAAGTGAAGCGGCCATGGTAGAGGGGATTGATGTTATTCCGATCTCGAATCTAACCGAGGCGGTTGGTTTTTTAACAGGAGTACTTTCCTTGGAGCCACTTCCCTGTTCCGGAGAAGAAGTATTTTCCCAATCGGACAGTTATGATGTGGATTTTTCCGACGTTCGCGGCCAGGAACTCGCCAAACGCGCTTTAACCGTAGCGGCGGCAGGCGGACATAATGTGTTAATGATTGGCCCGCCCGGAACAGGCAAAACAATGCTGGCCAAACGTTTTCTAACCGTTTTACCCCCTCTAACACTAGCCGAGGCGCTGGAAACGACTCAAATCTATAGTGCACTCGGACGAATAAAAAGGGACAATCCACTGATCGCGACACGTCCTTTTCGGGGACCGCATCATACGATTAGCGAGGCCGGTCTCGTGGGCGGCGGTTCCCCGCCTTCGCCCGGGGAAATTAGTATGGCACATAACGGTGTCTTGTTTCTCGACGAACTTCCTGAATTCAATCGAAGAACACTGGAAGTTTTGAGACAGCCGCTGGAGGATGGACATGTTACTATTTCCCGTGCTTCTCAATCGAGTACTTTCCCGGCAAATTTCATTTTAATTGCAGCACTTAATCCCTGTCCTTGTGGATATCGAACAGATCCTCGCCGTACTTGTCGTTGTTCCGATCTGCAGATCGAACGTTATATGTCACGGATTAGTGGACCACTTCTCGACCGAATTGATATCCACCTGGAAGTACCTCCCCTGGACTATCATGAACTATCGGCGCAAACGCCCGGAACATCCAGTGCCAATATTCGGGAACAGGTTCTTCGTGCGCGCGCTATTCAGGAAAAGCGTTTTCAACGTTCCCGTACCCGGTATAACGCCGATATGTCCCATCGGCAAATTCAAATTTGGTGTAAAGTGGACGAGGAAGGTCATCATATTTTGGAAGTTGCCATGGTTGATTATGGACTCTCCGCCCGCGCCCACGATAAAATTTTACGTATCGCACGGACTATTGCTGACCTGGAAGGTGCGGAAAATATCGGTAATAATCATTTATATGAAGCTATTAACTATAGAGCATTGGATCGGAAATTATGGAGCAGATAATGAAGTCAAACGAAACAGCAGCTATTTTTATTGAATTTCAAAACGATTTTTGTACCAGTGGCGGAAAATTATATTCCCTGGTCTCGGACGAAATAACAAGAAATAACACCATTGCCAACGCCGTCCGATTAATAGAGGGACTGCGTATGAAGGGAATTATGATTATTCATTGTCCTTTTACCCTTGATCGAAATTGGGTGGAAAAACATCAGGTACAAGGAACGATTAAAGATATTTACGATTACGGAATATTTGAGCCGGGAAGCTGGGGCCATTCCATTATCAAGGAGATGACTCCCCGGGAAGATGAAATCGTACTGGAAGGAAAACGGACCTTGAGTGCTTTTTCGCACACAAATCTTCATTCACTATTACAGTTTAGGGGAATAAAGAATCTGATTGTATGCGGTTTTTTAACAAATGTATGCGCCAAGATTACAGCGACAAGCGCCTACGATCTCGGCTATTGTGTTCGAATGGTTCCCGCCGCCTGTGGTGCCGCAACTCAACCACTGCAGAAGTATATTGAAGAAGATTACAGTCCGATTATCGGTGGATCTGTCGGTATTGATGAAATTTTAAAAATGATAAATTAAGGAAGGAATATACTCAAGGTCGTTATAAAAGTCTATTTTTCAAAACAGGCGAGACGCCTGTTTGGGAGGATGCGGACGAGACCTGCCTGCCGTCAGGCATGGCGTCCGCGCTCCCGGGAAATACTGAATTTATAACGTCGTACAGTATACATTAAGGAAGGTATAAATTAAGGAAGGAATACATGCAAACGATATTTACCAGTGAATTAACGAACAAAATAGAGAAATCGGGGCTAATGGCCGTTTTGGTCATAGACGATCCGGAAGATGCGGTACCAGTAGCGCAAACACTTCTGGAAGGCGGAATTAAAGTCATGGAACTGGCACTTCGAACAGAACGTTCCCTGGAAGCACTTGCACGGATCTGTCGGGAAGTTCCAGAAATGATGGCGGGAGTAGGTACGATTATATTTCCGGAACAGGTGGCGAAGGCGCAGGACGCGGGCGCAGCCTTCGGAGTTTCGCCCGGTTTACAGCGCATCGTTCTGGAAGAGGCTCTGCGTTTGAAGTTCCCATTCGCGCCCGGTTTAATGGATCCGTCCGAATTGGAACTCGCTATTTCCTATGGCTGTCGAAACGTAAAGTTATTCCCTGCCGAACCTATGGGCGGAATGAATTATATTAAGGCTATTTACGCGCCCTACGCCCATTTAGGTGTTCGTTTTATTCCCTTGGGTGGTATAAATATCGATAATCTCGCCTCCTATATTCAGCATCCATCAATTCTGGCGGTTGGCGGGTCCTGGTTGGCTCCGCGAAAACTGATTCAGGAGAAAAACTGGAACGCTATTCGGGAAAATACAGAAAAAGCCGTCGCCATTATTCGAGAATTCCGAAAATAAACTGGAAATGTTTTTACTTGAAATCACGGACAGGCTTTTATGTTTGTTATTGTAAAATATTGTTTTTTTCGGTAATTTACCAGTGTTCATCCGTGATTTCAAAAATTGTATTGTTTATCCCTGAACTTTTTTTACTTCTGCGTATTCTTCAGTAGTCGAAGAACTTCGGCACGGATCTTGGGTTCCGCTTCAACTTCCAGACAACAGCTTCGCGCGCGCCAGGTGTTGTATCCCCCTAGTTCGAACGATTCTACCGTTGGAATATAGCCGTAATAACCATTGGCCAGGGAAATAGTAAACGTTTGCTCCGTTGGACTGTAGGATTTAATGTCCCGACCGGTAAAGCTGTAGACTTCACAAGGAATCGTCGCAATTCCTAATCCACCGATACGAATTGCCTGTAAAATGATCGTTTTGGTTGGTGGATCTGTATCCAGAGCAATCGTATCCAGCGCGTAACAGTCCAATGTATTTCGTGGTATGGTGATTTTCTCTTTTTCAACATACTTCTTCGCCTCCTGAACATCCGATTGAGAAGGTTTACGTATATTCAAGGTCAACTTCGACTGTTCCATAACCACAGGGACCCAATCCAGAAATTGGATCTCTTTAAAGGCAGTAAAAGCAGCCTGCGCAACAGATTCACCGACAGTTTCTTTAGAAAATACTCGTTTCGGATTGAGAAAATCAATACAGTTTACATCGCCGCTGGTCCCATTGGTCATTAGGGCAACGAAATCGTCCGGAGCCTGAATCAATTCGGCGATTCGATTACAAAAGACAGCAAAATAGTCGGCGGAGATATTGGCAGCCCCTGCATAATGTGTCGAATAATTTCCTAAAAGAGCCAACGGTTTCCCGGTCTTTTTGTTGCGAAGAGCCAGTACACTAACCGTTGGATCAGGAACTCCGGTTCGTGTAATCGCATTTGGATTATTCATACCGGGATTCATCATGGCAATATCCTGTTTCGCACCTGTAAATGCGGTCGGTAACGTTTGTGCCGTTCCCGGCTTCATTAGAAAACGACGACAGTAGACATTATCTCGATCAAGAGAAAACCCCCAACCAACTTCCGCCGGCGTCAGATTCGCATTCGCTTTAATCAATGCCTCGATCATTTTCGGTTTTACAAATTTAACATAATCTTCATCGGGACCGCAACCAAGAATCAAGGTTAATGCGGGGGCTGAATGACAATGTGTTGACGATATGGAAATATGTGTCTGCGGTATGCCGGTCTTCTTCTCGACTTCCATCGCTATTTCGTCTCGAAGTTCCGCATTCATACCACAAGCGTCGATAACCGCTATCGCGACTTTATTAACACCGTCGTCCAGAACCAGAGCCCGTACATGGAGTGGATCGGCAACTTTACTTAAATAATGTGGTGAAAAACCACCATTACATTTGCGCGGAAATTCTATCGGCGTTGTATCGACAATAGCCGCCCCTGCTCGAAATACCTTTTTCTCTTCCGCTCCATTTCCAGAAATGACCATAAAAACCAGGAAGCCTGCCATTAAACAGACACCTGTCATAATACTCTTTTTGAACATGATCCGTACTCGCTATTGTTAATGGTGAATGTATACGTTGGAATCAACGACAGTTTATGTTAATTTACCAAAATATAAAACCGTTTGCAATAACAAGAATATAAAAACAGAAATAAATATTTTGTAAAAAGTGTGGGAAACGAGTAGGGAAAAAATGAAGTCCCTCTCTATTTTTATGAAAAATTGTAAAATCATTACGGTTGCACCGCTTGTGTTGCCGATAACGAAAGATGAAATTATGTCATTTTTACTGTTTACGGTAGATTTTACAGATTCATCATTAGAGAGCTTTAATTAGAGATCTATAATTAGAGATTGGTCAGGCTACTGGAATAATCAGACCGGATTGTAAATAGAATATTCATAGAGATAGAAGGCGTAAAGGCGCATGAAAAACTTTAAATTAGAGTTAAATCAAACGATATATCATCCAATAATCTTGGGAATTTCCATGTTATTTTTTTGGATGGCACTGGTTTGTTGCGTTTTTGGTCAGGGAGTTGCGGAATCTCAAAATACTTCACTGTCGCCACTGGATATAAATGATGAACAGAGCAAATTCGTAACCCATGAAGAACTTGACGCAAAAATCAAGGATCTCTCCTGGAAAAAGGGAGGTTTTACCATTACCCCCTATGGTTTTTTTCAGGGAGCGGCGGTATTTGACAGTCAGCGAACCGTTCCTGGCGAGTTTGCGCTCTATGTTCAGTCTCCGGAAAACTATGATTCTGCCGACTGGGCCTTGGACGCTCGAACAAGCCGTCTGGGATTAAAGGTAAATGGGCCAGCCATAGAGTCCATTCCCGATGCCCAATTACGTGGAACGGTTGAAGTTGATTTTCAGGGAGTTATGAACAGTACCAGAAATAAAGGGGGCATTCAACTGCGTAAAGCTTTTGTTGAAATTGTTCGTGAAGATGACTGGAAACTAATGTTCGGTCAGGATTGGGAGGTTTTATCTCCTTTATATCCTCAAATGCTGGTCTATCTTCCGGCCGGTTTTTGTGGTAATATCGGTTATCGTCGTGGTCAATTTCGTGCAGAAAAAACTTTTAAGGCGAGTTCCAATTTAAAATCAGTTGCGCAAATAGCGCTTTGTGACGATTTTGGCGCCGATTTTTTAACGGCCTCCTGTGTCTCCTGTGCCACCTCGGGTATGCCGACATTTGAAGGGCGTTATGCTGTTATCATGGGAGATCAGTCTCGTAACGGTCTTCCCATAACGGTAGGGGTTTCCGCCCATTTGGGCCAGCATGAATACAGTTTCGCCGCTATTTCCGATACGAGTTTGAACTATGCCGAAAAAGAAAAAGACCTGAAAACATGGTCCGCCTGCCTGGATCTCGACATTCCGGTAACCAGGGAACTTCGTCTTCAGGGCGAATATTATTATGGTGAAAATGTCAGTGGTGTTTGTGGCGGTATCAATCAGGGAATCGATCTGTTCCGTCGTGCCGGCATTCGAGATCAAGGATATTGGTTTAATGTTCATTGGGATCTGTCTTCGAAATTGTCAAATAATACCGGGTATGCCATGGACGAGCCGGAAGACGAGGATTTAGTGGCCACCTCCGTACCTGTTAATGGCATAGCAACCGCGCGAACAAAAAATCAAGTGATCTTTACCAACTTAATCTATCATTGGAATAGTGCATTCATGACCGGAGTGGAATTAAGTTACTGGCAAACAAATTACAAACGATCCGATATACGTGACGAAACCCCTGTTTTTCTTCCCATGCAAACCGGGATCGCCTATCGTATGGAATATGTTGCCCGTTTGACATTTTAAGAATTTTGAGGCCATGAAATTATTGATTTTTCATTTTTCCATAGAAGAAATCTTGTTAAAAACCCCTGAAAAAATATAAAAACACTCGATATTCACAAAAAAACTCCGATGGTGGAGGTTGCGCTACTTTGTATAAGACCATAGAATGATATAAAGAAAGTTTTTCGACTGAATCCGTTTTTGTTTATCGTATATAACCTGTTCTGACAAGAAGTCAGTAGTTCCAACAAGAAGTTGGTCATTCCGACAAGAAGTCCGTACAGGGATATGAAATGCGATAGAGAGGGACAGAGTACAAGGTATGTCGATATCGTAAATAACAGAGAGTGTTCGCCTTTTAAGGCGGGCAGAAACATGATATCCGGAAAACATAAAATATCCGTATTTTGGTCGGCAGCAAACGAGTTGTTCTGTTTGTTGTTTCGGTAAAACGTTGTGATATCAGTGTTTTGGGATAGTAAATTGACAAGTGCTTGAGAAATGAGACTTAAAATCATTCGAATGGAGCTCCCGTTAAAACATGTAGCCATCGTTGGTGGTTATACGATCAGCGTTATTAGGGCTCTAATCGTCGAATTGGAACAGGACGGTTTGAGGGGGTACGGTGAAGTTTACGAAGATAAAAGGTTCGAGGTTTCGCTTGATAGTGTTATCAATTATCTTTTGCGAATCCAGGAGCCGTTGAATTCCTATGCTCTTGCCGATCCGACCGCGTTTGGACGTTTTATAAACGAACAACTTCCAGACGCCAATAAAGCCGCGTTGTGTGCCTTGGAAATGGCCGCCTGTGACCTGTGGGGGAAAATGTTGAATCGCCCTCTCTGGCGTTTGTGGAAACTCAATCCGCAAAAAATGCCCTATTCCAGTCATACCATTACCCTTGATTCCGTTTTTCGAATGATCGAGAAATATTCTGAATTTCCCGACTACCCTGTTTATCGACTTAAATTAGGATCCTCCTATGATATGGATATCGTTCGTGAACTGCGACGAAAAACCAGTTCTCCATTTCGACTTGACGTCAATGGGGCCTGGTCCGTAGAACAGACCCTAAAATATCTGCCGGAACTGGAAAAACTGAACGTGGAATTAATTGAACAACCTATCAATAAAGACGACTGGAAGGGAATGGCCATTCTCAAGAAGAAATCGTCGATCCCCCTGTTTGCCGATGAAAGTTGTCGTGGTAGGGAAGATCTCAAGAAATGTGCGGAATATTTCAACGGAGTCAATCTCAAGCCCATGAAATTCGGGGGTCTTTATCCTACGTTAAACGCTATTGATCAGGCTAAAAAACTTGGTCTGTTGACAATGATCGGAAATACATTCGAGTCGACAATAGCGGCAAGTGCCATATCCCAATTCGCTCCGGTTCTGGATTATATCTATATAGACGGGCCCATGCTCGTTGACCGTCGTGTAGGATCGGGCGTTCAGTTGGAGCAAGGAAAAATCATTCTCTCCAAGGAGCATGGATCCGGTATTCATTTCTCCATTCGCCAGTTTAACAATTCCTGAATTTGATATACTACTTGTTCCATGAACAATCTTCACGATTTAAAACTCCATCTGGAATACGATCCGGAACTCCCCATTTGTCTCCGAAAAGATGAAATAGCCGAAGCTATCCAAAAGAATCAGGTCGTCGTTATTTGCGGCGAAACAGGTTCCGGTAAATCGACACAAATACCTAAAATATGTCTGGAACTGGGCTACGGGCGGAAGAAAAAGATCGGACATACGCAGCCACGTCGAATTGCGGCCCGATCCGTAGCCACGCGAATAGCGGAAGAACTTCATACCCCGTTAGGACAGGGAGTCGGATATAAAATACGTTTTACGGATCAAACGGGGCCAATGACCCGGATTAAATTAATGACAGACGGTATCCTTCTGGCCGAATCGCAGACCGATCCTCTTTTTCACCAGTATGACGTTATTATTATTGACGAAGCGCACGAACGTTCTCTTAATATCGATTTCCTGCTCGGAATCCTCAAACGCGTTCTTCATAAAAGACGGGATCTCAAACTGATTATTACATCGGCCACCATAGACGCGAACAAATTTGCGGAACATTTTTCAACCTATACAACAAGAGTCCCGGTGATTGAAGTCTCGGGCCGCGCCTGGCCGATAGATATTCTCTATCGTCCGGTAGATCCCCGGGAACGGTCAGAAATGGAAACGGAAGGAGCGAGTCATCATGCGGAAACGGACGAAGACGCCTGGGAGCGAACGTTTTTTGCCGCGGTGGATGAACTGGCCCAGTACGGTCGTGGTGATATGCTCGTCTTCATGCCAACCGAACATGATATTTTCGAGACGGCCAAATTACTCAAGCATCATCATATACCGGGCGATGACGCGGCACGTAAAACGGAAATACTACCGCTGTATGCACGTCTTCCTTCGTCGGAACAGCAGAAGATATTTCATCCAACCGGGCAACGGCGAATCGTTATTGCCACGAATGTTGCGGAATCCTCCCTGACCGTTCCTGGTATTAAATATATAATTGATTCTGGAACAGCGCGTATCAGTCGTTATTCCGCCCGATCAAAAACACAACGTCTGCCGATCGAACCTATTTCCCAGGCTTCGGCCGACCAACGTGCCGGTCGTTGCGGACGTATCGGGCCCGGCGTTTGTATTCGCCTCTATAGCGAACAGGATTATCTTGCCCGCGACAAATATACGACCCCGGAAATTCGACGAACGAATCTGGCTAGTGTTATCCTTCAAACAAAAGCGTTCCGGCTCGGCCCTATTGAGCGTTTTCCGTTTATCGATCCGCCTGTCTCGTCTGCCATTAACGATGGATATAAAACCCTCTTCGAAATTGGAGCTCTGGATGCGGAAAAGGAACTGACTCCACTCGGAAAACGACTCGCACGACTTCCGGTCGATCCGCGAATCGCCCGTATGATTCTGGCCGCCGACTCCGAAAAATGTCTTCGCGAAATACTGATTATTGCATCCGCTTTGGAACTTCAGGATCCACGTGAACGCCCCCATGACCTTCAGGAAAAAGCTGATGAAAAACATGCACAGTTCATCGACGAACAGTCCGATTTCCTCTCCTGGCTGAAAATATGGGACTTCTGGCAGGGATTAAAGGATAAACTGTCCCAATCACAGCTCCGAAAAGCGGCTAGAGAAAATTTCCTCTCCTGGAATCGAATGAATGAATGGACCGACCTCCATTTACAGCTTCGCCAACTCGCAAAAGATGCCAATCTCCTATTCCATGATCGTTCCAATAATTACGATGCCATTCATCGGGCCATATTAACTGGTCTCCTCTACGGTATTTCCAAACAGACCGAAACACAGGAATATCAGACAACCGGTAATACCAAATTCTATTTATGGCCTGGAAGTGGCCTTAAAAAGAAAAAATACCCCTGGATTATGGCCGGAGAACGTTTGGAAACCTCGAAGAAGTTTTTACGAACACTGGCAAAAATCAATCCGGACTGGATCGAATCGATTGCGGCACACCTCCTGGAACGAACCTGGTTCGAGCCGCATTGGAGTCCTAAAAGCGGATTGGTCAATGCCTGGGAACGTATTTCCGTCTATGGCCTTGTTATTATTCCCAAACGACGTGTCAATTACGGTCCCATCGATCCGGAAAAAGCTCGGGAGGTTTTTCTATGGGGAGCTCTCGTCGAAGGTGATTTTCCCAATGCGCCCACCTTCTTCACCAAAAATCAGGAGAGACGTGCCGAAATCGAGCGAATGCAGACCAAACTGCGAACACAAATTCTGCTCCGCGGTCCGGAAGCAATCTACGATTTTTATAACGAACGTATTCCCAAGGACGTTTTCGACCGCCCCTCGCTGGAACGCTGGTATCGAAAACTTCCATCCGAACAAAGGGATCTTCTTCTCTTTAAACAGTCCGATCTCTGTTTTGAAGATTTACCGGAAGGTCTGACCCACTCCTATCCCGACAACTTCCATACATTACAGGGAACAACACTTCCACTCGATTATGAATTCAAGCCGGGCGAAAACGACGATGGTGTCTCGGTTTCCACACCAATCGAATCACTGAATCAATTGGATACCTCTTCCCTCGGTTGGCTGGTTCAGGGCCTTCTGGAGCAGAAGATTGTCGCACTCCTGAAGACTCTCCCCAAAGATATTCGCCGTGAACTGATTCCCGTGGCCGAAACGGCCCGTTTGATAAAAGATTCCATTACATTCGGAGAAGGTGACCTCCTGGAGGTCCTTGCCCGACAGGTTAGTCGGTTGGTCGGACGTCTTGTAACCGGTAAAGATTTCGATTCCAGCCGACTCCCAAACGATTTAATAATGAACGTTAAGGTCTTGGGGGCAGAAGGTAATCTAATCGATCAAGACAGAGATCTCGATGCACTGCGCAAACGACTCGGTATTGAAATCACCCGTTCCTTCTCCGCGGTTACAGATCCCAAATGGACTCGGGATGGCTTGACCAGTTGGGATTTCGGCAGTCTGCCGGAATACGTCACCTTGTCCAATGGAAACATTCAACTAAAAGGATATCCGGCGCTGTGCGATCCGCGTTTTCTTCAGGAGGAAAATAAAAAATTTAAAGATAAAACACTATCTCTCCGCCTGTTCGATTCGCCACTTAAAGCGGTACAGTATCACAGAACCGGTATATTGCGTCTCTTCTCCCTGAACGCACACGACGAATTACTGAATCAAACGAAATGGATTCCCAATCTGAATCGGTATGGTATGTTACTGACATCGATACCCCATCTTAATATCGTAACCTTTTGTATGGAGCTTCTCGCGGCTTCTGCTGTCGATCTTCTGGACCGACCACTTCCTCGAAACGAAGGGGAACTCAATCATCTGGTTCGAGACGCCCGCGAGAAAATTGCAATGGCTGTTCAGGAGATCACACGATGGATTCGTCTGTTTGCGACCAACTGGCAGGGAGCCCGTCTGGCAATGGAGCAGAATAAAAAAGGACTGGCAGCCAATGCGGTTACCGATGTCGATTTTCAGATATCACAGCTTCTAATTCCCGGCTTCCATTGGAATATTCCCTGGCAACGTCTGCGCGAATATCCCCGATATCTGGAAGCCATTTCGGTTCGCTTCGAGAAGATCAAAAGTTCCGGTCCCGCCTCTGATTGCAATTTCACCGATGAATTGCGGAAACTGTGGATTCAATACGAGGATGTACGCGAAAAACAGTCTCTTGCTGGCATTATAGATCCGGAGTTGGATCTCTATCGCTGGATGCTGGAAGAATACCGCGTTTCCCTTTTCGCGCAAAAATTGGGGACCTGTATGAAAATTTCCGCCGTTCGTCTCGAAAAACAATGGGATAAAGTCATTCGATAATTAAAAGTGGATAATACAAAAAACCTTCCGTTTATAGGCCGGTGGTAAAAATAGTAAAGATATCAACAGAAAACAAGGCCAAAAGAGCTCTGTTTGGTGAAAAAGATGGTTAAAACTTTACGTTTTCCGGAGATGCGGACGAGACGTCCGTGTTCCAGTCCTGTCTGTCAAAACAACAGATTTTATCACACGGCACTCCGTGAACAGTAGGCAAAAAACAAGAAAGTAAAATAATTAAATGGAACGTTATGCACGTCCGATTGCATTGATATTGACCTTTATCGTTGGTTTTTCCCTGCCGGCCATCCATGTTTTGACACCACTAATACCGTGGTTTGTCCGCCTGATGATTTTTATGATATTCCTTCAGATTCGAATGGACCAGGTACGCATACGAAAAAGTCATATCATTCTTTTAGGACTAAATCTGTTAATTGGAATTGGTCCATGTTTTCTATTGAGTTCCCTGGGGGCGAATACATTGGGAAAAGTGGCTTTTTTTACCGGAATAGCTCCGACCGCAACCTCCGCACCTACCATCATGGGCTTTTTAGGAGGGAATATAGAGTATGTATTTACCTCTTTTATGTTGAATACGATTATTATAACCCTGTTAATGCCACTTTTACTCCCTTGGGCAGTACAGTCGGAAACACCAGGTGTCATTCTCCAGGTGGCCGGTCAAATGGGATCTGTTGTTATTCTGCCTGTTATTGCCGCTATTTTGCTCCGTTATTTACATCCTCAATCGACACAATGGCCAAAAAAATGTCAAAATGTGATCTTTTTGGCCTGGGTTATGGTGGTCGGTATTATTTGTAGTAATGCCTCCTATTATATTCAAACGACACCCGATTTATCTATTTTATCGTTGGTCGAAGTGGGAGTTATTTCCCTTTTAATTTGTATTCTCAATTTTTTGGTTGGTTATTTTGTCGGTCTCAAGGAATTTGCACGAGAAGGAAGTCAATCACTCGGTCAAAAAAATACCAGTATTACCATATTTTTATCGATTCTCTATTCCGATCCGTTGGTTGCGTTGGGACCGACCCTTTATTCCCTGTGGCACAATCTCTGGAACGCCTGGCAATTGGAACAAACAGCCGTCCACGAAAAACGAACGGAAAAAGAATCTATCATAAAAAAAGGGAGTTCGGGGGATTGATAAAAGGTCATTTCCTCTCTATAATTGATAAAGATAATTTTATAATATTTATACTAGCGGTTTATAGACATTAATGATTTCAGAGTTGCCAGAGAAAGGGCGGAATGTCCGTCTTTTAAGAAAAAATATAATTTCTCAATTCCAGTTGGCCTTTATTTTTAATGTTACCGAAGCTAGTTTTCATTTATGTTAAGGAAAATAAAATGACGACACGTTCTGAAGATTTTGCCGGTTTATCGGTTGCAATGGTTACACCATTTCGTAACAATAAAGTCGATTATGAATCCCTTGCCCAACAAATCGAATTCCAGATCCAGGCAGGTACAACGGCGTTGGTTCCGACCGGAACCACAGGCGAATCGCCGACACTCTCCTATGAAGAGCACCATCAAGTAGTTGAAGAAGTTGTTCGTATAGCAGCCGGCCGTATTAAAGTTATGGCCGGAACAGGTTCCAACAGTACCGAAGAAGCGCTTTCAATAACAAAACGTGCGGCCAAGTCCGGGGTTGATGCCGTTCTGGTTGTTAGTCCCTATTACAATAAACCAATGCAGGAAGGCCTGTATCAGCACTTTAAAGTCATTGCCGAATCGGTCGAGGTGCCTGTCTGCCTCTATAATATTCCTAGTCGTACCGGTCGTTTAATTGAACTTGATACCATTATTCGATTGTCCGCCATTAAAAATATAACAATGGTAAAAGAAGCAACCGGGTCCATGGATATGGCAACTCAAATTGCTAAAGAAACCGACTTGACCATTCTGTCTGGTGACGACAGTCTGACTCTACCCTTTATGTCCGTTGGGGCTCGTGGCGCCATCTCCGTAATTGGTAATATTGTTCCACAGGATGTTATTGCCATGATCCATGCGTTTGACGCCAATAATATGGCAGAAGCCCTCCGACTACATCAGAAAATGTTTGCTTTATCGAAAAACATGCTTTCCCTGGCTACTAATCCAATTCCGATTAAGGCCGCTATGAAAATTCTCGGACTGGATACCGGCGAACTTCGACTTCCCTTGACCTCCTTGGATGACAATAGTACTGAAAAACTTAAGATCACTCTGAAAAATTATGGCCTAACTGATAATTAAGCCTGATAATTAAGCTAATTAAATATCTTGAAACAATAAATAAATTTTCGTTAAAGTACCCGTTCACAGAGATAAAGTGAAACCAAGGATAACACTGATTTTCACAGATAGTTTTTTGGCAAACAAACTTTTTTATGATATCATTATTTACTATACTGTACGACATTATAAATTCGGCATTTTCTGGGAGCGCGGACGTCTCGTCCATACGCATTAACATAAAGTTATCTCCTGTAAA
>CAYUAP010000090.1:9126-19242 GCA_964442735.1 uncultured Planctomycetaceae bacterium | reverse complement strand
ATAGAAAAATGTTTAGTAGTTATTGTAAAAAATTGTATTTTACGACAGACTATCTCTGTTTATCCGTGATATGCGTGGTTCCAAAATCGTTCGTTAATGGTTACCTAAAGTTCTTCCTAAAATAAATTGATTGTATCAATCACACGTTGAGCATCTTCTTTTGAGAGAACCGGGCTCATAGGGAGCGATAAAACTTCGCGGTGAATGGCCTCGGTAATCGGAAACGAGAGACCATGCAGTTCTGGATATCCCGGTTGGTGATGTGGCGGGATTGGATAATGAACCGTCGTTATAATATCGTGTTGCTTTAAAAATTCCGCCAACATGTCACGTTCGGAACATCGAATGGTAAATAGATGCCATGAACTCGTATTATATTCGGCAATAAACGGCAACTGTATCTTCGGATTCCTGATTCCATTTAAATATAAATCCGCAATAGAATTTCGCGCCATATTTTCTTCGTCAAGGTAACGAAGCCGAACCTGAAGAATCGCCGCTTGAAGTTCGTCAAGACGACTATTTTTTCCTTTATATTTATTATGATATTTTTGTTGAGAACCGTAATTACGTAAAGCCCGAACAATATTGGCCAAATCTGCATCTTCGGTCAAAACAGCACCTGCATCCCCTATGGCTCCAAGATTTTTTCCAGGATAAAAACTGACTCCTGCTGCTTCGGAAAGAGTTCCGGATTTACGTCCTTTATAGGTTGCACCATGCGACTGGGCGGCGTCTTCGATAACAATCAGTCCATGACATAACGCTATTTCGTTTATGCGATCCATATCGGCACACTGACCGTAGAGGGCAACCGGCATGATTGCACCTGTTTTACTGGTTATGGCTTGTTCGATTAAATCAGGATCCAAGGTTCGTGTCTTTTCTTCCGGTTCGACTAAAACAGGAGTCATTCCCGCCAGGTAAATCGCTAAAATCGTTGCAATATAAGTATTGGCCGGGACAATAACCTCGCTATCCGCTTTAAGGCGGCCAAGATCTCGATATCCTTCCAAAATTAATGACAACGCCTCCAAACCGTTTCCAACTCCAATACAATATTTACTGCCACACCAACTTGCATATTTTTCTTCAAAAGATGCCACTTCTTTACCAAGAACGTACCATCCCGACTTCATAACACGAGTCATTGCCTCAATCAACTCGTCGAAATGGGGTTGATTTACAAGTTTGTAATCTAAAAATGGAATCGTTGGCATAATCAATTTTCCTCTCTTGTTTTACGCATCGAGTCTGCATATTTAATAAACTCGTCATAATCACGAATATAATCGGATTCTCTAAAATAATCAGAAGTGAGTACCAGACATACCGCTTTGGACGAGAAATGTGTCAGATTATTCCATATTCCAGGCACAATCCAAATACCTTCGCTAGGACGTGAAAGGTGAATTATTTTTTTTTCGAGTCCGTCGTCCAATTCAACATCAAAACTTCCATGGAGAGCGAGTATTAACTGATGAACAGTTTTGTGCGCATGTTTTCCACGATCTTCAAGAACATTATAAATATAAAAAATACGCTTAATTTCAAACGGGATATGATGTCCCGGCCCACCCTCGATAAACGATAAAGATCCACGTCCATCGGAGATTTCAGGAAATTGAATCAGTTTACAATCTTTCATTGACATTTTATTATTTATTCAATATATTTTAGTGTCTTTGGCAGGTAATATTTTACATACTTTGGCGGGAACACCCATAACAAGTGTATTATCAGGAACATCTTTTGTAACGACACTTCCTGCACCTACCATGGAATAGGATCCAATAACAACAGGTAAAATCGTCGAATTTGCCCCTAAAGACGCTCCCTTTTTTAAAACAGTTCGTAAAAATTTATCTGGATAGACTTTACTGCGTGGAAATTTGTCGTTGGTAAAAGCAACAGCAGGTCCTATAAAGACGTCATCCTCAACGGTAACACCATCCCAGAGATATACGCCACATTTAACAGTCACTCGATTTCCCAGTTGGACATCGTTTTCAATAAAACAATGGTCACAAATATTACAATCATCACCAATAATTGCTCCGGATAAAATATGTGCCCAAGCCCAAACTCGCGTTCGCGCTCCAACTTGAGCCCCCGGTTCCACAATGGCTGCTGGGTGGATAAATGCATCGGGATGAATTAACGAGGATTCACTTTTACTTTTGTCATGTTCCATAATTTATTTTTTGTTCGATTAAGAATCTATAACTTTTTCCCACATCTTTTCAAATATTTTACTTTTCCTGTTATCAATGAAATATACCTGTAATGTACTTTAATGTAAATATTTATCACCTTAAATAAAATATAAATTAAATTTACAATAGTTAAGACTTGATAATAATCACAGAAAGAATCAGAAGCGTTCTCTCGATATCTGTCTTTTTCCTCTAATATATCCACTCAAGGATACCTTGAAAACCAGTACGAACACAAACTTCCAATATACAAAATTCAGGTGGACTGCAGAATTCGTAAAATCGAAAACATATAAAATCAAGTTTATAAAACATCCTTATACTAATACTCTAAACAAAAGTATATAGATGTCAAGTCCCTGTGTTGAAAATATTGCCGATAAATACCTTCCGGACTACAATTGTTAAACGCATCTTTTTTTGTATAGGAGAAAATTTATAATTTAAGTGCAGTATTGATTCCTTTAAAAATAAAAGTATACTTAATATTGGAGTGAATGTAATGGACTGTATTTTTTGCGTAACCGTTGATTTCCTCAAAACGTAGTTGAAGTACGTTTTTATATCAATGGAATTTTGTGTGATATTGAAAGTTGAGTCTCTAATGTGTGAAGTTGTTGATAATGTAAAAACCGAGTCTTGTTCTTTCATAACTCTATTTCCATGGAGGCGCATCGTTGAAAAACCTTCTGTTTGGAAACGAAATATTGACCATCAAAAGTATAATATATTTAGTTGTAATACATTTTTAGACAGGATAAATCAAATTTACGATTGTGTTAAATCTTTTAGGTAATACGCTTAAAAGAACATAGTAATTATATCAATACGGGATCACGACCGGAAATTCCTGCCATGGTATTTCGAATATTTTATCGTTTGTGTTTCCGAAAATGTAACCATTCACGGATATAATGTGAAACCACGGATAACACTGATTTTCACGGATAGTTTTTTGGCAAACAAACTTTTTTATGATAAATTATTTATTATAATAGTTAAAATGTTAGTTTATTATTGTAAAAATTGTATTTTATGGCAGACTATCAGTGTTTATCCGTGATATCCGTGGTTCCAAAATCGTTCGTGAATGGTTACCCGAAAATATAGAACCTATTCCTATAATATTGAGGGGATATCTTGCTTCTTTAATGCGTCCGATAGGGTTAAAGATCTCGACTCCAGGTTCCTATGCCAATTCAGGTTCCTATGCCTGTTGAAATATATTGTTAGAAGATTACATATTGAGTGTGGATTCTTGTCATTAACCCTTCTTTTGTAATAAAGGAAAAAGGTGAGTTGTACAAAAATTTTATATTTTTGTGTTTTATAAAACAGTAATTATTAAGGAGAAAAGGAATATTAAATGATTCGACCGTGTTTATCATTTTTATTTGTGTTTGTCTTGGGATGGTTCGTTTTAAATCCTGTGGAAGGGATAGAGCCAAATCCATCGGCGATTTACATTCAGCGAACCATGAAGGCTCTGTCGAACTCGACAGAGGCCCAGCCCGCTTCCGTTCGTGTTCTCTTTTACGGTCAGTCGATTGTGGCCCAGGAATGGACGGTACAAGTTCAAGAGGAACTCAAGAAGCGTTATCCTACAGTGAAATTTACCTTTAAAAATTCGGCGATTGGTGGATATACATCTCCCGCGCTCATACGAACGGCAGAAAGTGACCTCTATCCCTGGTATCCCGACCTGCTCTTTTTTCATGTCTATGGCGATATAAAGAAATACGAGGAAATCGTTCAAAAGACACGAAGAGAAACGAGTGCGGAAATTATATTGTGGACCAGTCATTTGAGTTCCAATCAGGATCCCACGACTATGCTCAAGGAACGCGATCAACGTTCTAAAGATATTCTGGACGTCGCAAAACGACAAAAATGTATGATTATTGATCTCAATCAAAAATGGTGTCATCTTCTGATCGAAAATCAATGGAAGGCTTCGGAACTTCTTCGTGATACGGTTCATCTGACTCCGAATGGTTGTAAATATTATGCTCGTTTTATTGAGGAAGAACTGGTTCGAATCCCTGAAACACAAGGAGTCGATTCTGTTTCAGGAACGATTCGACCGATTGCCTTGACCGATTCTGCTGTTAAAAAGAATCATGATGGCTCGCTGGAGTTGACCTTTAACGGGAATCGGGTCTGTGCCATTTCCGATGGAATGGGAACAGAGAATGCCAAGGCTACTCTCCTTCTGGATGGTAAACCAATGAAAGAGTTTAAAGAGCTATGGGCCACAACCCGACCAAGTAACGGTCCTGTCTGGATGCCCGCTATTAATGCTGTCAGTTGGAACGTTCCCCCAGTTAAAGAAGAATGGACCCTGACCGCCCTCCCCGAATCACACGAAGACGGAAGTTTAATTTATTATCAGGTAAAAGGAAGTGTAACCGGTTTTGATGGAAAAGGTTCCAGTGCCGAACGGTTCGTCTCCCATTCAGGTCGGGTTATTATCGAAAATAGTGATTTTGCCGCTGTTGGCCAATATAAATACTTCAAAAAGACACTTCCAAAAGATTTCAAAGTAACCTGGTCGAATTACCCTCTTTTTGCCGATCCCTATATTGCCGCTGCCAAAGATGTCCAGACCGTTCTCGTTCAGAATTGTTCCAATGAACGTCATGTCCTGACGATTATTCCAGAAAAAAGCGATTGGAATCTTGGTATCGCCAGCTTCGTGATTTATGCACCTGCCGTAGTTAAAACACCTTAATATTGTGACTCAATTGGAACCAAATCCAATGTTGTTTTTCTTAACATTGTTTAGCGTGTGACTTAAACACAGGTCGTTTTTGATTCACTAAACAGGCAGTTTCCAGTCTGTATTTCCCTGAACGACCCTGTATTTCCCTGAACGCCCCTGTATTTCCCTGAACGACCCAGGGGTCGGCGCATATATACGGTACGACGTTATAAATTCGGCATTTCCTGGGAGCGCGGACGTCTCGTCCGCATCCTCCCAAACAGGCGTCTCGCCTGTTTGGGAAAATAGACTTTTATAACGCCCTTGAGTTTATAACGACCTTGAGTATAACTTGTCCATTTTACTTTAACAGTATCGCTTTTAAATTATTTATCATAAATTTGCAACGTTTTTTATCATTGATGAAATATTGCTCTTGACAGAATTTACGACATAGTGTAGTATATTCGTTATTACATTGTGTAGTATTTTTTATAAAATCGGAAGAGACGCGGCAAACGGCTTTTTGAGGATCATTTTATACAATTTTAGAGAACAAAATTAAGGCTGTAGATATACTGTATAACGTTATAAATTCGGCATTCCCCGGGAGAGCGGACGTCTCGTCCGCATCCTCCCAAACAGGCGTCTCGCCTGTTTGGGAAAATAGACTTTTAGTAATCGTTCACGGATATAAAGTGAAAACATGGATAACACTGATTTTTACAGATAGTTTTTGGCAAACAAACTTTTTTATGATAAAATTATTTATGATAATAGAAAAAAATGTTTCGTTTGATATTGTAAAAAATTGTATTTTACGGCAGACTATTTGTGTTTATCCGTGATATCCGTGATTCCAAAATCGTTCGTGAATGATTACAACTTTTATAACGACCTTGGCTATAGTATTCAGGCTGTAGATAGTATTAAGGGTGTGGATAGTACAATGGGTAAAAAAAACCTTTCGATAACACCATCGGAACAGTTGGTAATGCGTATTTTATGGGAGTCGGCGGAACCGTTACGTGCATCGGAAGTAACGGCACGATTAGCCGATACGACCGCCTGGCGTCTAACGACTGTTCGGACCTTTCTCTCCAGACTCGAAAAAAAGGGGGCCGTCCAGGTCCAGTCCAACGAAAATGGGATAACTGTCTATCGACCAGCTCTTCTGGAAGAAGAATTACGATTCCTGGAAGAAGAAACGGTTATCAACAAGTATTTTGACGGTACTCTTTCCGGCTTAATGAACCGATTCATTGAAGCCGGACGTGTTTCCGAAGAAGAACTTCGGACAATCCGTCAAATGATCGACGAAAAGCTCAAAAATACGAACAAGTGATACAGGTGATCCATGATCTCAATTTGTTTTTGGATATTGATTCAGTCATTTAAAGCTGCCCTTCTTATTGTGGGGATTCTATTGCTTCGACTCTGTTTCGGACGGACTCTCGCGCCTGTTGTACGCTGTCGACTATGGCTTCTTGTTCCTTTGATTCTTTGTTTCCCGGGCTTTTTGCCGCTCAATTTATATTTGCCCTTCCTTTCATATAATAATTCTTCCAATAACAAAGAATTAATAAATAGTCAACAGAATCAATCTGTCGTCGTACAAATGGTATCCCACGACACTTCCGATATTACCGTTTCTGATATTACCAATGAATCAACAGGACAAAATGATATTACGAAAAAGGAGTTACCGGTAACTTTCGATTCATTTGATTTGCAATCGAACGATTCTTTCCGGCTGATTTCTTCGAAAAATATTCCGCCTTCACCGAAGGAACCGCTCGAAAAGTCCGGTTATAATCTTTCGTCGAATACTTTTGAAGGATATTTGACTCCATTAGGTGTCGAAAAATATATTACCTTCGTTTGGATCCTGGGAATGGTTATTGCATTATTGCATTTTCTGCGAAAAATGTCGGTCTGTCGGCGTCTGATCGGTCTTTCAGTAATATGCGACGATACGAAAATAACAACCTTGTATTATTCCTGTTTGGACCAAATGAGCATATCTCGTAAAAGGGCGCCTGAATTACTATTGACCGTTGACCTTTCCAGTCCGGCATTGACGGGAATTTATCGCTCGAAATTACTTCTTCCCTGTCCCATGATAGAAAAACTGTCTCAAGAGCAGTTGCCCCATATTTTTTTACATGAACTGGCACATTTTCGACACAAGGATACCGTTACAGGATGGATTACATCCATTATTAACATCGTTCATTGGTTTAATCCCATGATGAAATACGCGTCTTCTCTGTTAGGTATCGATCTGGAAGAAGCTGCCGATCTGATGGTTCTTTCGAAACAGAATCGGATTGATCGTGTTCGATATGCCGAAACGTTGTACGAAATTGTTAAAGGAGAGTCGTTTGCCGCGTCCACTCCCGGTTTTACCGGAATGATTTCCAACGTAAAACAGATTCAAAGGAGAATCAAAATGATGTCACAAATTGGAACATGGAAAAAACGATGGAGTGTTTTTGTTACGCTCCTGGCGGTCACCTTTGCTGTGGCTACAGGAAGTGTGACACTCCTGGCGAAAAATGAATTGTCTCAAGTCAAAACAGCGCCCCTTCCGCCATTGGACGTCGAGTCTTCGAAAACAGAGTCGTCTCCAAGGGTTCCCGTTTTCGACGAACAGAAAACTGTTATACCTCCTGTTGTCGAAAAAAATGATAAAGATCAAAAATTCGTATTAGTTTATCCTGTTGCGGATCTTGTGGCCTTTATGTCACCGAATCATTTAAAATCTTTTTTTGAAGAGTCGGTACAATACTTTCCAATTTCGGCCGGGCTTGTTTTTCGAGGAACGGATAAAGAGCATCGCCAAATTGCCAAAACATTAGCGACACTTCGCCTGAAATATATCGAAGAGATTCGTCCCAAGGCTCGAAAAGAAAAACTTGATATGGAAATCCGGAAAGTTCAGGAGGAATTTGACAAGTCAAAAGAAGCGAAAGAACCTCAAGCATCGCAAAACGAATATGAGATGAAAAAGGCTCAATTAATGTATGAAAAGACGGGGAAGACAAATTATCTTGACCGTCAAATTGAACTTGCACAACAAGCGGTCCAGGACGCCAAATTGAGGAACGAAAAATATCCGAACTCAATAACGACAAAGGAGATGACAAATCTTATTTTGAAAGTAGCTTCCCTTTATCGGCAAAAAGAGGTTGGGGGTGACTTTCCCAAGGGACACGAGGAACCGGGAACCCAGCTCATCGTATATGATTTTAAAGAGTTGGGGCATTATGTTTCGCCGATGGAAGTCGTGGAACAATTGTCAAAACTTAATATAAATGCAAGATATAATCACGTTAATGGCCAACTCTATGTAGATATTCCCCGCATACAGGGACGCCAGCAAATAGACGAACTAATGGCATCCGTTCGAAAACCTTTTTCCGTTCATCTTCAGGCCGAGGCTCGAAAACAAAGGGAAATGGAAATAGCAGAAGTTCGTAGTGAACTTACCCGATTAAAAAAAGCACAGGAGGTCAATCCGGAATCGATTTCAATACAAAAATTTGATGAACTTGAATCAAGACTTGCGTTATTGACTTTTATTCAAACGGGAGATCTGAAGTTTCGTGAACAGGCAAAGGTCGTAGAAGAACGGATTTATCAACGAAGTAGAAGTCTTTATAGTGACAAACTGATATCGAACGAAGAGTTCTTTAGTGCGGAAATACGATATTATGCTTTTCGGGCGGAATTTAACAGTACCGACGATCCACAGGGGTTTTTGAGTATGTTGTATGTTCCGACGAAAGTTACAACGTCATCAGACAGAATGTCGACTAAATTGTACGACGTTATAAATTCGGCATTTCCCGGGAGCGCGGACGCCATGCCTGTATCCTTCCAAACAGGCGTCTCGCCTGTTAGGGAAAAAGGAATGGTGAACGACCTTGAGTATAAATTGAAAACAGACGAATTAAAAACAGACGAATTGAATAAACCTCTTAACGCACGAGAAAGTGAATTGAATTTTCGAGAATCCCTGGCTCGTTTACTGAATATAGGTCATCTTATTCCCAATCGACCGGGGAAGGGAGACGAAGGCTGGACGGGCTATTGTCATTATGAAGACCAGACTGCGCAAGGACGAATCAATGTTCTGGAAGAGTTACCGAAAACAGCAGCAAATACAGATCAGATTCTGTTGGAGAAGACCAATAAAGCACTTTGGAAATGGCGTGCCAGGAACACCGAGGACGCACGTCTTGAAGTCAATCAATTAGCCGGAGAATATACGGAAGTGATTCAAAAGCGAGCGGATCATGGAAGGTATGGCGGAGATCAACTCTCTCTTGATCTTGCTAAATTACTACGTGAAAAAATAGCGGTGGAAACGGGTGATGTTTCTCGTGTCAAGTCACTGTTAACCTTGACTGACCAGCTCTTGAACAATGCCAAAAACTATATAGACGCCGGTCGTATTTATTCTACAGATTACGCTCTTATAGAAACGGAATGTCATACTCTTCAAAAGCAATTCAAAAAGGGGGTAACATTGAAAACGGATAGATAGAGAGAAGTATGAATTGAAGAAGGAGCGGCAGCTCCCCGGAAAAGTTTTTGAGGGGAGTTTGAGGGGAACTTTTTTCAAAAAGTTCCTCTCAAGATGCAGGCAATGGCCCTAAAAAACGGAGTTGACTGGAACACGGACGTCTCGCCTGTTTTATTCCCCTACCACTAGGGAAATAATCGTCTCAAAAGTTCAATCAACCGTTCTTTATCCTGTGTATTACCGCAGTCGATTATTTTACCGGTTCGGTTTTTCCGGTTTCCGATGCGAACATATTTAATACATTTATACTCAAGCAGAGTACAAGAAGCAATACTAAAGGCGTATATTTCATGGTTTATATCCTTGTGATCGGTTGTTCTGATATTATTGATGCAGTACATTACAAACATCTGGCAGTATCATAAATGTAATATAGTATATAGAATAACATATAATGAAAAAGTGCGCAATAGCATTTTTATAATAGAATCCTGGTTTCCCGGACCTGTGACTGGCGTGTCAGAACTGCCGGAGTAACCATTCACAATCAATTTTGGAACCAAGGATATCACGGATTAACACAGATAATCTGCCGTAAAATACAATATTTTACAATAACAAACTAAATAACAAACTAAATAACAAACTAAACCTTTTTATTTGTACAA
>CAYUAP010000090.1:0-9026 GCA_964442735.1 uncultured Planctomycetaceae bacterium | reverse complement strand
AATAACAAACTAAATAACAAACTAAATAACAAACTAAACCTTTTTATTTGTACAATAAATAATATTATCATAAAAAAGTTTGTTTGCCAAAAAAATATCCGTGAAAACAGTGTTATCAGTGGTTTCGCTTTATATCTGATGTTTTACTTTATATCTGTGAACGTTTACTTGAAAAAAGAATTTTAGGCGACTTTGTGTATACAATAACTTCAGTTTTTATGGCAAGCTCCATTTTCGTGTTTTGAACAATAGATTTATCAGTCATGTCCATTTTCCCAAAAAGGAGCTTTATAATCAAGCGTAAAATGCCGTTTTTACGTTTTTAACTTGGTTGCGTTTTACCCGGTTTTAGAAATACCTCCGCAGGATGGAGGCGACTCCCTAGGATATCAAATCATAAACTATTTCTTCAACCTGTTCACGAAGCGTATTGCTCTCGTTCATAGCAGAATCAAACATATGTGAAATATGATCTGTTTGGACCAACTGTGTATATTGTTCATCGGCCTGTTTATCATATTTTTCAACTTGTTCGTTGACAAAACTACGGACCACTTTGGCAAATTCAGTGATTTGATCATCCCAACCATTACAAAGTTCTGTAATATATAAGTTTTTATTCTCTTTAAAATAATAAAGATAACATGATTTAATTATTTGTTTTATATCGTTTGTTGTTTTACTGGGGTCAGAATAATCGAATCCGTAATTCTCCAGCATCTTCGCGGCACTTTCCCAGCAATGCAAGTTCAGGTAATTTGCTTGTTGAGTATTGGGGAACAGTTTTTCTATTATTAGGGTGATATCGGGTAAAATCTGACTTTGAATATTCGAAATATTTGGTATTGTTGTTAAATCAATATCGGAAATTTCATTCTGTTCATCCTGGACCTGCATTTGGAATTCGTACATTGTCGTCTGGTTTTCGTAGGGGTTTTGTTGTTGCAACGAATTTTGTTCCCTTGCCTCATTTTTTATCTCTTCAAAAGCGAATGACATTTGTTTTAGCAATTCCCCTTGATCGAGCTGGTTGGGATATAAAATGGATTTCATTATCCGATCATACTCAATGACATCGTTCAGGGAGAGAGATAAATAGTATTTTATCAACTTTCTTCCTTCCTCAAACAAGTTAGGAATTGCGATATTATTAAACTGTGATTGATGATACATAATAGTATTTTCAATATCGGGCTGCATGGAGTTGGCCACTTCTGAAATACGTTTCCTTCTTTCAATGGAATTACTGAACATAAACGACAGTCCAATTGACGAATTTGGTGTATAATTGTTTACACTAACATTTGCATTTTCAATAAAAGCATCGTACTGTAGTTGAAGTTCGTTTTTTATATGAAGATTAATATTGAAAAACATTTTCAAAACGGTGTCAATACTCTTTTTAATCTCCTGGATGAGACTTTTTCTTATATTGAGGAATTCATTGATATGAAGAACAAGTTTTTCTTTTTCTTCCAGTTTTAAAGCTTTATCACTTATACTTGCATTTGTAAACAGATGGAGTTCACGATTCATAATGCGTGCGGGCTGGAGGAGTTTTGTTCGACCACGTGTGTCCACGAGTATACTGTATAACCGTCGCTCAAGTTCAGGAACTCCAGACTCTTCAACCATTTTGGAATCATTATGAATTCTTCCCTCAAGAGCTTTTGCGGCAGACAGAAAACATATTCCGTTTTCTGATCCAAACCCGGTTTTTGAACCGAGTTTTTGCCTGGCGTATGCTTTAATCCGATCCCGCTCTTTTTCCCTGACTTCATCAAAACGATTACAAATAAAAAGCATATCTTCATAACCGTTGGCCAGGAGTACATTATCAATAAAATCCATTTCTGACTTGCCAGCCAGAGCGGAACAAGACATAACGAATAAAATCGCGTCCGCATTCTCCAGGTAGCGACGCGTAATTTCGGTTCTTGATTCGCATTCGTCCAGTCCCGGCGAATCAATAATAACAACACCATTTTTTAAAAGTTGTAACGGCCAGTATATTTCTACATGATCATAAGGCAAATCATTGATGGAGGAGGCACCACAGTTGCCCGGATCTCGAATAACAACATAATCTTCAAGTTCGTTTATACCAATCTCCAGCGGTTCTATATGCGAATGGCTGTTACGACATAAATAATCCTTAACGCGGGGAGGCAGATTGGCATAAGCTGTTTTTTTAAGTGATATTTTCGGGCCTGGCTGCTGAAAATGTACTACGGCTTTTTTTTCTTCTCCCCATTTGATTTCATTTATAACGGCTGTACAAGGTGTCGCAAAGTTTGGAAGTATTTCGTCTCCTAATAGTGAATTAATAAACGTACTTTTACCTCGCTTGAACGAACCAAGAACAACAACACGAAGATGATCGTCTACCATCTTGTTACGTAAACCACGCACTCGAGTGATGCCGGAATACTTCATTCGATCAAAAAGTGATTCAATCGAAGTTGCTTTCTCCATGAGTAAATGTTGAGAATGCGAAAATTTTTCGAGAACGGATGTATCTGTCATATTGCTGCCTTAATAATTATTTCATTAAGATTTGATGAAATGGAATCGAGCGCTGCCTCAGCATTTTCAAGTATCTGGGCATGTTTCTTCGATTCGACTTCCCCTTTTTCCTTTTCTGCGATTGCACTGTCGGCAAGGTCAAGTATCGATTTTACTTCGTTCATTAACCCTGTTTCAATTGTTTTTCTGATATCATTTGTATTATCGAGAACTTTCTCAGATATTCCATTAGCGATTTCGTCGGCTTTTTCGCTAATCTGCTGAACATAATCATCGATAATTTTGATTTTAATTTTGTCCGTCATCGCATTCATTTTAAACATTCCCTGTATTCCCCCCGCCGCGATAATCAGGGGAAGAACAATAAAAGGATTTGTTAAACCAAGAAGAGCGGCACAAAAAGTCAGGCCAAAGGTAATTCCAAAACCTTTTATTAATTCTTTGTATCCAAAGGCCCCTCCCAGCGCAGCACAGACGGGACCGCCGGCCACAAAACCTATTGTTCCCGCCATAAGACGTTCAATACCACCGGGATTATCCTCGTTACTAACGGATTTTACCTGAACTCCGGACAAGTCGGCGCGAATACTGTCAAGAGAAGTCAAGACATCTGCAATATCGACATTAACACTCCCTATTACGTTTTCCATTCGATTACTTACAAATGCTGAAAGAACACCACGACTCCATTGCATTTGTATTCTTTCCGTATGTTGTGTCATTTCCTTTATAAGTTCCTCTTTGATTTTATTCGCTTTATACGATATGTTAAACGCATCATTAACAGACAATGTTGTTTGAAGTTGATAACCAAACATTGATTCCTTGACTTCTAAAGGAAATGTATGCCGAAAATAGGTTGCCGTCTTCTGACGGACATCTGCTTTCAAATTGAGAATTTCCAGATCCAGCTTCTGGATTATTTGATTGATACGCATTTTCGCGTTTTCGGCACCTTCTCGGGCACTGGCCGCTCGTTGGCGTAACGTTTCGATTTTCTCCGAAAACATTTGTCTGAGTGCGCGAACCCGATCATTCAACTCTCTGATTTCTTTATTCATTCTTCCGGCTGGACCACAGATTTTAATCCTGCCACAATTAGCAAAAAGAAATTGATACAGATTATTTTCCAATTCCGGAAGTCGTGACTCTTCCAGAAGTCGTTTTGCCTTCTCCGGATCATTTTTCTCTAGCCGACCATCAAGTGCGTCTGCCGCAGAAATAAAGTAGATTCCATGTTCCGGCCCCATTTTCGTTAGATTTCCAAGTTTCTTCTTGGCATAATCAATAATACGTTCCCGTTCCCGCTCTCTTACTTCGTCAAAACGATTACAAACAAAAATAATTTCATCAAAACTGTTGGCAATCAAATTGTTTTTAATGAAATTAACTTCAGTCTCTCCTGCCAAGGCAGAACATGATTGTACAAAAAGAACAACATCACTTTTGATTAAATACTGTTCCGTTACTTTTGTTCGAGACTCCTGTTCATCCAAGCCGGGCGAGTCAATAATTTCTATACCATTTTTACACAAATTCAAGGGCCAGAAGACTTCCGCATAAGCGAACGGATTCTCTACAATTGATTCCGCCTGATCTTTGGCAGGATCTGGAATAACGACATATTGTTCCAATTGATCCGGTGGTATATCAATTGGGGGAATTTGTTTCTCATTTCTATATTTTGCAATATGCTCTTTCGCTTCCTCAGTTAATTCAGAGGGTAAATTTTTAGGTAACGGATTCTTAAAATGAATACGAATCATTTTTGTCTCGCTCCATTTTACCTCGTTAATTACCGCAGTACAAGGCGTCGCAAAGTTTGGAAGCACATCTTCTCCCAAAAGAGCATTGATAAAGGTACTCTTTCCACGCTTAAAGGAACCGAGAACCATCACTCGAAAATGTTCATCGGCGATTTGTTCTTTAAAGGTTACCAGTAGTTGCGCCTTGGTTTTCTGTCCGATGTTAAGAGCAACTCTAATTGCCTGATCACACAACTTTACAATTTCTGATCGCATTGCTAAAAACTTTTCGGACATAGCCGTAATATTGTTGTCGTTCATTTTATTCCTTTCTCTTGTTTCAGAAATACTTATTTGTTATTGGCAATATATTCATTCCTGATCGTTTATTGGTTAAATATCTATTTGAACAAGTTCGGTTGCAAATTTCTGAATGTCTTCCAACTGTGTTTTGAAGATGGCAATTTCATCATCGTTATGCTTTTTTTCAGTACTTTCTCTAATTGTGGCAATCTTTGTATCGTACCATTTTCGTTTCTGATCACGGATCTGTATCACTGCCTCTTTATAACGATTACGGAGTCTTATTCGTGCCTCATTTGACATAGAGTCGATGAGATAAGATACAAACGATGTAATTGCTTTACATATTGTTTCCTTTTGCTCTTTTTCAGCATTTTTGTATCCTTGTTCGGACAACCAAGTTACGCCCAGTGCTGCCGCCACACCCAATGGGCCAAAGAATATATAAGCTCCAGTACCGGCCAATGCAAATCCGGCACGTTTTAAAAGTTGTTGTTTTCGAATATCTTTAATATTGGGATTATCGGGAAATCCATAATCGTTGACTTCGCCATCCAGGTCGATAGCCCCGGCATTCTTTATACTTTTCCATTCGTTCGAAAGCCGACCTGCCTCTTCGTTAAGCCATGCAAAATCCTTCTCAATGACATCGTGAAGTGAATCGGTAATATCCGAAGCGATTCGTCCAAATATATTTGAGGACTGTATTGGAAACTCTTTTTCCCACCAGATTCCTGTATTCGCCGAATTATTCATCGCTTTTTCCAGTTCGGAGGCCATTTCACTGGCCTTGTCTCCAAGTCGCTCGGCTATAAGATTACTTATCCCTGTCGCACGTCGTTCCATTTCCAATTCCAGTTCATTCCATTTGAGCGATTCTTTCTCCACCTGAAAAGAAAGCTGCTTTTCCATTTCCAATAAAGTATCCTGTTTCGTTGTGGCGCAATTTAATCGTGTATGAACAACCAATCCACACAATTCAAGCAATTGCGCAATTTGGGTTTGAATTTGATTATTTCGCGCGATAAAGTGCTCCGGATCGGATGCCCAGTTCTGAATTCGTTCACGAATATAATCGCTCCCGCCCAGAACTGTATTAAGGGCAGACGTTTGATCACCAGACGTATGATCACCAGACGTATGATCACCAGACGTTTGATCACCAAAAGACTTTGTCAACCATACTTCCGTTCCTGGTTGCCATGATTTTATACGACATCGTATATTGTCAACAACACGAGCACGTTCCTTTTCATGAATTCGATCAACCATACTTATAACGACTGCGATTTTCGGAATTCTTTTCGCATAAACGTATTCTTCTATATATTTGCGTTCACTCATGGCAAGTGGAATTGAGGCACTGACTACAATTATGACGGCATCTGCACTGCGTACCGCATTTGTTGCGACTTGTTTACGAAATTGCTCGGTATCGTCTGTACCCGGAGTATCGACAAATTCCATATTCATTTTTTCGAGCCAGAAAGACGGTATTCGATAGACCAAATATCCTGAAGTTGCTCTATCTTCGATTTTATCATTATTTTCAAATTCCTTCCATTCGGTCAAACGATTATTACCATCCCGATCATAATAGTAAAGCGTTTTTTCGTCTCCACCACAAATATGAGTAATTACACTTGTCGTCGGCAAATTACCTGTTGGAAGATCAAGTTCCAGAAGATCATTGATCAATGTACTTTTGCCTCTATTGAAACATCCTGTAACAACAACGGAAAATGAAGGAGAATCAAAGAGAGAATCGACCAAACCTGCCTCCTGAGTAAGTGTTGTATCATTAAGCTGTCCCACCATTATGCTAACGCGCCTGGCTATATCCGAAAGTTTTTTACGCTTGTCGTCTACAGGAAGGGATTGGTTATTATTACTTTTTGCTTTGATCTTCTCTTCTTCTAAGGACCCATTAAAAACTTGAATGTCTGTATTATTGTTACTTTTATCGTTCATTATAATTCACTTTCTGTGATCATTAGTTTGATATTCATCTCTTAATTATTCAACTCTTAATTATTCAAGGTCTACTCCATAATTTAGTGCAATTTCGCGCAAGCCGTTATTATAAGCCTTGCCTATTTTGTAATATTTCCATATTTTTTCAATTTTTACGATTTTGCCAAAAACAACAGCAACACAATCTTCCGAATAGTCTTTCAGATTACAACAATTTATTGGTGGTTTTCCTCCCGCACTAATAAGAATGACTCCCGATTGAAGCATTCCGAAATTCTGCGCTTGTGGATGATAATCGTACGTGGACACAGCAAATGCAATTTCAACAATTTCCGGAGGAAGCTTATTGTATCGGATGAGTATTTTTTCCCCATTTATGCTATTTGTATTACTGATATCGTCATTCCCGATACTGTCTCCCTGATGCTCTATACATTCTCCGATTGGACAGAGTTGGTTATAAAAAACAAAATCATCGTTCGTGCGTACTAAATGTTTTTCGGTTAACAAAAAACATGACAAATCCAAATCAACAGGTTGTTCCTTTTCATCGTTACTGCTCCAGTTAAGCATAAATTGAAATGAGTGTCTGTCTTCAGACGTATTCTCCATATTATTATTGTTGGTATCCTGCATAAGTCTTCCTTTCGTATGATGTATATTTTTTAATGTGCAAGATTACAGGCCGGTTTTGGAAGTCTGTTTTTATTCGATTGAAACCATGATTGAATTTCATAACAACGAACCACACCTAAAGGGTGTCTATTATCCATAATAGCATAGGTCTGTAAGAAATTGTCATATGTTGAATCTTCAAGCATTTGTACATATTCTTTTCCCTGCCTGATATACTCGTTGATATCAATTCGATCCATATATTTTGTACTGCCAGCCGTCTGTCGCAATATAGTTCTGATAACAGGTATATCGTCATTCATAACATAAGCGGCAACTCTATCGGCCGAAAATTCACTGCGTCTGGACCAATACATAAGTCCTAATTCAAGAGGTTTTGTTATATAACTTATTAGAGAAGATCCAAGTAGTGATATACTATTGACCAACGTATTATAAAGAACATGATGGCAAAGAATATGTCCACATTCATGAGCGATTACAGTCTTCAATTCTTCAGTGGGAAATAGATCGACCAGCCCGGAAGTTAAAACAATAAATGGTTTCGTATCACCATAGGTATAGGCGTTTGGAACCGGATTTAGTTCCAGATAGAGTTCTGGAGTACGAATACCAAGTGTTTGGCAAGTTTGGTCCAGAAGGTCGTATATTTCCGGAAGCTGTTGTTTGGAAAGTCTTAATTTACTTGCCATATTAATTCCATTCAGTAATTTTTCATTAAAATATTGCAAGTATTTCTTTGTCAATATGGGAAGACCAGGAATTATCTCAAGTGCGGCAAGAGCGGCCTTGTCTGTCGGATGGATAAACTGTTGATAATCAATGGCTCGTATTTGGTAGGGCCTGCTGCCAGTAAAATCGGATTCTTCGTTTAAAACAACCTTGGAATCAAAAAAGGAAGATGAAGCAGTTTTCTCGACAGGTTCTTTTTTTATATCCCCGGATTCCATTTCAGCGATACTTAATCGAGGTTCTTCCTGTTTGTCTGAAGAAATAGAAGAAGTCTGGTTCATCTCTCCCTGGTTCGTCTCTTCCGTCATAATATCAGAATCCAGGATAAATTCTGCCAAGCCGCTTTTACCATCGATTTTAATGAGAGAACCTCGCGAAATTTTTCCCATGGATCGGAGTATGCGTAACTCTTCTATCGTTACTTTCCGCCAGATATCATCCACTTTCACTTCAATTTCCATATTGTATCCTTTTATTACTGTACTTTTTCCGGATTGTTAAATGGCCCGAACATGTTCAAACAGGCCTTTTCTCTGGTTGTTTAATATTTTGGGCTTTTGGGTTTTGGCGTACTTCACCGAAAAATTCAGCCACTGTAATTCAGCTTGCAGTGTTATGTGTTTATTTCTCTGTGACGACGCACGGCGGTCAAAATAGTCCCATGGGAAACGGGACATTTCAAATATCAAAGAGTTCCACAAAGTCTCTTTAATAATTAAAGCGTAAAAATTCACCCGAACAGGTCAAAAAAATCAGTGTTTTCGACTCCTTTTTCGAACATTGGGTAATATTTGCGAAGAATGGGGGGGAGATTGCGCTCTTTTACGATTGGAGTGGAACTGGGGCGACATGGGGCGACATGGGGTGGGTTCCGGGCGTTTCTGGGGAGGAGGTTGGGGAAGAGGTCAGGAAAGAGGTCGGGAAAGAGGTTGGGGAAGAGGTCAGGGAAGAGGCCGGGGAAGAGGTTGGGGAAGAGGTTGGGGAAGAGGTCAGGGAAGAGGCCGGGGAAGAGGTTGGGAAAGAGGTTGGGAAAGAGGTCAGGAAAGAGGTTGGGGAAGAGGTCGGGAAAGAGGTTGGGGAAGAGGTCAGGGAAGAGGTCAGGAAAGAGGT
>CAYUAP010000089.1:12591-19619 GCA_964442735.1 uncultured Planctomycetaceae bacterium | reverse complement strand
TGAATTGGAGATGCCTGAATTGGAGATGCCTGAATTGGAGATGCCTGAATTGGAGATGCCTGATTTTGAGATGCCTGAATTGGAGATGCCTGATTTTGAGATGCCTGAATTGGAGATGCCTGAATTGGAGATGCCTGATTAAGGAACGCCTGTTTAAGGGAGGACGAAGGAAAAACAACGTTTGAAGACGTTGCGGTAAAGAAATTCGTTATAGTTTTTATTGGATATATTTTCCATGTTCCTTCTATATCATAATTCTTCTTGTAAACAGAACGAAAACATGTTTTACACATTTTAAAATCTATATTTGTATCAATAAAGGAGGGGCCATATTTTTTACTATTTCGAAAAAAAAACAGGCAATATTCGGTCTTTTGAATTTATTCGAGCATCGATTCTTTTTTCGAAGGTGTACTGAATTTAAACAACAGATTATTTTAAATCCACTTTAATTACTAATTTATCATACATTTATTGAATAGCAAGTATATAACTCTCTTTTTTTTGAAATTAGGGCGAATTTTTTATTTCATTTATTTTCAGGAATTTGGCTATCGGGATATTCTGTGGTATGGATCTCCCGGTAATACAGGTCTTTTGTTTCTTTTTTTGCAAAAAACAGGTATTTTGGAAGGGATATTGTAATATTTACGTGAAAATAAAAATATCTGCAACAAAAAAGTATGGAGATAAAAGTTGTATTCCGATTATTAAACTGGTCATGTTATGCTGTACGACGTTATAATTTCGGCATTTCCCGGGAGCGCGGACGCCATGCCTGACGGCAGGCAGGTCTCGTCCGCATCCTCTAAAACAGGCAACTCGCCTGTTTTGAACAATAGACTTTTATAACGACCTTGAGTATATTAAACTGGTCATGAACGAGTCTTCCTGATGGGATTGACACAATATATACTATTTTTTGTATAATATATTGTGTAATAAATGATATAATAATTTATATGATAATGTCTTGTATTTAATTATATAAAAATTTATATAAAAGGAGAATGAAATCTTAAATTTAGATTAAAGACTCTTTTTCTTCGGTTTGATATTCCATATTTTAACATCACCGAATTCATTTGCGTAGTAGAGATATGGTTCGTCGAAATCGTAGGTAATGGCGGTAATTTCATGACAGACTTTTTCGGACTCCTGGTAGACACGGTGAATTTTCTCTTTTCTCAAGTCCCAGATAATGATTCGGCCATATTCACCGCCGGTACCGACAGCGAGCCGAAGATTATTCGGAGAAAAATCCATACAGCGAATTTTCTGTTTATGTTCTCCGAGTTCGGAGATTAATTTACCATTTGCCGTCTGCCAGATTCCAACGTATTTTGCCTTGGAACGAACGGCGATCATACTGCTATCGGGAGAAAAGGTACATTTACGTGGTTCGACACCGTCTTTAACTTTAAATTGCGAGATTTCAAGGGCCTCCAAACGATCGACCGCCTTCTCAATCGGTACCGATTTGGCGGCGACAAGGTCCCAAATGACAATGGTCCGCGGATTCTCCGTTTCATTAGAGTTATAGAAGAATCCATCCTCGTTCATTATATCTCCGTCAGATATCAGTGTCGCTGCCAGATCTCCATTATAGGAGACCGCCAGAACTTCCGTAACTTCCGTTTCCACCTCTTTATCGTTTCGCTTGATCTTGACTTTAGGAAAATAGAGTATTCGCTTCGATTCCTGGGAATCGACCAGTCTCCAAACATTTTTTTCATCCCGACAGGCGAACCAGTGATTACCCTTAAAGAGCCGAAGGTGGTTGTTTTTCGTCGTTGCCGGTAGTAAAGAGAGATAATGCATCTTTGTCTCCAAGTCGAATCGACGAATATTGGCCCCTCCGGTTCCCTTGGAGTCAATGGAACGCTGTACGGACCAGTCGGAGAGATAGAGTTTTTCACCCTCGGTATCGAAGGTGGCTCCCATCGCCCAATCAAGACCGCTCAATTCACTTTCCGCCTCTTGATGTGGTTTGTTATGGTCAATATTCCATAACTCGACTTGACGATTCAATCGCATTCCGGTATTAGGGTCCGGCGCGTTCAAGAACTCTTTTATTTTTGTAATAGCCATGTATTTGTGATTACGGGATATTTCCATGGATGTTATCGGTCCATCGGTCGTTATAAAAGGATCCGTTTCACTATTGTTGTCGGTTGAATTCATAAAAGGAAGGGCCGGAATTTTCCAATGGATGGATCCTTTTTCCCCTACATTTTTCATTGGCAACGGAGCACAGCTATTTGCAATTAAAACAATTACAAACAGGAGAATAAATGTCATGAACAGATTAAAAATTTTTCTTAATTGCATTCTCTTCATTTCCTTTTATTATCCATGATTTATTATCCGTGATTTAAAATATACTCAAGGTCGTTATAAAAGTCTATTTTTCAAAACAGGCGAGACGCCTGTTTTGGAGGATGACGAGACCTGCCTGCCGTCAGGCATGGCGTCCGCGCTCCCAGAAAATGTTAAATTTATAACGTCGTACAGTATAGCAGTTTGGGAAGGCGTTTTCATGAAACATATTTCCGCGTCAAGGAGCCGTGATTGTCCTTTAAAGCGGCATGTCCGATGAATCGGGAAGTGGACGTCAACCGACAGAATACGGTTAAATGTAATCCATCGTATTACGGTTTCGGAAGAGACGGTCCGTGAAACCTGTTTCAGGCATAAATCCCTTCCGAAATGTCCCCTTGTGATTGGTACAAGAACTTCCATTAAACATCTCTGGAACGCCATTTCGGGGAATCTGTTACCGTTTTTTGGCCGTCGTACATTGGTCCACCAGATAAACGATTGAGAGATAGGGAATTCCACCGTTGGTTGTCAATCCGATTTCACAGGTTCTGCTATTGGAATAACCGCAGTGAACGCCTGCCGCCTCCAATTGAGGACGCAGTTTACGGAGCGCGTAACGATTGACTTCCGGATAGGTGAACCCTTTATCACCCGCAAAAGCGCAGCAACCGACCTCTTCCGGAACAAGAACCTTCCTCGAACATCGTTTGGCTAATTGGATTAAAAGGGACTGTAGTTTCATTTTTGTCATGGAACAGGTCGTATGAACGGCAATCGGTTCGTCTATCGGATGAAAGTCGAGTCGGTCAACTAAAAATGTTTCGATAAACTCGACCGGTTCATAGAGTTTTATTTGTTTAATAACATTACGCATACGATAGAGGCAGGGACTCTGATCACATAAAACGGGATATTTCCCTTCCTCGGACGCTTCCCGGAGCGCGTTTTCCAACTCCTTTGATTTGGCATCGGCGAGATCGGGCATTCCTTTACTCTCCCAGATGGTTCCACAACAGAGATTGTCCATATTTTTGGGGAAGACAACTTCGTAGCCTCCCTTCTGAAGAAGATTTATCATTTTATCGGTTAGCGGAGTCTGGTCCGGCGATCCCTTGGCCACACCCATTGCCTGATTGATACAACTCGGAAAATAAACGACCTTGTCCGGATAACAGGTTTGAACGATTTTTTTAGGCTTGATCGAATGTGCTTTTGGCATCGCGGGCGTCCACAAAGGAACACCGACCTGGTGCAATCCAATGGTAATACCGGACATTAACGTTGATCCCAGGATTCGATGGGCAATATCGGCTACCATTAGTATGGGACGCAGGCCCGACTTTATACAGGAGAGATGATCGGCGGCCATTTTCCCCAGCCACCAGGTATAACTGCCTCGGGGCGCGTTTTCTTCACGAATCAAATGGGTTAAATGACCGGTATTAATTTGCATGGGACAGGAGGTCGCACAGAGTCCGTCGCCCGCACAAGTCATATTACCAAGATATTTATATGATTTTTCAAGTTCACGAGGTCGTTTCGGATCACTTTTATCTGTCTTTAATCGCGCTATTTCCCGGCGTACGACAATGCGCTGACGCGAAGAAAGCGTAAATCCGCAGGTTACGCAGTTGACCTCGCAAAAACCACATTCAATACATTTGTCTACCGAGGGATCACATAAAGGAAGTGGCTTGAAGTCACGAAGAAAACAACGAGGATCGTCGTTAAAAATAACACCGGGATTCATTATATTGAGTGGGTCGAACAGTTTCTTGATACGTTTCATAACGTTAAAAGCGTCCGATCCCCATTCCGTTTCGACGAAAGGCGCCATATTCCGTCCGGTTCCATGTTCTGCCTTTAATGAACCATGATATTTTTCCGTAACAAGTGAAACGACATCGCGCATTAAACCTTCGTAGCGCGCGATTTCTTCCGGAGAATCGAATCGCTGATTTAAAATGAAATGGAAATTACCCTCAAGCGCGTGACCATAGATGACACCATCGGTATAATTGTATTTGGCGATTAACTGCTGAAGTTCCTCCGTAGCTTGGGGGAGAACGTCCAGGGGAAACGCAATGTCTTCGATCAGGCAGGTAGTTCCCGGTTGGCGCGCCCCACCGACTGAAGGAAATATACCTGACCGAATTGCCCACCAACCATTATAAACTGCCGGATCGTCCGTAAAAGTGACCTTCGATCCGGAATTCGGCCCTTCCGGATGATAGATCGGAAATTTCTCCAGGGCTGTAGAAATGCGTTCGATATTTTTATTGAGTAGATCCTGTGTTTCCGCCTTCGTCTCGACGAGTAGTGCCGTCGTTCCCTCCGGAATATCTCGCAGCCAGACTGGCATCTCCGGAAGTGATTCCACGGAACGAAGTGCAATACGGTCCAATAATTCTACACTGACAACCGGAGTCTTCTTTAATATCTGTACTGCTTCACAGGCTTTTCCAATCTGATCGAAATAGATCATGGCACTAGCTTTACAGGGAAGTTCCACACCTGTTTTTACAGTAGCCTCGGCCAGAAACGCCAGCGTCCCTTCTGAACCAACCATTAAATGCGCAATGATATCGAAGGGATCATCAAAACAGATAAATGGAAGAATATTCAGCCCGGTCACATTCTTAATCTCGTATTTTTTGCGAATACGTTCTGCTAGTTCGGGCGAATTTTCAATATCTTTCTTTAGGTGAAGAATTTCTTCAATAAAATCCGGATGCGTTGACTGAAACTGACTGCGACTTGTTTTACTTCCTGTATCAAGAATGGTTCCATCGGCGAAAACGATTTTAGCGGAAATTAGAACGCGATCACTATTGGCATGGGTCCCGCAATTCATACCGGACGCGTTATTGATGATAATCCCTCCAACCATGGCCGACTTGACCGAGGCAGGATCCGGCGAAAAAATACGATGGTATGGCTTGAGAATATCATTGACTCGTTGACCGATAATTCCCGGCTCCATGGAAATGGTTTCCGCATTGGGACCCAGAATGTACTTCTCCCAGTATTTTCCCGCAACCAGAAGAAGGGAATCACTGATACATTGACCGGACAGACTGGTCCCCGCCGCTCGAAACGTAACGGAGGTGTGGCTTTCACTTGCCTCCCGGAGTATTAACGCGACTTCCTCGACCGTCTTCGGAAATACGATTGCCTGGGGGATCAGTCGATAAAAACTGGCGTTCGTTCCCCAAGCCAGCCGACGCGTATAATCCAGATAAAGCCGATCTTTAGGAAATCGGGCTCTCAACAACTTTAAAAATTTTTCTTCCATAGGTTATTTATTATTAATGGTTATTATTAATTGGAATTAGTAGTCGATTGGGACGTATTTGTATTCGTGTTATTTCCTTCGGAACCGGTCTCCTGCTGCATTTCAGACGTCTGATATTTTGGATATAAAATCTGCTCCGTAATAAAAGGCATTAGAACCGAGGAATCCTGATTTCGGGTTATTGGAACCTTTTCGCCAATTTTGCGAACTGTACTTTTAAGGATTATATTATAAACTTCTTTACTGACAAAACGCAGGGATGGAAAAACAATAAAAAATGCAATCAAGGTTCCGGTAATAATGGAAATCAACAGATCCGAAAATGCTCCCGACTTCCTTTTTCGAATAGGTTTGTTCATTTCCTCGTCCTTGTGCGGATTTGTTCTGCTTGAAGGTCGAACGACAACCCGTTTCAAGGTTCTTCCTGTTACAAGTACGGAGTGACCAATCAGTTCAATGGGATATCGTATCATGGAGGTTAATGAATTAGATCCTCCCGTCGTTTCTTCTTTTTGACCGTTATTGTTTCCATTCCTGGATTTGGCGGATATACTGTTTTTTATTCTGTGTTCCTGGGGCTTCCCGGAATTTCTTTTGGGAAAACTATCAGATATTGTGGGATAGGGAGGCGTTACACGTTTACGCGTTTGTTTTAATGTCCCGGAAACGTTGTCGTATTCTTCTTCCCAATAATACTCTTCCCGGTCGGCTAATGTTAAGGGACGCCCCAATAACCGTTCCAGAATACGATCTTCTTCCGTTATCTCTTCCGAATCTGTAGTTCGCGGTTTTACATCCAACGGCGAGTTGTCCGAAACAGGTTCTTCCGTCTGTTTATCTGTTTTTGCCACAGATTCCTTGATTATCGGGAATTTAACCGGAACGGGAACCTCCTTCGGTTCTTCTGCAAATGTATTCGGTTCTTCTGCAATTGTTTTTGATTCTTCCGCAATTGTATTTGGTTCTTCCGTTTTGATGACAGGAACAAGTGTCTTCTCAAGACACGGTATATCAACCGTTTTTTCAACCTTCGGTGGAAATACTTCTGCTAACTGTGCATTGAGTGCGTCCGGAATCGGTTCGCCGCCTGTATTAAGGCCGCTCTGATATCCCTGTTCATATCCGGTCATGGAGGAGGGTACGATTTCCGGTGTTATGGTTCTTGTCGCTTCCAGCATTGGTATGATATTCGACCAGTCAACAAGGTCTTTAACCTTGGTCGGATATATTTCCTCCAATCGCGCATTGAGTGCGTCCGGAATCGGTTCGCCACCTGTATTAAGGCCGCTCTGATATCCCTGTTCATATCCGGTCATAGAGGAGGGCACGATTTCCGGCGTTATGGTTCTTGTCGCCTCCAGCATTGGTATGATATTCGACCAGTCAACAAGGTCTTTAACCTTGGTCGGAT
>CAYUAP010000089.1:0-12491 GCA_964442735.1 uncultured Planctomycetaceae bacterium | reverse complement strand
TATTTCCTCCAATCGCGCATTGAGTGCGTCCGGAATCGGTTCGACTCCTGTTTTATACCCAATACGATATCCTTGATCGTATCCGATAAAACGTGACAATGATATTTTTTGAGACTCGAATCCAATATCGGAAGCTATGTTCAACAGCAATGAAGAATTTATCTGGAATGGTTTGCAAACGGAAATATTGCGCAATACCAATGGTGATTCGACAAAATCTTCTGTGGTATTCTGATTGTTGACGGTAATAACCGGAGGAAGTTTTTTTACAGAATACTCTATATATGCGGTATTCTTTAATATTAAACGCGATTCCGCCGGAACCTGTGCCTGTGAACGTACCGCATTGAATCCCAGGGGAGCTGTGTATTCATCTCCGGAAAGAGGCCAGTCGTCATTTTCCTTCCAGATTAGGAAGCAGTCCGTAACCATAGAAGGAATAACGGTACTATTCGCGGATAGGGAAGCCAATTCACCGGATACTTCCATGGAAGACCAATCCGCTAAATTAGGGCTATAATCCATCATGACAAGCATGTCAAGAAAATTATCCGATACATTTATCGATTCAAGTACATCCGAAGGTTTGACCTCCGATTTTCTATCTTGTAAATGTTTGGAATGAAATAAAATCAGTCCCGGATCATCTCCCTCCGATTCAATTTCGTCAATCAAGGGAATCAGTGTATAGGGATTTTGACTCAAGATTGTTTTATCAATCGCAATGGGAGGAAGTTCCCAACGTTTGAGTAACGATTGCTGCTTTAAAATGTAATCGCGATCCGTATCCGAATCCAGAAGGGTTGGGAATTTGAGAATTGCCAGTTGGTCGTTAGCTGAAACGGTTTGCTCCCTTGTTCTCAACGACGATGACAATATAATATCGTCCGAATTGTCCTGTTGTAATGGATTATCCTTCGTGGTCTGAACAACAACATTAGGAACGGCCCGTTTGAACACAAGATCTCCCTCCGCTCCTTTTTTCCGGAAAAGGAACTTGGGTATGTATTTTTTAGGTGTGTTCTTGTCTGCCACGTTTCTATTATCCTAATCTGTAGTATCTACCGATTCTGTAAACGATTATCCATCAATTACACTTCTTAATAAAATATACTTCTTAATCAACAGTTTTCAAATTAAACCTCCATTTTTTGAATGGACCCAATATTATCATTATGGATTATAACAATAAAAGGTTGTTTTTGAGAAGATGGATTTAACGATTTTCTTGAAAAAAACAGGAAAAATAGGCTCCCGTTCAATGTGTAGTTGTTAAAATGAGGGTTATAGGTAAAACAAATAAAATAAACATTGGTAATGGGCGGAATCTGACGAACGAAACAGGAGAAATGTTCGACGAACTATCCGACCGGAGAATCGAAGAGGATGTTCTCTATAAATCATCTATACCGGTTCCCGTTGATTTTTCCACTCAATGTAACTCAAATATTCCCTGTTCACGAAGTCTATCGCTGGAAATAACATGAACGAACATATATAAAGTAATCACTTCATTTTTCAATGTTAGTCCTAATAAAACATGAAATTCGGTTTATCAAACCTGTCCAAACAAATAGAAAAGTCACACAAGGCTATGAACAAGAGGATAAATATTCGAAAATTACAATACATGAAAATTACAGTGCATAAAAATTACAGTGTGTTGGAAATACCTATGTCATGTAGTTACTATTGTGGATCCTCGCTTGAAATGAATTCATTTTTATCCGGATCCTGATATTGTAAAGCGATAGAATTATAGTACGATTGTATTGACGCAGGTTTTTAAAAATGTTATTCTATTCGATATTAAGTTGAATGGTTCTGAAAAAGGAAGGGACATTAATAGATTAGGGGAGTCTTTATGCGGCGATATAATTATTATCGAATTGTATTGATGGTTATGACAATATTATTTTACCTGGTAACAGAACCATGTCGGGGGGGTGAACCTTCTTCCGTTCATTTTACAGTAGAGGGAGGGAATCCGGGGAAGATTATTGGCAATAAAGTCAGTAATATTAATTTATGGATGATGCAGACGTTCAAGCCGGGTAAAAAAGACGAAGGAGCCAATTTAAGTGGATTCGTTGAATATGTTCAGTTCATGCAGGCGACGGGTAGTTCGGAGGCACGTGAACTCTTTAAAAATCCGACGGACGCCTCTGTTTTGGATGATTATCAGTTTGATCCCCTTCTCAAGGCATGTCAAACGACCCTGGATTTGGGAGCGAAACCCCATATTAAATTTAGTGTTCCTCTTAAATATACGGCGGAATTGAAGATTGGAGTTTTTGGTACAAATGTCTATCCACCGAAGGATTATGACGTTTATTATCGATTTGTAGCTGCAATGGCGCGTTCCCTGGTAGAACGGTTCGGACGGGAAGAAGTCTTGAAATGGAGGTTTGGTGTTTTAACCGAATTTGAGAATCGCGACTGGTTTTGTGCCATTGACGGCTCTCCGGAAAAGAGCCGTGAAGCCTATTTGAAACTCTACGATTATACCGTGGCCGGACTAATGAACGAGATTGGACCAAACGTGTTTGTCGGTGCCCATGCCATGGCCTGTACCGAAGGTTTATGGGACGAACGCGATTTTTTGGAACATTGTGCCAACGGTATCAATTATAAAACCGGGAAAAAAGGAACCCGAATCTGTTTTATGGCCGCGTCCTTCTATGATTATGCCCCGGGCAAGCCCAATAAAATATCATTACCGGATGTTATTGATCATTTGCGGACAAAAGCACGTCAAGTCGGATTGAATGATCTGATTTACGGTATCGATGAAGGCCGTATTTTAGGTGGACGAAAAGGGAAAAACGCGACCGATTTGATTTTTAGAATTGTCGGGCAGACCTATCAAGCTTCTTTTGACGCTCGTATTATCAAACAGATGGTCGATCACGACATTGATTATTTCTCCGCCTGGAGTTTTTCCAGTAGTGATCCGTGGAATGGTTTTCCGACCGTTGCCTATCATGTCGCCGTTAATGCCGTTCAATTCAAAAATGACGCTCTTTTGCCGATAACATCGGAGAAGAAACTTGACGCAAAAGTCGAATGTGATGCACTGGCAGGTTGGAACAAAAAAGATCAGGTATTACATGTTATGGCCTATAATTTCAATGATACACTGGACTACAAGGACGCCGTGAATATTACGACAACAATAAAGGTTCCCTTCTGGTCCGGACATAAAGTTCAAATAACGGAATCGGTTATTGATGATCAGGTCAACTTTTTTGTTCAATGGCTTAAAGATCGCGAAACATATAAAATTCCGGATACCGTTTTCTCTTGGTCGCCGGACAGTGCCAATCTGGATATTGCAATTAGTGATCCGTCGACCAAACGATTTTATCAAAAGGAACTTCGGCCCCATTATGTAAAAATATCGCAACTTCACCCGAATCGTTATCAACAGACCGTTTCGAAGGATGGAGAACTGAAACTTCAGATTGTCCTGAACCATCATGGGGTTGTTTTCTATTCCATTGCTCCGGTTAAAGAATAAAAGGGAGTAACCGTCATATCGGGTTAGTTGAAAATCCAATGAATAGAGGAGGGGGCGGGAACACCCCATAAAAATTTTTAGAAGGGAATTTGAGGGGAAGCCATTTTCAAAAGTATCCCACAATATGCGGGTTCTGGTCCTGATATCAAGTATCCTGAAGGGAATGACCATTCCAAAATCGAAAAAATCGGGTTATTCCTGTTTTTAAAAAATTTATTTCTTGATATTTCGTTTTATTCACGGAAAACAGATACAAAATGACCCGTTTTGAAAAATACCCTCGGAATAAATTATTAATAAAGGAAATAAAAATGTGTGAAAAGAAAATCAATCGAAGAAGATTTCTGGAAGAGACCGCCTTGGGCTGTGCCGCTGCTGCCTTTATTCCTTCACGATTCGTTCATGCGAACGAGACAACGAAACTACAGACTCCTGTCTGGAATAAACTGCCGTGCTGGCGTGGTTTTAACCTTCTGGAAAAATTTAATTCCCGGAACGAACGTTTTCGTGAAGATGATTTCAAGAACATTCACGATCTCGGTTTCAATTTTGTTCGGCTTCCAATGGATTATCGTGTCTGGACTGTAGGAAAAGAAAAACGGCAGTTTAAGGAAGAGACGTTGAGCGAAATTGACGAGGCCGTTCGATATGGACGGAAATATGGTGTTCATGTCTGTCTGAACTTCCATCGCGCTCCGGGCTGGACCGTCGCCAATCCGCCGGAAGAACCCTCTTTATGGAAGGATAAAGCAACCCAGGAGTTGTGTGCCTGGCATTGGGCCACTTTTGCAAAACGCTACAAGGATATTCCCAATGAAAATATCAGTTTTAATCTGTTAAACGAGCCTGCCACGGTCAATGACAATGCGTATTATAATGCGATGAAGACGATTATTGACGCCATTCGTGTTGAATCACCGGACCGTTTGATTATTTGTGATGGTACGAATTATGGAACGACTCCCTTTATGCGTCTCAAGGAGTTAAAGGTCGCACAGTCAACACGCGGATACAAACCAATGCAGATCTCGCATTATAAAGCATCCTGGGTTTCCGGAACCGATAAAATACCTGTTCCGACCTGGCCTCTGAACGTTGTCAACGGTTATCTCTATGTCCCCTCTAAAAAAGAGGTCGATGAAGTGGCTCGAAGGCCAATGGTGATTAAAGGACCATTTCCCGAAGTGGTTCAATTACGGTTAAGGGTCGATATTGTCTCGACCAAATCGGTTCTGGTTGTTCGGGCAGACGGTCGGGAAATCTATAAAAAAGAGTTCCTGCCCCAAGGGGGAAAAGGGGAATGGTCTAAAGCCGTCTATAAAGCGGAATGGAAAACATGGCAAAATATTTATGATAAAGATTATACCCTTGAAATTCCAGCGGGAACGAATACAATTGAGATTCAGAATGTCGCTGGTGACTGGCTCCTGTTGAGTGAACTGGAATTCAAGAGCGTTAAAGGTGGATGTAAAATCGCCTGTAATTCCTCCTGGGCTGGTCCGGTTCCTGTGTTTCAATGGAATGCATCCGAAGGGAAAATCAAGACGATCGATGGAGAAATATACGATAGAAAATGGCTTGAAGAGACGTCGATTGCTCCTTGGAAGGAATGGGAGAAGTCTGGTGGAGGGGTTATCGTTGGCGAATTCGGCGCCTATAACAAGACTCCGCACGATGTTGTTTTACGTTGGATGGAAGATATGCTTCTCAACTGGAAGAAGGCCGGTTGGGGTTGGGCTTTATGGAATTTTCGCGGTTCAATTGGCGTAATAGACAGTGAACGTCGGGACGTCAACTATCAAGAGTGGCGCGGATTGGCCGTCGATAGGAAAATGATGGATTTATTGCAGCAATACTAAAAAAGGAATTGTGTTATGACAGGAAAAACGGGCCGGGTTACGGTTTCCAGTTTGAGGAAAATGAAGACTCAAGGGGAGAAAATCGTAATGGTAACCGCATACGACTATCCGTCGGCAGCGCTGGTTGATGCGGCGGGAGTCGATATCATACTAATTGGCGATAGTCTTGGCAACGTCGTTCAAGGTCGGGAGAGTACGCTGTCCGTTACATTGGATCAGATGATTTATCATACGGAAATGGTGGTTCGGGCGGCGAAACGGGCCATGGTCATTTTGGACATGCCGTTTCCCTATTGTCAGTTGGGGCCGGAGGAGGCCGTTCGGGCGGCGGCTCGTGTTGTCAAGGAGACGGGGGTTGCCGCCATAAAAGTTGAAGGTGGTGAAAAACGAAGGGGGACGATTCAGGCCTTGATCGACGCCGGTATTCCGGTTATGGGCCATTGCGGACTAATGCCGCAGAGTATAAAACTAACCGGTACCTATCGGGTGGAACGAGACTGTGATCGACTTCTTCATGACGCAATTGCCCTCCAGGAGTGTGGTGTATTTTCACTCCTCTTCGAGTGTGTTCCCAAGGCCATGGCCGGGGAAATCGTAAAAAAAGTCGAGGTACCGATTATTGGAATCGGGGCCGGAAACGGCTGTGATGGTCAGGTCCTTGTATTTCACGATATGATGGGATTTTATCCCGACACGGATCATCGTCTTCCAAAACATGCGAAGTGTTATGCATCATTGAGTAATATCATATTGGATGCAACTGAAAAATACATCGACGACGTTCGCTCCGGCGCGTTTCCGGCGGACGAACAGTCATTTTGAATCAAGGGAGATCCATGACGGACAAGATTGATCAATCGGTGGATAAATCGCCGGAACGAATTCGTAAAATGTTTGGCGAAATAGCACAACGATACGATTTTTTAAATCATTTTCTATCCCTTGGCATCGACCGATCCTGGCGTCGGCGAGTGGTTCGGGAGGTCTATGACCATCTGCTCAAACAGGGGGATCCGATTACGGCTCCTATTCTTGATGTCGCGACAGGAACCGGAGATTTAGCATTGGAATTTCTTTTTCGACAGCGTAAAAAACATATTTTGTTCGATCACTTCGTTCTGCCGAAAAACCTTCAAACCACAGACCTTCAAATCACAGACCTTCAAGGTTGTCAAAAATCGCTGGCCGATTATAAAATTATCGGAGTTGATTTTGTTCCGGAAATGCTTGTATCCGCCCAAATAAAGCTCCAAAAAAAACAAGCGGAAAATGAGATTCTTCTATCGGTTGGCGATGGTTTGAATTTGCCGTTTCCGGCAGATATATTTTCGGCGGTCACCATAGCTTTTGGTCTTCGCAATATGTACGACACGGATCGGGGAATTGCGGAAATGGTTCGTGTCTGTCGGCCCGGAGGAATTATTGCCATATTGGAGTTCACAATGCCGCAATTTCCACTTTATGCCTCTGTTTACCGATTCTATTTCAAATATATTTTGCCCCGACTCGGACAGTGGATCGCCAAAAATAAAGAGAGTGCCTATCATTATCTCCCGGAGAGTGTGCAGTCGTTCGACGATATTGCAAAAATGAAGGAACGTCTTCAGGCTGCCGAACTCGTAAATATCCGCGTTATTCCCATGACGTTCGGAACCACGACCCTCTATTTGGCAGAAAAAGCTCCTGTTTAACCAAACGAGGTAACCGTTCACGGATATAATGTGAAACCACGGATATAATGTAAAACCACAGATATAATGTGAAACCACAGATATCACTGATTTTCACGGATAGTTTTTTGGCAAACAAATTTTTTTATGATAAAATATTTATTATAATAGATAAAACGGTTTAGTTTGTTATTGTAAAATATTGTATTTTACGGCAAACTATCTGTGTTCCCCTGTGGTTCTAAAATCGTTCGTGAATGGTTAGCAAACGAGATATTTTTTGAGCAGAAGGGATTCCGCAGAACAGGTCTGTGACGAATGTTTACCAGTTCTTTAGGGCAAAAGAACGAATGATATACTATAAATGCGGCATTTCCTGGGAGCGATGTCTCGTCCACATACTCCAAAACAGGCCTGGGAGCGACGTCTTGTCCGCATACTCCCAAACAGGTGTCTCGCCTGTTTGGAAAAATAGACTTTTATAAAGACCTTGAGTATATTCACCCTTGTTTCTATTTGCAATTTTCTTCTTTAATCATTAGGCGGACATTTCCCTGCTGGGTGGCGATCCAAAAGACGCCCGGTTGCGGTTCGAAGAAAACGGAATAGGCGATCCATGTTTTTTCATTGGCCGTTTGCGCGATAACAATGGGGGGTGTCCATGTTTGTCCATCGTCGGAGGAAAAGGCAACCGATAGTTTATTACGGCGTCGAATCCAGCTATAGCTTTGATCCTGAACGATCCAGTCTTTGGGATCGGGCTGATAGTCGAATGGCGGGTATTTATCATCCCGATTCCAGATTAAAATCAGACGTCCATCGGCGAGTCGGGCGAGTTCGCCAAACGAATTGTTGTTTTGAATCCCTGTCGATTCCGGTTTCGACCATGTTAAACCGCCATCATTGGAAATCGATTTATAAAACGTTCCCTTCGTTGTTCGAATCAGCATAAAGATGGAACCATTGTTCAATTCGATTAATTTTGGCTCCATTGCTCCATCGTGATCATTAATATGGGAACCTTCCATGGTAATTGTTGCCGTTTTTTTCCAACTTTGTCCCTGATCTTCGGAATAGTAGACCGGAATAATATGTTCCCAAGGCTTAACCGCCATGGCTGCCAGAACGATTCGTCCATTTTTTAGTACAACCATTCCACGAAGTGCTCCGACCCAATCTCGTTGAATTGGCAGTGGAGATGACCATGTTTTCCCATGGTCCAAACTTCGTATGGAATAAATGGGAATCTCCCATTCTGTTGGTGAACCCTCTCCCCATTTACCGCGTCGAATTTCTTTGTTATTACAGAATACAGCGATTATAGTATCGTCTTTTGTACGTACTATCGAATAGTCGCCAATTATATATTTATCAGTCGGAACCGCCGAACTCGACAGCCAGGTTTTACCGCCGTCCGTACTCCGGTGCGCTTCCGTTCCGGATAGTGACACAATTTCACCCGTCGAAAACATGACAAAGGGACCAGCATAGGGGACCGGATACTTCTCCGCCTGTGGATGAAGCTGTATTTCTTGACCGATGACCATTCCAAATGTTATTACATATACGAATATAACAAACATTACAATTTTACGCATAAATACTCTCCTTTTTTACAGGTGATCGTGTGTGGAAGAAACATTATAAATATTATATCGAATAAAATAGGGGAATGCAATCCATTCTTTTACTTTTTTGATTTTGAGGTTATCGCCAGGTCTTTTTCTGTCGAATTTATATAATTATTGTTAAGTATTTTCGGAACTTTGTTTATTGATTGATGTTCATAGATATTAGTGTTCAGTGATATTGAGGGATTGATACTGTTTCTTTTTCGCTATAATAGTTTCTATATAATAAAACAGTAACAATATATACAACATGGAAATGTAGGTGATGAAAATGATGTTACAAATTTTAAACCAAAATACGGCGATTTCCGATATATCTGTCGATTCGAATTGCTTTATTATTGGACGGGCAAAAGACTGTCGTTTTTGTTATCCGGACAAGTCGGTCAATGAATATCATTGTGCGATTATCAATGACAACGATTCCTTTTTTATTCGTGATTTAAACAGTAGTACCGGTGTTTTTCTCAATGGTAAACGGGTTGAATACGAAGAAAAACTGAAGAATGACGATCAAATTGTCATTGGAACGTTGACAATGAAGGTTATGATGTCTGTCCCGGACGAGCAATCGGTATTCCAGGATTCGCTGGGACAGAATTCATTAAGTGATCTTGTTGCCAAATTAGTGGATCAAAATAAACTCGCTTCGGTTCGTAATTGACGTAACGTGTAAACAGATATACAATAGAACGTTAGAATTACAGTCTTTCCCGGGAGTCGGACGTCTCGTCCGCATCTTCTAAAACAGACGTCCGTCTGTTTGGAAAAGAAGGAATCTAAAATGGCCTTGAGTAGCCTTGGGGATAGATAAAGGAAGGTTGGAGCCCCAACTTTTTCTATACGGTATCCATGATTGATTATCTGTTCTCGAACCGTGAAGGCCGCCGTGAAGATTAGATGAAGGCATATAATGTAGGAATCCTGGATTCCTTGAACCATACATTAGGACGTTATAAATTCGGCATTTCCCGGGAGTCGGACGTCTCGTCCGCATCATTCAAAACAGGTGTCTCGCCTGTTTTGAAAAATAGACTTTTATAACGACCTTGGGTATATAATTGCGGGAACTATAATCGTAACCGTTCACGGATATAAAGTGAAACAACGGATAACACAGCTTTTCACGGATAATTTTTTGGCAAACAAACTTTTTTATGATAAAATTATTTATTATAATAGTTAAAATGTTAGTTTGTTATTGTGAAAATTGTATTTTATGGCAGACTATCAGTGTTTATCCGTGTGATATCCATGGTTCCAAAATCGTTCGTGAATGGTTACCTATAATCGATTATATATTCTCTTTTTCTCTCTTTAAATTGGTCTGGACTCAAATTGTTAAATCTGTTATAATTCTCCTGTTCTATCGTTTGTAAAAGAATAATAATCCATACAAGGCGATTTATGAATTCAAATTGTGAAGAATCAAGATTCCTCAATCTCGGGATAACCGTAGAAACGGACAGGAAATTCATCGTTCCCGGATGTATGGTAATCGCCTTAAACATTAGATGTAGAGATTTAAAAATGAAAAAGACCATTTGGTTATTTGCCCTTTTAGCCATTGTTTTGTGCTTGACCGAATTGGGTTGGGGACAGGCCCCACAGGGGGCCCCGCAACCAGCGGCATCTCAAAACGCAATTGAAGAAGAGGCCCCTGTCGAACAGAATGTAATCGATATGAAAATACCGGAAAATGCCACTCCGGCACAACTGCTGGAATTTGCTAAAAAACTGATGACGACTCCACGTGATTATGATACAGAAGAAGAATTCACAGCCGCTATGAAAAAACTGTATGATACCATTATTAAAATCACCGATCTGATAATGGCCCAACAGACCCAGGATCATGAATTCTTTATGGCCTGTGGTATTCGGGCCCAGGTTCTCGGAAATTTAGCGGCGACCAATCCCACCAATTATAACGACTATCACACTTTCGTTACATGGATCTCCAGTAACGATAGAATTAAAGGTAATGCGTCCGGACGGGAAATGATTCTCAATTATCAAGCTCTTGATTATCAGTTTCAGGTTGTAAATCTGGCTACGACCAAGGGAGCGACGGACGATCTCAAGAAGATCATGGCTCAAATCAAGGATTTTGTCATACAGAATCCCGCTATTGCCGACCTGGTTCTCGAACTGGTCGATCCCATTGTCGCTATTGCCGAAAACAATAAAGCTCCCGAATTGCTCGGGGAAATCTTCGGTGATTTATATCAGACCTTCAAGCAATCGAAGGACGCAAGCCTGAATGCCATGGGCGACAACATTGCGGGCGTTGTTCGATACACCACTCTGGTCGGACAATCGATGCCTTTGGAAGGAACCTGTAGTGACGGAAAACCTTTTGACTCCAGCAGTTGCCAGGGAAAAGTCGTTCTGGTTGATTTCTGGGCAACATGGTGTGAACCTTACAATGCCCTTTATCCTTCACTTCTAGCTATCTATCAGCAGTATCATGGCAAGGGACTCGAAATTTTCTCCTACAGTGTCGATGAAAATCCCGAAACACTTCATAAATTTATTGTTGATAACAAGATTCCATGGCCTGTCGTTTCGGAAGCTCTTAATGTACAGAATAAACAAACTCCACTTTCCCAATATTATGGTATTACCAGTGTTCCCACTTTTATCCTAATCGGGAAAGATGGAAAAGTTATTGATAATGACGTCGATTTCCAAACACTTCTACCCACACTGGAAAAACTGCTTGGAAAATAATGATTATACAAATTAATGATTATACAATGGAAGATTGTTTACAAGAGGACTGTTTGATTTTTATGGGGAAAAAGTAGACTTTACGTCCACATATCCCGTATTTTGCCGAACTTGGTTTTTACCAAAATGATAAAATACAGGTTTCGGAAACAGTCCTGTATTACCTGTAGAACCTATTCCTGAAGTGAAAACTCCAGAACCTTGTCCTTTTTCCCTCTTCCAACATCTTTATAATCCACACTGAGGCGATCCTTTTTGATCGCTTCATAAATTTCTTCGCGGTGAACCGGGACATTAGCTGGCGCCTCTATCCCCAATCGAATACGGTCACCACGTACATCGACCACAGTGATGACTATATCGTCCCCTATATAAATACTCTGATCTTTGTACCGAGATAATACCAGCATCCTTCCCACTCCTTTATCTTAATATCCATTTAACTTTAATTTTCAGATTCTCGTTTTCTTGTTTTTCGACAAAAACGACCCTTTTTCCACTATAGTTCTGAAAGAAATCCATCCACTTTCTACTGAATGATACATCTTAAATCGTCCGGAGTAAATAGGTAGGTTAGGTAAAATGTAAAAAATACAAAAAGATACACATTCATGGTGATTATTATTACCGGATTGCAATTATTAACGATTATACAGCAATTACGCAATTGGTTGGCGATAAAAAGATTCTGATGTTTGTATGATTTATTTATCCTGTAGTGAAAATATGTTTTAGATTAATGTTTTGATAGAGATCGATCAGATAATCGTTATTGTCGTTAAACCTTTTAAATAAAATAAATACATTGAATCTGCACTGACCTGTTTTTTCTACTATGTTATTTATATCCATTCAAAAAACGGAGTTGACAGGAACGGACGTCTCGTCCGCACGCCGGGAAAACAGGCGTCTCGCCTGTTTTATTCCCCAAAAAAGGAGTTGACAGGAACGGACGTCTCGTCCGCACGCCGGGAAAACAGGCGTCTCGCCTGTTTTATTCCCCAAAAAAGGAGTTGACAGGAACGGACGTCTCGTCCGCACGCCGGGAAAACAGGCGTCTCGCCTGTTTTATTCCCCA
>CAYUAP010000088.1:16905-19874 GCA_964442735.1 uncultured Planctomycetaceae bacterium | reverse complement strand
CCCAAATTCTCTAATTCCTAACCTATTTTTCCTAAAATGGTGCGTCAGCCCTGGACCAACCTGGCGGATACGGGTGAAAGACTTAATGATGGTCAGTTTCGTTGGACTCCGGCTCTTGCCGAACAGGTTCGGGAAATGATTGGCGATTGGAATAAAAGTGACAAGCCAATGAAAAAGCTTGGTAAAACGAAGCGATCGATAGGTCGATTTGCACAGGATGAAGTACCATTTGTCGTCGTTGTTCCGTCAAAAACCGGGAAGAAATAATATAATCGTTTTATAGTCCAGACGATCGATGTTTTCGACTATATTAGGGATAATACAACAAGATTTAAAACAATAACAAAGGAAGAAAGATGAAAAAAATATTAATGATGAAAAAAATATTAATATTGGCCTCTGTACTCATAACGGCAATCATGTGTGTTTCGAAACTTTCCGCCGAGGAAAGCCGTGGCATCAAATTGGATGAAGTCACCAACGACAAACCGTCGTTTTACGTTCGTGTCTCTGTGAACCACGAGGATATGACCTATTGTGAAGGGGATATCATAGTCACAAAGGTGATCTCCGAAAATGACGGGTATCTCTATTTGCTCTATCAGGATGCGACAAATAATGTTACACTTCTTTATCCGAACAAGTATCATCCGAACAACGAGATTAAGGGGAATCAAACGATTATGATTCCGGAGACAGGAAGTAATTTTCGATTAAGGGTTGCGGCTCCGTTTGGCGAGGAAAAACTTCTGGCTATTGTATCGAAAGAGCCGCTAAACGAGATCAAAACGAAAGATTTGGGTAACGAGTTTACTATTATGGACAACTTCCTATGGAACAGATTCATCAAAGGGGTTGTTACAGAGGGGACGGCAGATACTACGGATAAATATTCCAACAAGAAATGGGCCGAATGCTGCCTGACTATTAAGACGATAGCAAAAAATCAAAGGCGTAGTACCGAAGGAGAAAAACGCTTTTTTGTCGGAATTGGTATTGGTAAATATGAAGACACGAACATTCAGGAAATAGCGGTTTGCGCAAAAGATGTTGAATATATGAAGGACATATATTTGAAAAAGTGCCAGGTACCCATGAAAAACGCATTAACCCTGACAAACGAGAATGCCACACTGGAAAATATCCAAAAAGTATTCTGTGAAGCACTTCCGAAAAACACAAAGCCGGGAGATACAATTTTCGTTTATTGGAGCGGACATGGCGGACGTTGCGCGGATAATGACGGTGACGAAAAAGATGGCAAGGACGAGTTCCTTGTCCCCTATGACGGAAGACGTTATGATCGGAATACAATGCTCATTGACGATGTTTTCGGACGCTGGGTTCAGAATCTTGACGGTCGGAAAATGCTCTTTATCTTCGATGCCTGTAACAGTGGCGGAATTGCGACTCGCTCGAAGGATTTAGACGAGGAGCCGTTCGATTTCGGATTCAGTGAAATCACACGAGTCAAGGATATTGGACAGCGTAATGTTGCGGTGATCGCAAGTTCGGCTCCGAACGAATCGTCCTTGGTCCGCAGGGAAAACGATATGAGTGTTATGACGTATTACATTATGGATTCACTCCAAACCAAATCGGGGATGACTCAAACCAATCTGTTCGATGCTATTAAAGACCAGGTTCATAATTACGTCAAAAGTAACTACAGTATGCCACAGGAAATGGTCATTCAGGATGACCTTGAGCAGCCGCTGATTATCAATCCATAAAAGTGGTATTCATAATACTGCACTTGTAATATATCCCGGAACAAAATAAAAAGCCGTTCTGGGATATCTACCTGTCGATTAAAAAATGTACGTTGTGATTACTCGATTTACTTTAAAGAACAATGATGGAAACAACGTCGAGAGGAATATAACATTTGTCGTATTTAACGAGCTCACGAAACAAGCACGTCCCCAGGATATTTTCATTTTTTCCGTTGCCGGACATGGGCAGACTGTTGGTCAATTGTATTATTTCTGTCCCTATGATTTTCCGTTTACTTCAGATAAAGGTGATTCCTCTGATGAAATTGTCCGGCAAAATGGGATAGGTGGAGATATCTTAAACGATTGGATTAACGCTGTTCCCGCCATGAAACGCATCGTTATTTACGATACCTGTCAATCAGAAGCCGCTCTTTCTCGTAACGCAATGGAAGAACGTAAAGCCATGGAGTCTCTCTCCAAAATGACAGGATGTTTTACAATCGCCGCTGCCGCAGGAAAAGAAGTTGCCCTCGAATTGCCGGACGTTGGACATGGCGTTTTGACCTATGCCCTTTTGGCCGGACTCGGAGCTGCCGATAAAGGATTACTGAAAACTCGTAACGCTGCCGATAGTGATGGTTTTGTACGTGTTCGCGACTGGCTGGGGTTTGCCCAAGATCAAGTATCAAATCTTTCGGAAATGTCATTTGGTAAAGAACAACGCGCCATCTTTCTTTCCGGCTCTTCAAATTTTCCAGTTATGAAAATTAAAAAATAATCTGGAATACAAACTTTATTCGATTGCAGGACAGGTTTGCTAAAAATTTTTCCTGCCATAACAGTTTTTCATTGTGTCTTCCATTGCGTTCCTCGGCTTGAGACGGTAGAAGATGTTTCGAAGACGGGATTCTACGGGATGCCATTGGATTCTAAAAGGAGTTGCCAGCTAATAATAGGGAAATCGGGATTCCGGCAGTGCCTTCCTCCACGGCTTGAGACAGTAGAAAATGTTTCGAAGACGGGATTCTACGGGATGCCATTGGATTCTAAAAGGCGTTGCCAGCTAATAATAGGGAAATCGGGATTCCGGCAGTGCCTTCCTCCACGGCTTGAGACAGTAGAAAATGTTTCGAAGACGGGATTCTACGGGATGCCATTGGATTCTAAAAGGCGTTGCCAGCTAATAATAGGGAAATCGGGATTCCGGCAGTGCCTTCCTCCACGGCTTGAGACAGTAGAAAATGTTTCGAA
>CAYUAP010000088.1:0-16805 GCA_964442735.1 uncultured Planctomycetaceae bacterium | reverse complement strand
CGGGATTCCGGCAGTGCCTTCCTCCACGGCTTGAGACAGTAGAAAATGTTTCGAAGACGGGATTCTACGGGATGCCATTGGATTCTAAAAGGCGTTGCCAGCTAATAATAGGGAAACCGGGATTCCGGTAGAACCTTCCTCCTCGGCTTGACAATGGAAAACGTTTGAAAATATTATGGTGTGATATGTAACTGACTATCGATCGGGAAGACCGATAGTCCGCAATTATTCTTCTTCCTCTTGAATTTCAGCGGAGGCAATAACCTGTGCCTGAACATTGCCAGGAACAACATCGTATCGATTGAATTCGATAGAATAACTTCCCTGTCCTCCAGTCATACTCGCGAGGTTTCGACTATAGGACATAACTTCCGATAGAGGAACTTCGGCCATAATGGTTTGCATTCCACCACCAGCAGATTCCATACCAATTGGACGACCACGACGCCCCGCCAGGTCGGAATTAACGTCACCAACCTTGTCCGTCGGAACAGTTACTTCCAGATTGACAATCGGCTCCAATAGAGATGGTTTGGCTTCCATAAAGACCTTCTTAAAGGCATTGGATGCAGCAGTTTTAAACGCTTGTTCATTACTATCGACCGGGTGATGTTTTCCATAGAAGACTTCAATACAGAGATCCTGTACATGACAGCCCGCTAAAACACCACGTTCCATTCTCTCTTTAAACCCCTTCTCAATAGCAGGCATAAAGTTCGAAGGAATCGTTCCCCCGACTATGGAGTCAACCCAGAGGAAGTTATTTTCCGGGAAATGCTTGAATTCCTTCATTTGCGGGAATCGGGCTTTATCTGTGGCAAATTCTTCCGGATCGGTTCCGCCCGGGAACGGATACATACGAATATGGACTTCACCAAATTGACCGGCTCCTCCAGACTGCTTTTTATGCCGATACATTCCTTCCGCCTTTGTCTGAATGGTTTCCCGATAGGGAACCTTCGGTTCTTTCGTGTCCAGTTCGACTTTATCACGTCTCTTGAGACGTTCCTGAAGTATCTGAAGATGAAGTTCACTCATTCCTGTAATAACCAACTGCTTGGTCTGTTCGTTGCGTTCCATCTTAAAGGTTTGATCTTCTTCCGCAACTTTTGTCAGAGCGCCGGAGACCTTTGCTTCGTCGCCACGACTCTTCGGAGAGGCCGCCAGACTAACCATAGGAGTCGGATAACTGAAATAGGGGAGAGTATAATCACCAAGACAAGTACATGTACGCAATTCATCACTCTTGGTAACGGCCACAATGGAACCGGGCCCGGCTTCGTCAATTGGCTGTGTTTCGTTGGCTAGCATTTCAAAGAGCTGTGCAATTTTCCAGCCACGACGGGAATTGGGCGAACTAACCTGCATTCCAGTCTTGATTGTTCCGGAATAAATTCGAATATAACTAACCTTCTGAACAAAGGGGTCGATTCGTGTCTTAAAGACTTGCGCCGAGACAGGACCTTCCGGATTTGCCGACAATACAATTTCTTTTCCTTCGGCATCCATCGCAGTGCGTTTAATATAATCGGCGGGCAGTGCATAGGCGGCCATGGCATCCATTAACTCGGGGAGTCCGACTTTGGACTTTCCGGAAATACAAAAGATAGGAATCAAGGTTCCATTGTGCATTCCCTTGGCAATTAAGGAGGCCATTTCCTTTTCGTCCGGCAGTTGACCATCAAAAAAACGCTCTAAAGCGGTATCGTCGACAGTAACAATCGTTTCGATTAAGGCATCATGAATTTCATGGGGATCAACCAACGCCCCCTCGACATTTTCCGGAGGATTAATGGTACTGACTACCCCCTTAAAATCCTGTCCATGGCCGATAGGAACATTAAATAAAACGGCTTCCGATCCAAAAACATCTTGAATCATGGCGACAAGACTTTCAAAATCAATATTATCACCATCCATTTTATTAATAATAATCATACGACCAACACCAGCCTTTTTCGACTCCGCAAATACTTTACGCGTATTGACTTCAATTCCCGACTGGGCGTTAATAACGATGGCCGCAGTATCGACAGCCCAAAGAGCTCCAATAGTCGATCCGATAAAATCGGGATAACCAGGTGTGTCAATCATATTGAATCTTTTTCCAGCATGCTCAAAATGAACGATACTGGACTCTACAGTATATTTGTGGCTCTTTTCCTCTTCATCGAAATCGCAAATGCTCGTTCCATCGTCAACACTGGCTGGTCGTTTGACCACCCCGGTTACGTTTAGCAACGTATCGGCCAACGTTGTTTTTCCCGACCCTCCATGTCCACACAAAGCTATATTTCGAATGTTATCCGCACTGAATTTCGACATACCTGATTGTCCTCACTTATGTTTCTCAAATTTTTTAAATTTTGATGGTAGTGTATGGCAAGAGAAATATACTCTTTCCACCTGTCTGTAAAAGATCCAATTCTATATATATACCTTTAAAATCTGTTTTTTACAAGGGGAGGCTGTCCTTGAAATATGGTAAATTTTCGTTATACTAAAATAATTGGTCCTGTTCAAAGGGTGTTGGTTAATAGCAGGTAAAACACAACAGTATTATATGGTAATTTAAAAGGGATACGGACAGGATACATAGCATTCAGTCCTGAAGTGCAGGGCGAGACGTCCTGTGCCCCGGCGATACGGGCGAGATGCACGCGTTCCAGTCCTGTCCGTTAAAAGCATAATTTATTACACCAGTCTATGAACAGCAGGAAATAATTTGGGATAAAAGAACCTCTAACGGAATAGAAAAAGATGATTGAATTTAGAATGGCGGAATTGGCAAACGGACTAAAAGTTATTGGCGAAATCAACCAACAGGCCTATTCCATGGCCCTCGGTGCTTTTGTTCAGACCGGAGCGCGCGATGAATCTGACGAAACTTCCGGATGTAGTCATTTTCTGGAACATATGATCTTTAAAGGAACGGAAACACGAAGTGCCGAAGATGTTAATCGTCAACTGGACGAAATGGGAGGGCGCTCTAATGCCTTTACGAGTGATGAATCGACAGTATTTTACTGTTCCGTTCTTCCCCAGACCCGAACGATGGCTATTGATTTAATTCTTGATCTTCTCCATCCGGCAATTCGTCAAACAGATTTCGATACGGAAAAAAATGTTATTCTGGAAGAAATCAGTATGTATGAAGATCAGCCTCCCTATGGAATAGATGATAAAACCAAGGAGATTTTTTTTCAAGGACATCCGTTGGGTCGAAGTGTTCTTGGGACGAAGGAGATCATCGGTAATCTTCAACGGGAACAGATGCTGGAATATCATGCGCAACATTATAGTCCGGAACGTATTCTCATAGCCGTAGCGGGCAAGGTTGATTTTGACGTTTTTTGCGAAGAAATTCAGCAGAGAACCCGTCATTGGGCATCTTTTCCGGTTGCCCGGGAAAGTTTTCGACCGACCGGAGCCGTCGGAACCCATCTTTTTACAAGGGCTGCTTGTGCCCAGGAATATGTTTTTCAGACAATATCGGCGCCTTCGGCGAAGGATTTGGATCGAAATACCGCCGTTTTAACCGCAAATATTCTTGGCGATGATGTGGGAAGTCGCATCTTTTGGGCTCTGGTCGATTCCGGAAAAGCTGATATCGCCGGACTCTCCTATTGCGATTATACCGACGCCGGCCTCTTCGGTACATGCCTCTGCTGCGCTCCAGAGGACGTCTCCGATAATATGAAAATTATGAACGATCTGTTTTTGGAAGCTATTCAGAACGGTGTTTATGACGAAGAATTGGTTCGCGCAAAAAATAAAATTCTGGCCCGTATCGTGCTCGGAAGTGAACGGCCCATGGGCCGTATGTTCGCTCTCGGTTCCGAATGGCTGCAAACCGGAAAATATCATACGATGCAAGAGGAAATGGAACTTGTAAAAAATGTTTCCCTGGACGATATTTCTTCTATACTCCAAAAATACCGATTGGATAATCCTTTAATCACTGCTATCGGACCACTAACTCAACTTTAAATCCATGATATTTCCTTTAAAAGAGGAATAGCCCGTCCCTGTCCTTTTAACATGTCCTTTAAAGATCTTCAAACGAAAAGATTATACTAAACGAAGATTATACACGCAAAATAATAAAAAAAGGAAGGTATTAAAAATACCTTCCTTTTTAAGCGCCTCGACAAGGACTCGAACCTAGGACCCAGCGGTTAACAGCCGCTTGCTCTACCAACTGAGCTATCAAGGCGTATTCGTTATCATGACAGGAAAACCAATCATTTAACTATATATTAAACCTTTTTTTTATTTTAGCAAGGGGTATCACCAAAATAATTTATTTTAATATCGAAAAAATATCAAATTCAAAAACAGGAAAACCTCCGTCCCCTATTTTAAAACTTCCGTCCCCTATTTAAAGCGCCTCGACAAGGACTCGAACCTAGGACCCAGCGGTTAACAGCCGCTTGCTCTACCAACTGAGCTATCAAGGCATATACTCAATCACACTCGTTATAGTTTGACTGAATACAAAATACCGAAGAGAGGACTCGAACCTCCACCTTCTGTTACGAAGACTAGGACCTGAACCTAGCGCGTCTGCCAATTCCGCCACTTCGGCATAAAACGAACTGGTGTACGTATTAAAACTACCCGGCAAGGATTCGAACCTTGACTAAGGGAACCAAAATCCCTGGTGCTACCATTACACTACCGGGTAATACAATACCATACATTATCATACTATAATAACTTTATCATATTATCATTATCATATTATAATAACTTTATCATACTATAATGAACTCTTTTAAAAACAAAGTTTTCCGAATTCATAATAGAAGTATTGTATCGAAGGAAAAATATTTTACAAGGAGGGGGAATTGTAATATTTCCGAAGTTGATTGAAATCCGGGGAATCCTCAATCTGTTCCAATGTAACGGGAACCTCTTTTTAAGGTTAGACTCAAGACCGTTTTCAATTCCTTTTTTCAAAACAGGGAGACGCCCGCCTTGGCGTGTGTGGACGAGACATTCGTATTGACGTTTGTTGACGTATGTTGACGTATGTTGACGTTTGTATTCCACGAAAAGTCAGGATCGTTCCGGATCGTTCCGATATCATTCCGGCGTTATTCCGGTCTGGAGTATATATTCAGGGCCGTTATAAAGTTCCGTTTTCCAAAACAGGCGGGACGCCTGTTTTGAGGATGCGGACGAGACGTCCGCGCTCCCGGGAAATGCCGAATTGATAACGTCGTACAGTCATAGACCACTATTTTTTGATAACCCGAACCGCTTTACCTTCTTCTCTTGGTAAAGTTCCCGGCTTGAAGACATCGCCCTTCGGTGAAAATCCGAGCCGTTCTTTTAAATGTTTCGCGACCATATAGCCTGTTACATTATCTTCTGCTTCGACATGAACACGTATATCTTTAACACCGGCAGTCTCCTCGATAATAATCTGATAGTGTGGATGAACGCCTGGAATTTCCAGAAGAGCCTGTTCCACTTGAGTCGGGAAGAAATTAACGCCTTTAATAATCAACATATCATCCGTTCGTCCGGCGATATGGTCTAATTTTAGATGGGTTCGGCCACAGGCGCATTTTTGTCGGGAGAGAATACGGGTTAAATCGCCCGTTTTGAAACGGATAACCGGCAGGGCTTCCCGTGTCAGGGAGGTCACGACCAGTTCCCCCAATTCACCGTCCGGTAGAATCTGCTTCGTTTCCGGATCAATAATTTCCAGATAGTATTGATCTTCCCAAACATGTATTCCGGAATGATCAATACAATCGCACCCCAAGGTTCCTACTCCACCGGTTTCGGTCATACCATAAATATTAAAGACTTCTATCCCCAATCCATTCGCAATGGTTTTTGTCATGGCATCGGTTAAAGTTTCCGCGCCGAACAGACCCGCCTTGAGTTCCGAAAGTTTAACCCCCAATTTTTCCATAATCTCGATAATTCGAATACTATAGGAAACGACAGCGGTTAGAATTTTCGTTCCGAAATCATGTGCCAGACGAATTTGACGTTCCGTATTTCCGGAACCGGTCGGAACAATAAAGAGTTCGGCGGCTCGAGCACCATGAAACATGCCGAATCCACCATTGAACAAACCAAAGGAAGGGGTAATTTGTACAACATCGCCCGGATAGGCCCCCGCCATTCGATAACATCGCGCCATACAATCGGCCCATTGATGAAGGTCGTTTATCGTATAGGGCATAACGACCGGCGTTCCCGTCGAACCACTGGAAAGATGAACTTCCTGAATTTCCTTTTTGTTGCGACAGAGAAGACCAAGCGGATAGGTTTGACGAAACGTTTCCTTCGACATAAGGGGAAGTTTCGCTATATCTTCCAGTCCGGAAAAATCGCCCGAATATACTCCGCACGATTCAAAATGCTGGCGATAGAATTCATTATGCTCCATCGCATAGGATAATATCTTTTTGACCTTCTCGTTCTGAAGATGATGAAGTTCATCCTGCGATATCGTTTCCGCCGGATTAAAATAGGGTGACTGACTCGATGTCATAATATATGTCCCTTGTCATTATATATTAAATGGTTATTGGAATCTACAGATTTTCACCAATGGTGTTTGATAAAACTATTTGTGTTTATCTAATAATCTGTAGATTTTATATTATACCTCTTAATACAATCGTTTCCAGTCCTGACACCATTTTTTCTGTTTCAAGGGAATAATAAACTTCCGACTACGGCAGTGATTCAATGGCTTTTGCGATTTTTTCACGTTGTTGATAAATCGGCTGTGGTGAAGTCGCGAAATCGGTCATAGATTTTGTAATTGTATCGGGAACAATTAGAAGTTTTTCAAAATCGGCCCGACGTTCGGCACTAATGGAATTACTATTTTTGAGTTTCTCCTTGAGGAGATAAAGCATTTCAAAATCTTCAATTCCTTCACGAAGCATTTCCAATCGGATGGAAGGAACAGGCTCGTCGAAGACCGGTTTTAGAGCAGGTTGCGCACAGGAGAGAGGAGGATAATAGAATCGGCCATCTCCATTTCCCCAAAACTTTTTTGTTCCGGGCGGAGTCGAATAACCGGAGACATAACACATGGGGTCCAGATAGGGATTTTGAGCCGTATCCGGAAAGGCTGCACTGGAGGTCCAATAGTTTGAAGCCCAAACGAGAATACCGGCGACCTCGTGTTGCCAGGTCTGCCAGAGCCAGGTTCGCAGTTCGACTGCATTATGATCCGTGAATTCGGTACAATAGGGGGCATGGGGCCAGCAACAGACGTACCACCAGAAGATTTCCCCTTTGCTCCGACACGTTTTTGCAAATTCATCGTTAAAATTTGGCGTAACGGGACACCAAATATCGATTTTCCCGAGAAGATTGTCTTTAATAACATTATCGGACGGTTCTTCGGTCAACATGGTTCGAAGTTTCGGTGCGTATTTTTTAATTCGATTCATTCCATTTTTAACGAATTCATAATCCTTGGGATCCGGCTCGTCAAACCAGTAGACATAGATTTTGTCGAGCCACCCTTTTTTCTCGAAATGATCCTGAATCTGTTTGACCGCCGAAGAAAACATGGACTGAAACTCAATGGTTTCTTCTCCGAAACCGTTGAGCGATGGATTGGTTCGCGAATGGAAGGTTCCACCCCCCATCCCGGGAATGGGAATAGAATAGCCGGTAAAACGATATTGTGTCAGTGCTTTTTCCATTGCGCGATCGAAATTGGTAAAATCAATTTCTGCATGGGATTTTTCCGGATGTTCTTTATCGACAATATATTTTATCGAAAAGGGATCTTGTGGTACCGGATTGTAGGGACTAATCCGATATTCCCCGAGAATACGCATATACAGGTCGGTAACTCTTCGACGATCTTCATCAGATTTCGCACCATGATAAAGCCAGGAGACTCCAGGCGAATAACCGAATGCGGTTTCAAGATGATTGTATTCTGGAAGTGTGAAGTTCCAAACATGCAATTTGAATGGCAGGGACGATGTTTCGACTTTTCCATCTTTCTCTATTTTTACGGTTAGAGAAGCGGAATAATCACCGGGGACACTCTCTTTTGGTACACGAACTGTTATAAAGATCGGACAATTTTGGTTTGCATTCATTTTAACGGGACATTCCAGCGGTGGAAGTGCGTCCGGATAGAAATCGCGAACGGCCGTATAATCGGTTGGATTCTCGACAAAATGATAATAAACTTTTCGAAAACGTATATTTTTCGAATCGATGGTATTTTTTCCATTTTCGGATTTTAGTTCAGAGAGAGAGATCGAATGGAGGGTCTGTTCCGAATCGGGTTTCATAATGAGCTGAAACGATTCGTAATCGTTTCGGGCAGCCGAGATCTGAAGTTGTTTGGAGGATACGGTAGGGACAGTACGCTTTTGAGTGACTTTATAGGCCGATTCACACCACCAAAAGGGGCAATGTTTTTGGGAGTCGAGTTGATAGCCGAAATCTTCACGATAGAAGTCGGAAACGAAGTAGTCACAACGGATAGTTGCGGATTTTTCCGTTCCGTTTTCGGTCCATTTTACATTTTTAACGAAAGTTTGAGGGCCAGGATTTTTTTTGGGGAGTTCCGAATCGTTTGGAATGGGGAAATTGGAGTCTCCCTGGAGCAATTCCCAGAATCGTGTACTTCCTTGAATGGCGGGAAGTTGTTCGCCGGGCATGATTGTTTTGCTCCCCTCGGAGACTCCGGCGGAAGAAAGACGGCCGTTAAAGGAAAACGAGTGGAGTTGAAGATTTGTTTTTGGCGATGATTTGAAACGAACGAAGATACTTTTCACACCACTTTTGAATTCGGGGAGTTGCGTTTCGCTTGAACCCACTTTATCGAGGGTGTTGAGGGGCGTCCAACTTTTGCCGTCGGTCGAAAAATCAGGAGTTAGGGACCCGGAAACATGATAGCCTATATCATAATGGATGGATCCCCCATAGAATTTACCGTCTTCGAACGCGGGAGCATCGAATTGATAGACGAGATTACTTCTGGAATCGAAGCACCATCGGTCGGTATTATAACCAACATTGACTTTTGAGAGCATTCGATTATAGTTACCAGCAGATTTTCCCCATTGCGATGTAAATGAATAGAGTTTTTTATCGGGAACATACGATTCACCGGCCCCCAATTTATTATCTCCGGAAATTGGCTTTACATAGGAGAGTTCCAGTTCAGCGAATTGGAGTGTAACGGAAGCCATCCATTGTCCGAGACGAAACGTACCGGAATTACATCCTTCCGGAATAACGAAGACACGAGTCACAGTCGTCCATTTGTCGGAAACCGGAATATCGTAATTGGCAATGCTTAATCCGGTCATACCGCCTCCCGACCCGGAAGTACGACGGACCTTAAAGCGCATTTGCGCAACAGATATTTTATTTTCCGTCGAAGGGATTAATACTATCCCATCATGATGCCAGGAATTACTATATTTGCCGTTTCCGGTAACTTCGAGAACCGGTCCGTTAATTCCGTCGATTTTATCAATTCGACGTCCCTGTTCCCCACTCAATTTCCATTGATCGGAACGTAAATCCAGCTTAATCGACTGTGCCTGTATCGGTACTGCCGTCAGATAGAGTAAAAGCAGTAGAAGGAGTAAACGGTTTATTTTCATTTTTAGCCTTTCAATAAACAGTAGCAGAAGGAATGACCATGATAGACGATTACTTCCACTTTTATTGTATACATTAAAGAAACAACAACGTTTCCTTGACCCGGGAAACAAGTATAACATTTTCCCGAAACAAAAACAAGCAGTGCAAAAACAAGCGGAGCGTAAAGTCTCTTTTATATCTTGTAACCATTCACGGATATAAAGTGAAACCACGGATGACACTGATTTTCACGGATAGTTTTTCGGCAAACAAATTTTTTATGATAAAATTATTTATGATAATAGATAAAAATGTTTCGTTTGTTATTGTAAAATATTCTATTTTACAGTAGACTATCTCTGTTTATTCGTGATATCCGTGGTTCCAAAATCGTTCGTGAATGGTTACTATATTTTTAAGTTTTTGAGAACCGGTACAGTATAGATATATGTACAGCATAGATATATATTGGGTTTTATTTTATACAAAAGAGAGTGTTACTCTTGGGACCTCCTTGCCAATATTTGCGTAAAATGATACAATAATATAAATTTGTTAACATACAAATACCGGTTTTAAAAGGTTCGAAGTTTATTACCGTCTATGTACGGGCTACGCTCGTTTGGAGACGTGTTTATACTCAAGGCCGTTATGAATCTCTATTTTTCAAAACAGGCGAGACGCCTGTTTTATAGGAAATACGGACGAGACGTCTGCGTTTCCGGGAAATACCGATTTTATAACGACCCACAATTTAAATGGAGACGTGTTTAAATGGAGAAATAAACCTTGCACAAACAATCCGGTATTTATCTATATTTATCCGCAGTTCAAAAATATACCCATTTACAGGTTGAAAAATGAAAAAAACACAATTTCTTCGTATCGATAATATTCTAATCGATAATATTCTAATTAGTCGGTGTCTGTTTTTTCTGATTATCATTTCTGTGATTTTTTGTTTAAAACTTCAAGGGGAGGAATCGAATATCCAGTCGGAAGATTCTTCACGTTATTCCCGTCTGGAAGTGGAACTGAAAGATCTTCAAAAACAATATGTTCCGGATACACGTTTGGACGTATTCGACTGGACATATAAAGAAAACACGTTGTTTCTGAAGACAAGTTCATCCACGGCGAGGCAGGCGGTTCAACGATTATTGGATACGAAATATTCATTCTTAAAGAGTCGATTGATTCTGTTGCCGGAGGAAAATGAAGTTCTTCATCAGAAATATTATGGAGTTGCCGCACTATCTTCGGTCACCATTCGGAAACAGCCAGACTATGCCGCAGAAGTGGGAACACAAGCCGTTATGGGAATGCCGATTCAAGTTTTGGATCAGGTAGAAGACGGATTCTGGCTTCTGATCAAAAATCAGGATGGTTATATAGGTTACACGACAAGGGGCGCAATTACAAGAATGACGAAGGAGGAATTTAATTCGTGGGTTGATACGCCGAAACGAATCTGGCAGGATTTTTTTGGTCTTGTCTATAGTCAGGCGGACAGATCAAGTCAAACAGTCTCCGATCTTGTAATGGGGTCAGTTCTGATCGATTTGAAGGAAGAGTTGAACGGTTTTTGTAAAGTAGAAACGCCCAAGGGAACAGTTGGCTGGATTCAAAAGGATTCGTCCATGTCATTTGAAACATGGCAGAAGACACGTCAGTTGACTCCGGAAAACATTGTAAAAACGGCTAAACGACTACTCGGATTTCCCTATTTATGGGGAGGAACAACGATTAAAGGAATCGATTGCAGCGGTCTGGTTTCGGTAACAATGTTTTTAAATCGAACAACGGTCTTGCGGGATGCTTCCCAACTCCAGCGATTGGGAAAAAGTATTGATATTTCCGGGGGATATGAAAACTGTCAGCCGGGCGATCTCATTTTTTTCGGTCGAAAAAAGGCGGACGGTACCCTTTATTTCCGTCATGTGGCAATTTATCTCGGCGAAGGAAGATTTATTCATTCAGCCACCTCTGTGCGTATAAACAGTTTCGATCCGTCCCAGTCCGATTTCGATTCTACAAACTCTATGAAACAGGTAGTAAAAGTGGTTCGTCTCGTGGGGGAACCGGAGCATCGATATTTGTGTCCTATCAATAATAATCCATTTTACCAAAAGATCAAATAGCAGGAATAATCATGAATGACAGACGTTCTTTTATTCAATCAGTAATGGGAATGACGTTCGGAGCCATGGCCCTAACCAGAATGGAACAACCGGGTTTTGTTCAGGAGATAGCGAAAAAACCGGGCCGATTGAATCTTTCCTGGCGGCCCTACGATCTTCAGTTGCGTCATGTATTTACGCTGTCAGGCAGTTCGCGAACATCCACACAGGGCGTTCAGGTTCAGATTGAACTGGATGGAATTGTCGGTTACGGCGAGGCGTCCATGCCCCCCTATCTAGGTGAATCCAAGGCTTCGGTTATAGAATTTCTCAAGAGAGTTGACCTTTCACCCTATAAAGATCCCTATAATCTGGAAGATATTCTCGCCTACGTTGACGGTATTACCGAACATAATACGGCGGCAAAAGCGTCTATCGACCTTGCCCTGCATGATTTGGTCGGTAAACTAATGAAACAGCCCTGGTATCATATTTGGGGACTGGATAAAGCCAAGGCTCCCTCCACCATGTTTACAATAGGAATCGATACGGCGGAGGTGGTTAAGAGCAAGACCAAAGAGGCGTCCGGATTCAATATCCTCAAGGTCAAACTTGGCCGGAGTGCCAAGAGTGATCGGGAAATGATTGAGTCGGTTCGATCTGTTACGGACACTCCTATTGCGGTGGATGCCAATCAGGGCTGGAATGATAAAATCTATGCTCTTGACATGATACAATGGCTTCATGAAAAAGGAGTTGTTCTGGTTGAACAGCCCATGTCGAAAAAACGGCATGACGATATTGCCTGGATCACCGAACGAAGTCCACTGCCCATTATGGCCGACGAATCACTTCAACGACTATCGGATGTCCCAAAACTAAAAGATATTTTTTCCGGAGTTAATATCAAACTGATGAAATGTACCGGAATGCGGGAAGCCTGGAAAATTCTGACTCTGGCACGTTCATTGAATATGAAAGTAATGGTCGGTTGTATGACGGAAACGTCCTGTGCCATTTCGGCGGCAGCCCAATTATCGCCTGCCGTCGATTGGGCGGATCTGGATGGGAATCTGCTCATTGCCAACGATATTTTCGACGGTGTAAAAACTCTTAATGGTAAACTCGTTCTGAATGACCGGCCCGGCCTCGGTATCGTTCCGCTAAAAGAAGATAATGGAATACAGGTCCGTTAATTTTTTTGTTGGGTAGTACTCTATCCGGGCGGTATATATCAATTTGAAATGTTCTCCGGCAATAATGACCAATAATGGCAATTATACTCAAGGTCGTTATAAAAGTCTATTTTCAAAACAGGCGAGACGCCTGTTTTGGAGGATGCGGACGAGACCTGCCTGCCGTCAGGCATGGCGTCCGCGCTCCCGGGAAATGCCGAATTTATAACGTCGTACAGTATAGTCCAAACGTGGGGGAGATAATCGTTTGCCTCCCGGCGTAAATACGAATATCACGGAATTTTTCTGTATCTCTACCTGTCTCTATTATACTCAAGGTCGTTATAAAATTCTATTTTCAAAACAGGCGAGACGCCTGTTTTTGAGGATACGGACGAGATGCCCGCGCTCCCGGGAAATGACAATTTTATAACGACCCACTGTATATTTGAGAAAAATCTTTTTCACTATTGTCTTTTTTACTATTGTAATGACTGTCTGACTTTGGTAGAATTATTGACTGTATAATTAGGGAACGAGTGGTAATTCCATGTTTACCTGACAGTGCCTCATTTTTGTAAAAGGTGGCAAAATAACGTTTCCTTCCTTTTATGTTCTTTCGTTTTTAAATCGAATGACACCCTCTAACCTCCAAAAGGAATTATTCCAAATGAATTATATTGTGATAAAAACATTTTTACGGCGTTTGTTTGTTGTCTTTCTGTTTTTGACTGTCTCGTCCATCTCCATGTCATTACAATCTTCGGAGTCGGAAATGACAATCGCCACAGATTCACAAGCCAAGGTAGTTATCGTCCTTCCGGATACGGCGACACGCGTCGAAAAAACAGCGGCAGATGAACTTAAACTTTTTCTCGATCAAATTACCGGGGCCGATTTTCAAACGGTTAAAATGACCAATTATACTGGAAAAGAACCTGCGATATACATAGGCGATTCACCACGCACAAGAGAACTGCTCGACGGATTGGATCCCAATATGCTTGGCTACGATGGAATAGTTATAGAATCAGTGGGGAACAATCTTGTTCTCGTCGGTCATCCGAAACGGGGAACCCTTTACGCCGTCTATACTTTTTTAGAAGACATACTCGGAGTCCGTTGGTGGAGTGACAGCGAAACATATGTGCCGAACAAGCCGACACTCAAAATACAACGCCAGAAACTGCGTTACGCTCCCCAGCTCATTAGTCGGGAAGCCCATTATCGTATTGCGTTCGATGGTATATTTGCCACTCGATGCAAGCAAAATAATTCCTCGCGAACAAGAATGAACGGTAATCGCGCTGTTATTTCTCCTGAATTCGGAGATAATGACCATTTCATTTTTTATAAAGGACGCGGCTCCATACTCCATTCATTTTATGAAATTCTACCTCCAAAAGACTACTTCAAAGCCCATCCCGAATGGTATAGCGAAATTAATGGTAAACGCACCTGCGAACATGCCCAACTCTGCCTGTCCAATAGAGAAATGCGAAAAGAATTTATTAAGAACGCTAAACAACTTCTTCGGGAAGATCCCAGTGCGAAGTTTATTTCCATTACACAAAACGACTGGCGGAATCCGTGTACCTGTTCCGCTTGTTCCGCAATCGACAAGGCTAATGGAGGAACTCCTGCTGGTTCGTTAATCGAGTTCGTTAATGAATGCGCGGTCGAAATCGAAAAAGAGTTTCCCAATGTCTTTATCGAAACACTCGCCTATCAGTATACCCGAACGGCTCCGACGAATGTCCGACCACGACACAATGTCGTCATTAGACTGTGCAGTATCGAATGCTCGTTCCTGCTCCCTATGGAAGAAGACCCGCGAAACGCGTCGTTCGTTAAAGACGTGAAACAATGGAGTCAGACGGCGGATAAACTCTTTATCTGGAATTACGTTACAACATTTCCGTCCTACATGATTCCCCATCCGAATATGCGCGGACTGGTCAAGGATTTAAGATTCTTTATTCGTAATAACGCGGTCGGACTATTCGAACAGGGAGACGCATTCTGTTTGGCCGGTGATTTCGTACGGCTTCGTAATTGGGTTCTTTCACACCTCATGTGGAACCCGGAACTTGACGAAATGGCCCTTTATAACGAGTTTATGACCGGTTACTACGGAGAAGAAGTCGGTGGTATCTTTAAGGAATATCTTAAACTGATTCACGACCGAGCCATAACAACCAATATCAAACTCAGTTGTTATATGACGGATGTACCGTGCTGGATGGACTATCCCACGTTCAAACAGGCAATGGCTCTCATGGACAAGGCAGAGACGACTGCCCGTCAACTGGAAAAGACCAATCCAACCGCCTATGCAGGTCTCGTTCTGAAAGTACGCCGGGAACGGATTCCAATGGATCATGTCGCTCTTTTATACTATTATCAATTCGCCCAGGAAGCAAAACTTCGAGGTGAACCGTTTCCCGGTCCGAACGATCCGATTGCCGCCGTTCACAAACTAATCGATTTCTGGAACGAACTGAAAATCGAAACCTGGCGGGAGTTTACTACACACGAGCAATTTCTGAACTATCAGAATATTCTGGTCAAAAAAGTTGAAAGTCAGGTAAAACAACTCAATTTAAAATGAATAAATTTCAATTGAATAAAGTCAATTGAATAAAGTCAATTTGACGAAATAGTCTTTAGAAGGTAATATTTTTTAGGTAACCATTCACGAACGATTTTGGAACCACGGACATCACGGATAATCACAGATAGTCTGCCGTAAAATACAAAATTTTTCAATAACAATATTTTACAATAACAAACGAAACATTTTTATCTGTTATCATAAATAATTTTATCATAAAAAGTTTGTTTGCAAAAAACTATCCGTTGAAAATCAGTGTTATCCGAGGTTTCACTTTATATCCGTGAACGGTTACAACAAAAAAAATAGCGGAATCCAAAAGATCCCGCTATCGGTATTAACAAGTAGAAATCAGTTTTACAGACTACAGTGTAACGGACTACAGTGTAACTGTTTCGCCGCCATCAATAGTTCCAAGAGCTCCCCAAACACCATATTGGGATTTACCAACAGGTGTCGCTTTATAGGTTTGGGTTCCACAGTTAACGGTTTCGGACATAAATCGAACGGAACCATCAGCAAACACGGCATTAACGCCGCCACTGTGATTACTGGAAGCAGATCCGACACCATAATTCCAACCCATATGGTTATTAGAGTTGTTACGGCAGTTCATACTGTTCGGAGGACCAGCAGTCAAAAAGCCACTAACACCCGGGCAACCATACGCGAAACTGAATCCACGAGTACTAACATTTGTCGAACTCGGCTTAAATGTACGAGGGTCATCTGTATTGATGTTCGCCTGACAATCCGAAGGAGAATAGCATCCACCTCCTGTATTGCAATAGATGTTTCCCTTGACTTTATAGGTAGTATTGGAGGCGGAAGTAACGGATTCGGAGACCGCAATGGTATTGGAAAGACCATCGATAATAGCCGCTTCACTTCGGGCGGCGGTAATACGGTTGGCCTGCGTTGTAGCTCCACCTGTACCATGGGCACTAAAGAAGCCACGCGTTGCATTACTCTCCGCAAAATTCGTGACGTCATCGCCCCAGCAACCGGGATAACTACAGCGACAGTCGTTTCCATTTTGGGATGGTGTCCCAGCAACAGCGTCCGACGGACAAATCAAATAGGGAATATTACCATCATAACAACTAACCGTTACCGTAGTACCATCAAGGAGAGTAACCGTTGTTCCACCGGAATTTGGCCAGTAGCCCAAACGGGTTTCATAGGAACGAACGTCATCATATCGTGCTTGCTGTTCACAGAAAGGCAACATGGAAATATTGTAATTATTCACGGGGGATAAATATGTCTTGACAAGAAATCCTCAATAGTTTA
>CAYUAP010000087.1:0-20079 GCA_964442735.1 uncultured Planctomycetaceae bacterium | reverse complement strand
TTTGCCAAAAAACTATCCGTGAAAATCAGTGTTATCCGTGGTTTCACTTTATATCTGTGAACGGTTACAAAAACTTTACGAAAAAAGGAACATAAAATGTGTAAACTTAATATACCTCCAGTTTTTCCCTCCATGACAAAGGACGAAGATACGAGAATCGGATATTCCATCTATAATCTTGTTATTTTTGACCTCGATGGTACTCTCCTCAATACACTTGAAGACTTGGCCGGAAGTTTAAATAGAGCATTGAGTCAATCGAATTATCCTGAACGGAGTTTAAAGGAAATACGTAGTTTCATTGGTAATGGGATTCGAAGACTTGTGGAACGTGGTGTTCCAGAAGGTACATCCACGATCCAGATCGATAAAGTTTTCGACGATTTTAAGAAGGATTACGATATCCATTGTCAAGATAAAACACGGCCTTATAATGGAATATCCGAATTACTACATGCTCTCCGTGCGACAGGATGTAAAACAGCGGTTGTTTCCAATAAATCGGATGGTCCGGTTCATTTATTGTGTTCGAGATACTTTCCCGGTCTTTTCGATTCCATTGTAGGAGAACGTCCGGGTGTACGTAGAAAACCATTTCCCGATTCGGTCAACGAAGTACTTCGCCAATTAAACGTTGAACGAAAAAAAGCTATCTATGTTGGCGACTCCGAGGTCGATATAGAAACGGCCCATCAAGCAGGCATGGAAGTGATTCTTGTGGAATGGGGGTTTCGAGATGCCACGTTTTTAAGAGAAAATGGTGGTAAAACAATTGTCTCTGATCCAAAAATGATCGCAAATTATGTTCTACAGGAAAAAGAGATTCCTTCTTCCTAACCATATTATGCTTAAAAACAAAATACTATTATTGCAATACATTGTATAAACAATGTAATACATTACACAGGATACAATACATATGTTGCAATATATAGGACAAATTTTATGAAAGTTGTTTTATGCAATATGTCGTTCATAAATTATGTTATTTTTAGATCTGTTTTTTCACCATTTCGAGCTAACATAACGAATTTGTCGAATTCTATATTATCGGTATTAAAAAACATGGAGTTTTGATAGGCATTTTTTGCGTAATCGATCAGATCACGACTTTCGTCGAACCGCAGTCGTAATGGTGCGAGTGCGTTAATTCGGCATCGGTCGAGAGCATCAGCATCCTTAAGAATAGCGATAACATCACTCCCGGGATCACCCAACTTAATTGTTTCCTTAATCGAATGCTGTCGAACGGCTTCGGCAATAAAGTGCAATTGCAGATCTTTGGCGCCGTAACGTCGAAACAGATCTTCATAGTGCGGAAGAACAGTTTCGACACATCGTGCACCATGTTCCGGTTCTATCTCGTCGTTCTTTCGTGCCAGATCGTGAATATACGCGGCAAGAAAAGCCCATTTGCCCGTTTCAAAAGAACCCCGTTTTTGTGTAATTTGCAGAACATTCATCATAACACGGTAGATATGATACGTTCCGTGTACCTGACTATATCTAAAGAATTTTGTCCGATCTAAATTGAAATCGGCCATATTGAGGTCCATTTGCGCCATGATCTCTTTTTCCAACGGATATTGTGTTAAATCCAAAGGCATAATATTTTTCACCTTTCTAAAATGTAAATCGAACCTGTCTTTTATTACTTGTCAGAGAAATACTGATCTATCGAAGCATATGACTATTTTATCAAAAATAATCTTCATTACAATAGACAGTACAAGATAAAATATCCCCTGTTCATAATGATATGTTCGATGTTATACTATTAATTACAAATATTATCTAATTACAAACGTTATCCTTAAGGTTCATGGTTCGTTACGGGGACATGGCACAAGACCCCGACCTGCATAATACATTCTCGTTCCTTTTGTGGCAAAATGACATTACTCAATACGATGAAGGATGGAATTAGTTGTTCTATCACAATTCAGGTTCAATTATGTTATCAGAAAAATATGTTAATGTAATCAAGAATCCTATTGTTGTCATTTATTTCGGGAGACTGAAACTTCATTCTAACGACTCAATATTTAGTTTTATTTCGTCTAACAGCTTTCTGCAATCTTTGAAATTACATATCCAGAATAACATATTGCTATAAAATATATACATGCTATATATTTATTGTAAAAAAGAAAAAAAACAAACAAAACCAGGGAAATGAAAAAAACGGTGTCCATCATAGGAAGGCATATGCGTTCATAACGATATACCTGATGTAATACAACTATAATTATTAACCAAAGCCAACTAAAAATACCAAGGTTGTAAACGTTCATAATATTATTCTCTCTCCAGTGTGTCAATACTTAAATTCATTTTTAGCAGTTCAAACAAAAACTGTAATACTATCACAAAAGACTATGGCAAAATATTCCAAGACTAATATTTTATAGGTTATACCCCTGAAAAAATATCACAAGTTATCCTTAACTGATAATTATATAAAAATCACTCTTGCAAGCAATACCAATCGACTGCTATTTTGGAATATTACTTTTTTCCTGATATCAATTCCATCTGTTATGATCGATATTTAATCTTTTAAACCACAATTGAACGCCGATGGTTTTCATCAACAGAACACTTTCCTAAAATTTATCATCGTTTCTGCCATTTTCAAAGTAACACCCTCTCTTGCTCCTATGCTTTTGACATTGATAGTTTTATATAGTTTTATATAATTATATATAATTATATATATATCATATAAAGTATATAATTATGTATAACATTTTACCAAACTGGGTACACTTTTATACAAAGACTGAACAACTCGTATTTTACAGTACTTATGTTTATCGTATGATTTATCTTTTAAAGGTCATGTAAAGTATTTTTTTGATAATATTTCTACTGTTCACAGACTGATGGTAAAAACAGGAAAGATATCAACTCAAAACAAGGCCAAAAGAGATCCGATTTGTGAAAAAGATGGTTAAAACATTACGTTTTACGGAGAGGTGGACGAGACGTCCATATTCCAGTCCTGTCAAACCAACAGATATTATCGCCCCACCCTGTGAACAGCAGAATAATATTCATGTATCCAATTAAACACCGATATTTTATGCTTGACTCATATTTTATTTTGATTATACTGAAGTAGAAGACGTTTAACGTTCCTGGAATAAAAGCAATCAAGGTCGTTATAAAAGTCTATTTTTCAAAACAGGCAAGACACCTGTTTTGGAGGATGCGAACGAGACGTCCGTGCTCCCAGGAAATACCGAATTTATAACGTCGTACAGTATATAATAGTCATATAAAAGGTCTATTTGCGATAAAAGGTCTATTTGTATATTATTATGATACATTGTATATAAAAAATGTCCCTGTATATAAAAAACCTCTGTATAAAAATGATTTTGTATGTAGAAGGATCCTATCATGAACTTGAACCGGAAAAAAAGAGAGAAGAGATAACATGGAACGTCTGGAACTAGCCATAGCAATCGCAAAAGAAGCAGGAGAATTAACATTATCCTATTTTAATGATCCGGAACTTCGGATCAATCGTAAAGGAGATGGGACCCCCGTAACCGCAGCCGATCTACAGGCAGAAGAACTGTTACGCAAACGTATAAAAGAGAAATTTCCGAACGATGCAATTCTCGGAGAAGAATTTTCGGCGCAGGAAGGCAACTCTGGGTATCGATGGATACTGGATCCCATAGACGGAACAAAATCCTTTATCCATGGAGTACCATTATATAGTACCCTCATCGGGGTAGAAAAAGAGGGAGAGCCCTGTCTTGGAGTTATTCGTATGCCGGCGCTTGGCGAAGGCGTCTGGGCCGAAAAAGGAGGTGGAACGTGGTGGGAACATCCGAAATTTCAAGAGATTCGCCGAGCACACGTTTCCGAAGTCGATTCGCTCGAAAAAGCTCTTTTTTTAACCAGTGAAGTTATTGTTTTCGATCAGGCGAACCGTCAGGCTTATTATGATACAATGGAACATTCGTGTCGTTTGACCCGAACCTGGGGCGATGGTTATGGCTACTATCTCGTGGCAACGGGACGCGCGGAAATCATGATCGACGCCGCATTGGGTCCTTGGGACGCCGGTCCTCTCTTTAATGTTCTGGAAGAGGCCGGAGGCCACTTTACCGACTGGTCCGGTAAATCAACCATATTCGGTAAAGAAGGTGTCGGCGTTAATGACGCCCTGTTTCCTGAAGTTATGCGTATACTGAAATAAAAAAGGAGTTCCCCATTACTTTCCCAATATCAATGACTTAAAACCATAATAGCCACGTCAGCGTTCCAATTGGGATTATCGACGACAACTTCACCAGACTCCGTATCAAGAGCGAGTGTTTGATGAATTCGATAGTCCTTTTCACTACAGAAATCAGTGAAGTCGTTTATCGATAGAAATCGAACGTCACTGGTATTATACCATTTTTTACCGGGACGTGGGTCCGTTTGCGGAGCCCTGCCCCGATGGGCCATCTCCTCCTGAAATTTTTTATAGCCTAAATTGGGGAAACTGATAATAGCCCGAGTCCCAACCCGTAGCATCTCTTCCAATACACGTTCCACCTGATAGACGGTCTGCAACGTCTTTGAGAGAACGACAAAATCAAATTGTTTGTCCATGAACGCGGAGAGTCCTTCATTCAAGTCGGCCTGGATAACATCCAACCCCTTTTCCACACAGGATAAAATCAAATTCTGCTCTATTTCAATTCCAACAAGCCGCTCGTGTCCGGATTCCTTGAGTTGATAAAGAAGGTCTCCCTTCCCACAACCCAGATCAAGAATTTTAGTTTTCGGCGGAATTAAATCCAAAATACGATCAAAATCAATTCGATGCTTCGGTTTTGGAAAATGAAAAGGCTTCAAATGCTCCGGCGTTAAAGATTTGTCATTTCGCGTATGAAGATGGTCTTCATATACATGGTGAATAAAAGCGCGAATTAAATTTCCATAAACCTCCAAATCGTTTTCCAGTAAAAAGGAATCGTGACCACAATCGCCCTGAATTTTACAGAAACAGACCCGACGGTCTCCAGCAATGGCAGCATCGACCAGTTCCTGACTTTGGAATGGAGGAAAGAGCCAGTCCGAAGTAAAGGTAACAATCAGCCATCGACACATGGATTTTCGCATCGTTTGAACAAGTTCTTCAGGAGTCCCGCCCAATTCAAAAGTATCAAGCGCCATAGAGAGAGTTAAATAACTGTTAGCGTCAAAACGTTCGACAAATTTACTTCCCTGATGTGCCAGATAGGAACCGACCGAAAAACGAGTTTCGAAATCGGACTTGATATTCCGCCCTTCATTGTGCGCATCACCGAATTTTCGTGCCATGGATTCGCGAGATAAATAGGTAATGTGTCCCAACATACGGGCAATAGCCAGTCCCGTGGCTGGCTGCGTTCCTTTATCGTAATACTGCCCGCCATGAAAATGCGGATCACTCATAATGGCGTTTCGGGCCACAATATCAAAAGCCATGGACTGACTTGAAATGTGCGGAGTGGACGCAAGCGGAATGGCCCCGAGTACCTGATCGGGATATCGCGTCCCCCAATCGAGAACCATCAGTCCCCCCATCGAACCACCAATAACGGCCAGAAGACGCTTGATCCCCAGATGGTCAATTAATTTTTTCTGGATATCAACCATGTCTTCAATAGCAACAGCCGGAAAAGTCATACCATAGGGATGTTGCGTGCGCGGATCAATAGAATCCGGTCCGGTCGTTCCCCGACATCCCCCTAATACATTGGGACAAATAACGAAATAGCGATTGGTATCAATTGATTTACCTGGCCCAATCAGAATATCCCACCAACCTGGATCGTCCTTGTCATCATGCGCCGCAACATGGGAATCACCAGACAACGCATGACAGACCAAAATAGCGTTATCCTTTTTTTCATTTAAAGTACCATAGGTCTCGTAAACAACAGTGACTTCCGGAAGCGTTTCTCCACTAACAAGCACAAAAGATTCCTGAAACGTCACCTTTTTGGCATATAATAAAGGACGTGAAGAACGAGTACTGTCACTACTAGCGTAGATATCCTCCTGGTCATTCCGCGTCAAGCTGTCATGGGAAGGAACGTTTGTTTGACAATTATCTTTACTATTTGTTCCACTGCTATTTTTATTGTCTGGCATTGTATTCAACCTGTCTCGAACTTAAATTCAATTCGTAATTAAAGTTTTAATCAATGGCCAGGACCTATGGAACCGACCATGGAAATTAAATCAGGAGCGCTTCATCAACGTAAATATCGAGTGGCGGGTTACAACAGAGCGCCATGGCAATAGCGTCGGAAGGACGTACCTCGAAGGTAATAACCTTCTTTCTGTGCTCCAGTTGTAAACGAGCATAATAATTTCCATTGAACATATCGTAAATCCATACGTTCTGAAAATTACCTCCCATCTTTCGAACAATATCGTTCAATAAATCATGGGTAAAAGGGCGACTCGATTGTTCTTTACGGAGTTTTCTTTCAATAGCCATAGCTTCAACCAGACTAATAAACAACGGGAGACCCCGTTGACCTTCTTTCTCCTGTAAAAAAATTGATTGCACACTCTTGTATTGGCAAATCAGGACACGTGATATGCTGGTCGGAACGGCTGTCTTTTTCCAATCGAATTCATCTGGTATCAGTGAAGGCGTCATAAAAGAAGTCCTTTATAGTACGTTTATTATAATTAGACTTTATTTTTTTACCAGTAGTCGGTTCCAACCGACTTGGTAGGGTTTTGGTCGAATACCTTTCCTATATGTTGACTTTTTTTTAAATTAAGGCACAATAATGGTAAATTTTTCTTGATTTTTAGACTGTAGGGCAGTTTGAAAAATCAAATTTACGGAATATAAGATCGAAAATCTTTAGGAAAGATATGATAAAAACTTAATTCCAATTGGTTTTAAAATTACCCATTATAGAAAGGAAAGTATTCAATGAATACAAAAAGAGCAGTTGTTATGGCTGCAGGAAAAGGTACCCGAATGAAATCCGAATTACCGAAGGTCCTTGTTCCCGTCGGTGGAAAACCGATGATCGAATATGTTATTGATGCACTTCATCAAGCAAATGTATCAGAAATAATAATGGTAGTTGGTTATAAAAGCGATCTTGTTCGTCAGGAACTCGCTAAATATCCCGATCTCCAGTTCGTCGAACAGACAGAACAAAAAGGGACCGGTCATGCGGTAAAGTGCTGCCAATCCCTTCTGGAAGACCAGACCGGCCCCCTTTTCGTTATCGCCGGTGACAGCCCCATGATTCAGGTCGATTCTATAAAAAAACTCTTCCACGAATATGACCAGAATAATAATGGAGATCAAAAAGTTTCTTGTATTCTCGGAACAACCATAAAAGAAAATCCGACCGGAATGGGACGTATTCTTCGTGATAAAAATAATAACTTCCTTGGAATCGTCGAAGAAAAAGACGCCAATCCAGAACAGAAGTTGATCCAGGAAATCAATATGAGCTATTATATTTTTGACACAACGGATCTGTTTCGGGCATTGAATGAAGTTCGTACGAATAACGTACAAAATGAATACTATATAACGGATGTTCCCGGAATCATGCTCCAAAAAAATCAGAAGGTTCTCGCCCTTCCAATTCTTCATCCCCTTGAATCGCTCGGAGTGAATACGGTGGAAGATCTGATCGTGGTGGAACAAGCCATGACAACAAAATAAACGGTTTTATTTTTTAGGGAGAGGGGGCGGAGTGGATCGCGAGCCGGGATGTTTGAGCGGTCGAAAAATACGGTCTATTTCAGCAGTTAATTCCGCGATCATTTGTGCAATACGATTATTAATTAAGGAATAGGCCACTAACGAAGGAATAGCGACCAAAAGACCATCAACCGTTGTAATCAGTGCGAAATAAATACCTTGAGCGAGATTTCTCCCCAGACCATCAGAAGCAGCCAAATCGCCGAAGGCTAGAACCATACCAATGACCGTACCTAATAATCCCAACATAGGAGCGATATTTCCAATCATGGATAAATAATCGGACCGTCGATATAAAGAGGCGGTCTCCTCGTTAATAGAATCCTCCAGAACTTTTTCCACCGGAGGCCATTCTCCTTGATATTCAGCCAACCCCTTTCTCAAAACCTGCGCCAACAAAGAGGAATTGTTTTCACAGAGAGTATAGGCTTGTCGGACCTTGCCCAATTCGACCTGTCTTCGTATTTCCTCCACAAAAGCAATTGGAAATAGAACAGACCTCCTTAATAATATACAGAATTCAATAACCAAGGTACAGGCAATCAAAGATAGAATCAGTAGAACCACACCAATCCAACCTCCTGCTTTAATTAAATCCCATAAAACGGGACGCGCTTTTTTCGGGGATGTGGACGCGGGAATCTCTTTTTCTTCTTTCGTTTCTGTTTTTGAAGACACTGTTTGACCCGAAGCAGGAACAGATTGATCCTTGTTCGAAACCGAGTCGGCAACACTTTTTTGCGGATTAGAAGTGGGTGATGCATTATCCGAATTCATCGTATCCGTTTTCGGAAGAACACCAAGGTCCAAAGGACCGGAAGAAGGTTCCTGGGAAAAAATATTTCCCAGACAAACCATTAAAACAAGTAAAAACAGAGGGAACGAAATATATTTCATTGTATTTCCAAATTTGTTGAATACTATAATATTTTAAGGTTGGGGCATACTCAAATTGTAGCCTCCCATTCCATTGTTACCGGAATTCCCGTAATTTTGGGAATCGAACTGTATAACAGGCCCTGAATTACTTCCAGAATACGGAAGGGTATTCATCATGGAAGACATTCCCTGCCCGGAAATACCTTGACCATAATTATTCGGACCATTCTGAAGCGGAAATCCCTCCATTTGACCGGCAGGTATCATTCCACTCTGCATATTACCATTATCTTGTATCGGTGTTGATGTCATAGCAGGTGGCAGACCACCGCTTGTAAAATTACCGTTTGTAAAATTACCGTTTGTAAACGGATTGGCAATTCTATTACCATTCTGATCGAGATAAATAATCTCGTTGGAGTTCGGCATCATCCCCTGTCCGTTAGCCAATCCCGTATTGTAGGGATTTCCGTTTCCCGAAGTCATTGGCATGCCGGATGAATTCATCATTCCAGACATATCAGACATTCCGTACATTCCAGACATGTCACCACCCCCATTATTATACCCGTTTTGCGACTGTTGTGGAGGTGTCGATTGACGATAGGTTCGCGGTGACATAAAAATGGAGCGCTTTTGCTGATTTTCATTACCATTATTTCCATTATGAACGGCTCCCTGATTAGTCTGTACCGTTTGTTCCCCTTGAGGCGCCTGGAACATAACACCAAAACCTCTGGTAAACAGGGGATTAAGGGCAAATTCCGAAGGATTGGTGGGAGGTGATACGGGAACCTTTGTCTGTTGCGTCGTTTGCTTTGCTCTTAACGACACGTCCGAATTCACAGGTGGACGATAATTTTCTATATTATTATTGTTATTATTACTACTATTGTTATCCATTATTGTCGAATTAGTGCCCGCATTGGCAAAGGAATTTGCCTGTTTTTCAAAACCGACATTTGTAAACGCGGCTCCATCCGACGTGGAAGTCCCAATTTGCGATGAATTACTGTTTTGAGTTGACGTATTATTACTGTTATTATTGGTGGGCATCCACGTTTGAATTTTTGTTCCATTTGATTTATTTTCAAGGGACGAAGAATTCATGTTTATTGGTTGATTTCCGGTTTCAGAAATAGGGTTGGTTTTCTGTTGCTCTGCCGTCATATTCTCCCGTGCGAGATTGGCGAATTCAGGGGAAGGAGAAAGATCGTGTAAAGCCGATGCCAATTGTAAAGGCTTGGGGGTGATATCCGTCCATTCTTTCCCATATCGATCAATATACACAGTACGAAGATAAAAGGGAATTCCGTCAAAAGACGTAGCCTTCCACCAATATCCTTCCTGTTCCAAATCAAGTTGTCCGGCCAGTAAAGTCCATGGTCCATTGGGCGATTGACTTCGTTCAATAGAAATCGTTCTACGGAAACTGTCATTAGGATCTTTTTTTCCATTTTCAGTACCGGGATCGGGCGGACGAAACCATCGGATATTAATACGTGGTTCCCCCTCGCTTGTTTGTCCCAATGTAATCGTATAGATTTTACCGGGATAATTCATTTCTTCCGGGATATTTTCTCTGGTCGATTGTTTTACAGCGTTTGAATTCTCCAGGCCAGAAGCGGTTTTTTCCAATTTGGAAGGTTGTCCGGCCATTTGTAACAGTTTTTGGACACGACTCTCCGACTCTTCCGTACTATCAGGAGTTGTCGATGCGGGCGCAAGATTCTGCTCCGTTTTGGAAGGCATCGATCTGGATGCCAAAGGGGGTATCTGCTTTTTTATTTTTTCAGCGGAAGCAGTTTTTTCGTCGCTATTTGCAACCGGAGGCTTGTTTACCGAAACGGTCGTATTATTATGATTGGACGTCATTGTACTCGTTGAAGCGGGTAACGTTTCAGTAGACGAAGACTTTATTTCATTACCAGTCAATGTATTGGGTTTCGGAGCCGATATCGGAACCGAAAACGCTTGACGATTCGAACTGACCATCCCCTCTGTTTTTACGGCGGGAACCGGAACAACACCATTTTTTTCGATCATATTCGTTTGGTTATTAACCGGCGCAAGAGGTTTCGCCACAGTTTTGTTGGACGAAACATCTCCATTTAAAGAAGTAACGGGAATTGGCGTCGCATTCTTCACAGAGGAAGTATTATCTTCCATCGATTTTTTTTCTATCGATTTTTTTTCCATCGATTTTTCCGAATCATTTTTTTCGATGGGAATCGCAGTTTTGGACGAAACAGCCTTGCCTGTATCCTGATTCGATGATTGTACTGAATTATCAAGTTTCGGGGCAATCTTCGTCAAGTCTGGTTCCTTTATACCATCTATTATATTATTGGACGTATTTGGTGACCCATTTGGTGACGAATTTTGTTGTTTACTTCGACCACGTATCTGTACACGTTGTGCCACACTAACCGTTTGTCGGCCAGTCTTGTAGAAGGTTCGTAAAACAAACCAATGTTCACCATCCTGTTGAGAACGGAATACAAATTCATTTTCTGCCCCATCAACATTTACTTGCCCATAGGAAATCCAAGTTTTTCCAAAATCACAGGTATAAAGGAGTTCCACCTTTACAGGCGGATCCTGCGCGTTCTCAAAATGCACCTTAAAAGGTATTGTAAAATCCTTCTGATCAATCCAAATCGGAACAATATCCGGGACAGAAATATTTATCATTTTTTTTTCATCCGCAGGATTGGCGTTTTTTATTTCCGATTGTGCAAGTTTTATTATTTCTGCCGATTTTGCAGGAAATATTGATGAATATTTCTGGTTGTTTACACTTTTTTCATTTTCTTTATTGATTTTATTTGTTTTACTGTTTATACTATTTGTATGGGCTATTAAAAAAGGGCAAAATAGGAGCCACCCCAAAAGAGTCATTATCACAATAATGGTATGACTTGCTTTTTGGGGGTATATGTTACAATTAGTGACTGTTGAGTTACACTCCTCCAATATACTAATATTGCCGGAGTGGCTTCGTTTGTCGGACATAATGACCTCCCCAAATGGTTATATTGCCTGATACCCCATATCATTAGGATGATCGGCATCTTTCCCGCACTGGAACAATCTTCTTTTGCAAGTTTCCGATTATACCGTTTTACCCGATTGTAACAACACGCAGGAGTTCCTTCGTATGTTTTCATTTTATTTAAATCAAGCAATCTGCCTGTTTGCACAAGCTACAGTACAGGCAGAAAGACAGGTGGATTTACATCAACTCCGTAATGCGGCACAAAAAACGATAGAAGAGACTATCATTCAATTGACCATAGCCGCAGTTCTTTTCGTGGTTGGACTTTATATCATCTTAAAAATTCGAAAAAACATGTTAAAACACGCTCTCGAAACAAACGATATCCGACTAAACGAATTCCGACGTATGTATGATGCGGGCGAATTAAGTAAAGAAGAATATCGTGCCATTAAACTTTTTTTGGCAGATAGTTTGACAGGATCCGAAACCGAATCACGATCCTCCCAGGTTCCATTAAAACAAAAGAAAACAGGGCAGGAATCAAGTCGGGAAGAAATTTTGAAAAATTTGCTTGATTCTGAAGAAAAAAATTAATGATTTATAATAATAGTAAATTAAGGAGGAAAACGTCACTTGAAATTTAGTAACATTTTCCGGCAAATAATAAAAAAGAGCAGGTATTTTCCTATTTTTGCCGATATAAAAAAGAAACAGGACGTAACCAATCTAAATTACGCAGGTAGTAAAACAGGTAAAATTGAAAGGATTGACAATGCCGGTAGGACGCGATTACAGTGAAGATGAACTGAACGGACAAAGAACACATGCCTTTTGTTCTTTCTGCCGGAAGAATTATCGAGAAGTAGGTCCCCTTGTAGAAGGGCCGGGCCAGGTTTACATTTGCGAAGAATGTATAAAACTATGCGAAACCATTCTTGCCACAGAAAAACGAAGACGAACAGGTAAACCAGGATCGCGAATACTGTCCCCCCGAGAGATTGTCGCACGACTGGACGATTATGTTATAGGACAGGGATATGCCAAAAAAGTCTTGGCTGTAGCCGTTCACAATCATTATAAACGCCTAAACGATTTCGAATACGATGATGTCGTGATCGAAAAATCGAATGTACTTCTTCTTGGTCCAACCGGTTCCGGAAAAACACTTTTAGCACAGACACTGGCACGTATTTTGGACGTTCCATTTGCCATTGGTGACGCAACAACCTTGACAGAAGCTGGTTATGTAGGGGAAGATGTGGAAAATCTTCTGTTAAAACTTCTGCATGCGGCAGACTTCGATATTGAAGCCGCCCAACATGGTATTATATATATTGACGAGATAGATAAAATAGGTAAAACGAACCAGAATGTATCCATAACAAGAGATGTTTCCGGAGAAGGAGTTCAGCAGGCACTTCTAAAAATGCTCGAAGGAACAATATCCAATGTTCCACCACAAGGGGGACGTAAACATCCGGAACAACAGTACATTCCAATCGATACAACGAATATCCTTTTTATTTGTGGTGGTACATTTGTTGGAATTGATCATATTATTGAAGAACGTATGGGTAAAAAGTCGATAGGTTTCGTTCATCAGGACAAAAAAGAAGAATCGGGACTGTCAGCAGTTTCCTATCAGAATCATGTTACAGCGGAAGATGTTCACAAATTTGGTCTGATACCGGAATTAGTTGGACGTCTTCCTGTTATTGCCTCGCTGAATCAGTTGGATGTAACAGCGTTGGTCAATGTTTTGAGTCGTCCGAAAAACGCATTGGTCAAACAGTATCAAAAATTGTTCCGAATGGAAGATTGTACACTTGAATTTACGGACGAAGCCCTTCGCTGTATGGCTAAAAAAGCACTGGATCGCGGTACCGGAGCACGTGGTCTTCGGGCTATTATGGAGAATCTTATGTTGGAAACAATGTATGATTTACCGGAAGGTCCTAAAGGAAGATGCTACGTTATCACTGAAGAAATGGTTGCCGGTCTCCAACCCATCGCACCAACAACCGATTCACTGAATAAAAGCGCTTGATAAAATCAAAAAACAGGGCTTCAGGAGTGGCCCTGCTTTCTTGTATCAATTCTGTTAAACATGTAAACAAGATACAATTTCCAACCATTGATATCATAATGATATCACACAAAGAATATACTGTACGACGTTATAAATTCAGCATTTCCTGGGAGGACGGACGTCTCGTCCGCATCCTTCAAAACGGGCGTCTCGCCTGTTTTGAAAAATAGACTTTTATAACAACCTTGAGTATGTTTGTGAAATCGTAACCGTTCACGGATATAAAGAGAAACAACCAGATAACACTGATTTTTACAGATAGTTTTTTGACAAACAAACTTTTTTATGATAAAAATGTATAGTTTGTTATTGTAAAAAATTGTATTTTACAGCAGACTATCTGTGTTCATCTGTGGTTTCACAATCGTTCGTGAATGGTTACGTGAAATCAGATATTTCTCCATAGTTACAAATAACATTATAGTATAATAATATCAATAATCAGTTATTTGCGGAACCAATTGCTTTTGTCTTTTGGTAATCCGAAATTAAATCGGAAAACAGAGCATCCACTTTTTGGATATCTTCAACACCTTTTATAACGATTATTCCCTTGCTTGCGTTGCTCTCTTCCTTGTCACTCGGATCTGTTGTACGGAGTATTAGAGTACCGGTACCTCCATTTATTAATGCATCAATAAAACTTTGTTTTGAAGTAACGTCTTCAATCTGTGCAATCATTGTAACATCATATTGATAGAAGATTACCCCCTTGGTCCGTTTTAATTTTTTTTGTTCCAATACATAACAAAGTGAATACTTTTTATATAAAAACTGGAACCAGAATATTAACCAGTAGAGTACAGGAACACCTAACATTAAAGAATACAGTGCCCATGGTACCAATATCCCATTAAAGAATTTAAAATACCAGATAAACAGGGCTATATAAATAATGGTTAAAAGGATATTCAAGAAAGTAGCGAACCGAAGCGCTTTACCTGAAAATCGAATGGTATAGGGTAATTTTAATTCACTGGAAACATCAGATGGGCTACTGTTTTTAGAATCACCATCATTTAACACTTCATTAATAATATCGTTATTAATAATATCGTTGTTTTGATTTTCTTCGTTTGCCATTTTGGAACTCCTGTTTTTTTTAATGTATAAACAATCTACATAAATCTATTATAACAAAAAACGAATCGTTAGTACATACGATTTTATAAAAAAATAAAAAATAGTTCGAAAATATTAGTAACGCATAAAGTAAACATTCACGAACGATTTTGAAACCACGGATATCACGGATAAACACAGATAGTCTGCCATAAAATACAATATTTACAATAGCATACTAAACATTTTTATCTATTCTAATAAATAATTTTATCATAAAAAAGTTTGTTTGCCAAAAACTATCCGTGAAAAACAGTGATATTCGTGGTTTCACTTTATATCCGTGAATGGTTACCGCATAAATTAGAATATGCCAATATGCGACAGAGAATTATAGTCATTGAATTATAGTCATTTGTTTAAGTTAAAACAGGCGGAGACGCCTGTTTGAAGAAGAATCGGACGGGAATTTCGTAATTCGGTTAAATTTTGGCTCAATTTTCAGCGTTTCCCAGATTAAATTCATTGACCGCATTCATATCTTGATTTGAAGTACTACTTAATGACCATAGAGGTGAATTAACTTGATTATTTTGTATATTCGCAGGTGAAATCGGTAATGCCTTGCCCACAATATGATTTTCCGGGACATCCTCTGGAGACAGAGATTCTGAAGAGGTCATGGAAGCAGGTTTATAATCGTTTATATTTCCAGAGACCCCTCCACATTCCTTGCATCCATCATCGTGATCGACCTCATGGTTGGGATCAAGAAATACCGAACCACTGCGGTATAATTCTCCTCGACACTGATCACCGCGTTCGGGAACAAATGTTGGCTGGCATCGATCATACGGACTGTAACAGGCCCGACATCCTATAAAAGATACCCCCAAAACCAACAGAATTAAAATATTTATTTTGTGAAACATCAAATATCTCCTGTAAATTTGAATTTTGATAATCGCTAAAGGCTCTATTATTGTTTTCGTCCATAAAACCGGAATAATTGCTAAAAATTTTCTAAATTCCCTATTTTTTTAAAAAATAAATTTTATGGGAATGGAAGAGGGGGACTAGTGTAAAGAGTCAAAGACAATTATAATTGGTGACTGTAATATTGTGCATTGAGTACAGTTAATGGACATCATTCAGTCATGAAGGGTAAAATAATGCGTTATGAAATGGATTTGACTCCCTATGGAATCAAGGTGGCTCGGGTACATCGTAATCCGTCGCCAGCACAACTTTATGAAGATGCAATTATCCGTGAAGGGGCCGCAATAACTTCTTCAGGGGCATTGATGAACAGTTCCGGTAAAAAGACGGGAAGAAGTCCAAAAGACAAACGTATAGTCGAAAATCCCGAAAGTGTGAATGACATTTGGTGGGGTCCGGTTAATACGAAGATTCCAGAAGGTTCCTTTATGCACAATCGTCGTCGTGCCATTGACTATTTAAATACACGGAAATTACTCTACGTGATAGACGGTTTTGCCGGATGGGATCATAAAAACAGAATAAAAGTCCGAATTATTTGTGAACGTGCCTATCATGCACTGTTTATGACCAATATGTTGGTACGGCCGACTCCTGAAGAACAATTGAATTTTGGGAAGCCCGATTTTGTTATTTTTAATGCGGGCCAATTTCCAGCAGACCCGGCATCACCTTCCCTTTCTTCGGAGACAAGTGTTGCGCTTTCCTTCGAACGAGGTGAATTCATAATTCTGGGAACTCAATATGCGGGAGAAATGAAGAAGGGTGTCTTTACCATTATGAACTATCTCATGCCGAAAAAAGGGATTCTGTCTATGCACTGTTCGGCTAATGAAGGGGTAAATGGGGACGTTTCTTTATTCTTCGGACTATCTGGAACCGGTAAAACAACATTGTCCACGGAGCCGAATCGAAAATTAATCGGTGATGACGAACATTATTGGACAGATGAAGGTATCGTGAATATCGAAGGAGGCTGTTACGCCAAATGTATTAATCTGTCCCCCCAAAGCGAGCCGGAAATTTTCAATGCGATTCGATTCGGTACCGTTCTGGAAAATACGGTCTATGATGACAAGAGTCGTTTAGTCGATTTCGCTGATTCTTCTTTAACAGAGAATACACGTGCATCCTACCCGATCGAATATATTCAGAATATTAAACAGCCCTGTATTGGCAATCATCCTAAAAATATTATTTTATTGACCTGTGATGCGTTTGGCGTTTTACCACCGGTCTGTTCTCTGTCTCCAGAGCAGGCAATGTATCATTTTATGAGCGGTTATACCGCGAAAGTGGCCGGAACGGAAGTGGGAGTGGTCGAGCCGGAAGCAACTTTTTCCGCCTGTTTTGGTGCCGCGTTTTTGGTTTGGCATCCCGCAAAATATGCCGAACTTCTTGCGCGAAATATGAAAAAATATGGTTCCAAGGCCTGGTTGGTTAATACCGGATGGTGTGGAGGTAGTTATGGTGTTGGGAAACGTCTTTCCATTAAACATACACGGTCAATTGTCGATGGAATCCATAGTGGTATTCTGACGACGGCTCCGTCTGTTGTCGATCCGATTTTTGGACTGACAATACCGACGAAGTGTCTTGGTGTTCCCGACGAAGTGTTAATCCCTTCCAATGTCTGGACCAATAAAGAGGAATATCACAAAACAGCGTTAAAATTAGCCGGTCTCTTCCACAAAAATTTTGTGAAATTCGAAGACTTGGCCGGGGACGATATTCTAGCGGCCGCTCCTCCCCAATTTACAAAACAAGACTAAAGGAACAATCGATGGCCAACGAAAAAAATATCCCTCAAAAAAAGTCATTTTTACAATGGATAAAATGGTTATTTTTTCCAATTATTTTTTTTCTATGTATTGCGAAGAATTCACTTCAATGGCTTTATAACTGGGTATTATCCTGGGCACACAGTCGATTTGGTACAGTGGCGTTAGCGGGAATTTCGTTTGCGGAAAGTTCCTTTTTCCCGATCCCCCCGGATGTCCTTCAGATTGCGTTGTCAATGGAACGTCCCAAACGTTCGTTTTATTATGCGTTGGTCAGTTCTTTAGCGTCTGTTGCCGGGGCCGTTTTAGGTTGGTATATCGGACTTGCTCTCTGGGATGTTTTGGGGCCCTATTTTGTCCCGTCTCTCATTTCTGAAGAAAATATGGGGAAGGTATCCGCCTTTTTTGACGAATGGGGCTTTTTGGCCCTGTTTGCGGCCGCTTTTACTCCACTTCCTTTTAAAGCGTTTACGATTACTTCCGGATTGGTTAATATGCCGTTGCTTGTGGTTATTTGTGCGTCCTTAATCGGGCGAAGTTCTCGTTTCTTTATCGTTGGAACGTTATTCTTTTTCTTCGGACCGACAATTAAACAGTGGATTGATAAATATTTTGGGTTACTAACCTTTATATTTTTAGCTCTCTTAATACTAGGATTCTATTCTCTTAAATTTTTATTCTAAAACAATTGACAACAGTTTTTTAATACGATACAATCGGTTCTGTAGATTGAAGTGGTTGCATACCATTTTTTATACTTGAGAATGGATATGAAATCGTTCGAAAATCTCTAAAAATTTCCGGAGTAAATGTTACGCTCCTGTTTTATCATCCAAGAAAGGATTATCATGTTAAAAAAAAGTGTGCTGGCTGTTTGTTTGTGGTTGATATTGACAACAGTGGTATTAGCGGCGCAATCGTTCAGTTTTTTCGGTTGGACCGATAAAGATCCGATTTCCTATAAACCAGGGGAACCTATCAAGTTTTATCTTCGCGTTCTTGATAATGGTAAACCGGTCGAAGGAATAAAAATACATTGGACACGAACCGGCGACGACGGTAAAAAAGAGTCTGGAGACGCGGTTTCACTTGGCGAGAAACCGATCGAGATTACAACAAGTATCAAGACCCCAGGATTTGTTTATCTTCTTGCCCAGGCAATCGATGAAACCGGTAAAGTATATCAACGGGTTCCTGTACCCCCATTCTGCAAAAACGTTGAATTCTACGGAGGAGCCGGAGTATTGCTCGATCAGATTAAAGGAGCGCAGGAACCGGACGATTTCGACGCTTTTTGGGTGAGACAGAAGGATCGTCTCAATAAAATTCCCATGAAGGTTAAACTGCAGAAGGTGGACTCCGGTGTTAAAGGGATCGAATGTTATGACGTGAAGATCGATTGTGTCGGTGTTCCGGTTTCAGGTTATCTATGTAAACCGGAAGGAGCAAAGGCAGGGACACTCCCCGCAACAGTCTCGTTCCATGGTTATGGTTTTTCAGGTTCGAATAAACCGGTAAATCAGGCGAAAAACGCCATTGCCTTTGATGTTAATGCCCATGGTTTTTTGAATGGTCAGGCCGCCTCCTATTATGAAAAACTGGGAAACACAACTCTTCGTGGTTATGGTTTTAATGACAAGGAAAATCAAAGCCCGGAAAAGACATATTTTAACGGAATGATGCTTCGTATGCTTCGTGCACTGGAGTATGTCAAGAGTCTTCCGGAATGGGATCACAAGACACTTCTCGTGACCGGTGGCAGTCAGGGTGGATTCCAGTGTATTAACGCCGCCGGACTCGATCCGGACGTTACGGAATGCCATGCTGCCGTTGCCTGGTGTCTCGATCTGTCAGGAGCAACGAAGATGAAACGACTTCCCGGCTGGCGTCCTGCCTGGAACGAGGCACTCGGTTACTATGATCCGTGTAATCATGCGAAACGCTTTAAAGGTAAAATGTATCTGACCGCCGGCCTCGGTGATTATGTTTGTCCGCCCTCGGGACAGGTCGTTTTGTACAATAACCTGAACTGCCCTAAAGAACTGATTTTTAATCAGGGATGTACACACGGTTATACCATGCCCAATTGTACTAAAAGTAAAATGACCAATATGGAAAAATAACAGTTGCTGATTAACAGTTATTGATTAACAGTTATTGATTAACAGTTATTGATTAACCGTTATTGATTAACCGTTGTTGATTAACCGTTGTTGATTGATATACAATGTTCTATATTCCCAATCATCGGAATAGAGTCAATAACGAGTTACAGACGGGGAGTCATTGGTGTTACCTTGAGAAAACCTGATTTTTTATTGGATATTTAAGGTGGAAACAAGATACATTCTTAAACCATAAATAGCTATAAACAACTATAGGTTGTTTATTTGTGAATCAATTAAATTTATTATATAAACAGATTTTAAATAACAAAACTTCAATTGTAACCATTCACGAACGATTTTGGAACCACGAATATCAAGGATAAACACAGATAGTCTGTCGTAAAATACAATATTTTACA
>CAYUAP010000086.1:0-20268 GCA_964442735.1 uncultured Planctomycetaceae bacterium | reverse complement strand
GCCGTCAGGCATGGCGTCCGCGCTCCCAGGAAATGCCGAATTTATAACGTCGTACAGTATATATTTGTTTATGCCCTATTTGTTTATACTATATTTGTTCATGCCCCGGTACCGTAGTTCGGTTGAGGAGATATCTTCTAAAAATTTTTCGGACGGTATTTCCTGACAGAGTTTTTTCAATTCTTCACGAATGGGAAGAGCGTCCAAATGTTCGATATTTCCCTCTTTTTTACGGATAAAAAGAAGGAAATGGGTCCCTTGATCAACTATTTTTTTGATAATCCGTTGATGCGATTCCTCTGTTCCACCATGATAAACGGGATTCCCCAATCTGATCAATGTATCCGTTCCCATCATAAATGTTCTATTTTTAAAAAAAGCACTTTTATCGACAAAAAGAGGGAATCGAGTGAACCAAACAGAATGGTTGGGAACGGTCCGTTGAATACAATTGAAACGTGTTACAGTTTCGATGAAGTCAAGTGGCGGTTTATCGACATTTCTAACGGAAATTTCAAGATCGACGGGTTGTCCTGATACTTCTTCCGCAATAGTTATCATTTTGAGATGGCCTTCATGAATTGGTCGAAAAGATCCGGGAAAAATCAGGTGATTACCGGAGACGTTGGTTTTATCATCAAGGGCTTTACCGTCAACATGAAGAGAACGAAAAACAATTTCCTTCCCATTATCAAGGCAAATGGCATTGACAGACTCTTCCGAAGAAAAAAACAGGGCACTCCATTCCGGGGAAACGAAACAAGATTTCGTATTCAAAATTTCCTCGGGAAATATTGGCATGGAATAGGAACAAGGAGAAATTACTATGTTTTCTTCAGAATAATTCAGATTTTTCAACTTTTTGGAGATGCTTTCCATGGAATTTATGGAAAACATTATTATATTAAGAATTAATTCACTCGCGAATAACTCTTCTTCAGATCGATTTCGTGCCCCTTTTTTCAAAATTAAGGAAAATACAGCGGTATGTTGTTGTGATTGAATGGCAATATGAATTCGATGGTCCCCTTTTTTGGGTTGATCGGAAACCAGAGACGCCGTTACACCAATACCGAGAAGGTGATCGATAGAACCCGAGTCAAGAACAACGGCACGTTGAAACGCGGCCATAGCGAGCAGACGTGCCGTATATTCGGAACAATATTGTTCCGGTTTATAGTGCAGAAACAGATCAACAGACATATTGGCATAGGGAACAACCGCTTCCAGAAGTGTTTGTGAACCTCCTGGTACGGAGAGAAGGGCAGGTATAATTCGAGATCCACCTCCTGTTACGGCCAGAACCATCTTCCAAGGACTTCGATGGAGTTGACGTATCATTTCCTCCTGACTGGTTTTCATTTATTATCTCCTATAATTTTCTCCTATAATCGGAACATTTTACTGGAAATTTTAAAATAGAGAAGAGTTTACCGGTTTAAATTGCCGATAAAAATGATTAAGCCTGATTTTTCTTTTATTAAGAGAATGTCGGGAGAAGTGAACAGAACGTATATTCGAATTGAATGACTAATAGGACGCCCGTTCTTTTTTGATCAAGGATGATAATGAAAGAACAAGCGACGCAAACATAATCGAACCTATGGAGTGAAGTGTGATGAAACGATTCCGCCAAAGTCTTTTGACCTGGACGGCAATTTTGCTACTTTCAGGTGCAGCGAATTCGTTCGCTCTATCTGCGGAAATTGCAATTAGCAGTGCGGGTGATTTGAGTAGTGCGATAGCACGTTTTAATTCAACGGGCGAATCATTGGTATTAAAGCTCAGTGGTACTATCACGTTGACAGAGGATTTACCAATAATCCAGGGGAATGGTGAAAATTCCCTTCAGATTGTCGGAGGTACCATCAATGGAGGAGGAACATGTCGGGGATTGATTATCGATTCTGGAGACAGTTCAGTTTCAGTAGATGGGACATCATTTACTTCCTGTGTTGCGAAGGGTGGAAACGGAGGATCCGGAGCCATTGGAGGTGGTGGTGGAATGGGAGCAGGAGGCGCCATTTACGCCAAGAGTGGTGATATTACGTTAAAGGATGTCACCCTAACCGGAAATGCAGCCGCAGGAGGTAACGGAGGTAATGTTCTCTATCAGAGCAATACCTATGGAGGCGGTGGAGGTGTTGACGGCAATGGAGGCGGAGGTTCTGTTGGTGATTCGCTAGCAAATCCGAATGGAAATGCGGGAAGTGGCGGCAGTATCGGTCCGAATAGTAATGCGGCAGCGACGACCCAGACAGCGGGTGTCGGCGGTGGATATGTCTATACGGCAACTGATACCCGTAATCAATCGGCCCATTATGAAGATGGTATTACCGGTATAGTCGGCGGAGACGGTGGCTATGGCGGTGGTGGAGCCGGTTCCGTTTATGTCGGAGGAGATGGTGGAGTCGGTGGCGGCGGTGGAGCCGGGACGGTTACAAGTGGTTCTGGTGGATTTGGCGCAGGAGGTGCAGGCGGATCCAGTACAGTTACTGCTGGTGTTGGTGGGTTCGGTGGCGGTAACGGTGGTTATCAAGCTACGGAAACCAGTACCAATTTTTCCGATACGACCGGAGGAGGAACCGGAGGGGGCGGCGCCGGATTGGGCGGCGCTCTCTATGTCGAGCAAGACGCAAATGTTCATTTCATATATTCGACCGATTCAACGATTGCCAATAATTTAGCGATTGGTGGAGCTGCCGGAATTGTGGCAGCAACTGGAGCGACAGGAACAGCAACAGCCGGAACCGCTATTGGTTCCGGTATGTTCTTAAAGGATGATGTTACTATTGAAGTTGGTACGGATGCCACTCTTTCAGTAAACAACAGTATCGGTGGATATGGTACGACAAGCCTTCGTGAAGGGGGTATCATCAAGGAAGGTGAAGGAACACTGGCGTTAAACGCTTCTTCGAGTTATACCGGAGATACCATTGTGAATAATGGTCTTTTGACCGCAAATGCCTCCTCCGCTCTCAGTCAGTATTCCCGATTGATTGTTAATGGAGACAGTGCCGTTCAATTAACGACCGATCAGAGTGTTCTGGACCTTCAGGGAAGTGCGGAAGCATCTGTTGATTTAGGTGGAAAAAAACTGACAATCCTGGCAGGTGGTGTCGAAAATGAAATAAAGGAGTATGCAGGTTCCATCCTGTCGAACGGGCAAGATGGTACTGGTGGAACGTTGGAGAAAAAGGGAACTGGAACTCTCTATTTAACGGGAAATAACAGTTCATCCGATTTTGCTATTAATATTGACGGTGGAACAATACGCGCCATGGATGGCAGTGCGTTGGGAATCGGCAATATAACCTATTCACGTTCCGATATTACCGATATCGGTAAAGCATTGGCTTTTGACAATTCCGCAACAGTTTCTAATAATATTATTCTGAACGGTAATGTCGGAGCCATGCGTATAGGAACGTCGGAAGATGCTGCGTCAGACGTCGAAATCAATTTGGCGGGGCGTATTGTCGCCAATAGTACTTCAACCGGAAAAATCCAGGTCGATATGAATTCCGCATCGCAAATACTGCGTTTATCGAATACGGGTATTTTACCGACCGGAACCTATTCCTCCAATATAGAAAACAGTTTTTCCAATGTTATAATTAAGCGCGGTACTCTTCTGGTCGATTCTACGCGAATAGGAGATTTGTTCTATAGCGGTTTGGGGTCGGCTACGGTCACCAATACGGCAGATGGCAATACATTCCGAATTGCAAGTACTGAATCGGAGGTCTTTCTCAAGAATGATTTTTCGTTGGATGGTGGTTTATTAACCCTTGAAAACGGACAAAGAGGCCAGAATTTGAATTATTACGGAACCTTTACCGGAAATGGCGGTATTAATATAAATATGGCCGACTCGAATGATATACTGGATCTGTCTGGAACTTTCAATTACACAGGAGAAACGAAGATTACCAATGGTGTATTGGACATTTCCAATGCGGCAGGTTCCACGACAGGTACCGTAAATCTGACTGGTTTATCTTCCAATAAAGATACGGGAAATGCGTCCCTGATTGTCGGAAGTAAAAATTTGCAGATTGGAGACGAAAATAATCATTATTATAAAGGGGTTATTGCCAGTTCACTGACTCCTTCGGAAGATAAAATCACGATTGGAAAAATCGGAACGGGCAATACGACTCTGTCTCTTGCCACAGGAAGTGATGTCGGTACAATTAATATTAAAGCCGGAACACTGACAGCAGAAGATAACACCCTGTCGAACGTTGCCATTAATATCAAGAGTGGTGGAACATTTGGTGTCGATGGTAATATTAGCCATGGCATACTGGACACCTCCGTTAAAGGATCGGGTCTGTTGATTAATGAAGGATCGAGTTTAAATCTTCTAGGAAATAATGTGACACTCGATATTGTTTCCAATCTTTCCGGAAACGGAACATTGATTTTGGAAGAGCCAGCGTCTCTCAATAATGAATGGACATTAAGTGGTGCCAATGGGCTCTGGAGTGGAACCGTTCAAACGTCGGACAATTCAATGCTTGTTTTGAATTCATCGAATGCGGCCGGTAATGCCGAAGGTACGATCATGCTTGGTTCGAATGCTAAATTATCGGCGACAGTGAACCAGGGGATTGGGCACCTTCAGTTAAGCGATAATAATCAATTATCGATAGTCTCGGGCAAGACCTTGACCGTCAATGAATTACTTCAGCAGTCAGCCTCCCCGGGAACACTTGAAATAGTCAATGGCGGTATGCTTCTTCTGAAAGAAAATGCGGCCAAGGGATATACAGGAGCGACCAACGTTAAGAACAGTGTTCTCAAGGTAGTTGGCAATAATGTTGCGGAAGCCGGGACGCGTGGTGATCTGACCTTGGAAAACGCTACATTGAGTCTTGATTACTCCGGAATGGCAACGGGTGATAAAACCGTTCCGTTTGGGTCCATTTGGGGCAATGAAAATATTACTGTTGTCGATGATGGAGGAGGAATCAATGTCTATGGGGCGAAAAAGGAAGTTATTCTTGACAATACAATCAAGTTTGACAATACGTCGGCAGATAGTGTTCCTTCCATTATATTTACCTCTCAACTCGATAAATTAACCTATACGGGTGATTTCGTCGGAAATGGTAATTTGAATAAAATGGGTTCCGGGACACTGATATTAAATGGTGCCGACACTTCCCTGATTACCGGAACGACCGCGATAAAAGAAGGAACATTGCAGTTGGGGAATGGAACGACCGCAAATGGACAATTGGCCCAATCAGACGTTGTTGTCTATTCCGGAGCGAATTTGACCGGCTTGACAAACAGTATGGGAAGTCTGGCTATTATGGGAAATGTCAATTTCGTAACTTCGGATAGTATCATACTCAATACATCTGCTAATAAAACGGCATTTGCCATTTATTCTGGTGGTTTGGTCGAGTTGTATATGAAGAATGCGAACGAATATACCCAATATAAAACGACGGACGGGAATATGGAGTTCCGCGGAGGTACCATGAATGTTACTGTCGCCGATAATTATAAATCGGAGATTACAACAGGAACGACCCTGCAAGCCTTCCAAACGGAAAACGGATCGGTCAACGGCAATTACTCGAATCTGATTTTAACCGATAATGTTCAAGGATACCGTTTGAGAGCGGTTGAACGGGACAATGGACTCGACCTTGTTTTCGGACGACTTGATTACAGGGATAACGCGAGTTCACTCAATGCCGTTTCCTTCGGTAATTATATGAATCAGGCGGCGGAGAAATATGGAACTGATTGGATCCAGTTCTTCAATTTGGTGGAAAATCAAATAGAATCGAATCACTCGATACAGGAAGAAATGTCTGGTGAATTCCAATTAACTGCCGTTAATGCCCAGGTTTTAATGCGGAACATGTTGCGTCAGACGGTTACGCAGAATGCCATTCCCAAGCGGAATAGTAATAGTGTCGGTAATTATCGTGGTCAAATGGCGTCTGAAGAATCAGGTGTTTCCGGTTGGATGAATGTCTTCGGAATGTCCGGTTCCAGTTCCATGGCCAATGCGCGAAACGATTTTAATTATGATATGTTGGAGGGAGTCTTCGGTTTGGATGGCGGTAATGATTCGGCCAAGGCCGGAATCTTCTACAGCTATTCCCATTCCAATTTGGATGGTGATACCATTTTGGATAATGTAAAACTGGATGAACATATTTTCGGCGGATATCTTCGTTGGGAAGATCGGTTCGGATATGGTATGATCTACGGTAATATCGGTCTTTCTTCCTATGAAGGACACCGATTTGCCAATCTGCCATACACCTATGATTTTGCAAATGACCATAATGGATGGAACGGGAGTCTTTATCTGGAACGCGGATATACATTCAAACTGAATCGAATGGATCTGCAGCCGTATTTCGGACTCCAGTATTCACACTTCAATGAAGATGGTTATTCCGAAGAAAACGCACAGTTCCAGGCCGCTACTTTAACACGAGACAGTTTCAATTACGACAGTTTACAAACGATTTTAGGGAACAGGGTCCAATTTAATACCTGTTTCCTCAATCGTGAAACCAATGTTTACCTGCATACAAGCTGGTTACACGAACTTCTGGATGATCATGCTGAAGCATCTTCACAGGTTACTGTTCTTCAGAATGGTATGACTCCCTATCAAGTCATTGGTTCCGGACTGGGACGCGATTGGTTCCTGTGTGGTTTAGGGGGACAGATGAAGTGTAATGATCGATTCCAGCTCTTTGGTGGTGCCGATTATCAGATAAACGATTACGTCTCCTTTATTAGCGGAAACGCCGGGTTCAAATATATCTGGTAGTTTCTATATATCTGGCAGTTTCAACGGACAGACTCCATTGTTCCCCATGTTTGGGAAGACGTCAATTTATTATATATACTTTAGGACGTTATAAATTCGGTATTTCCTGGGAGAACGGACGTCTCGTCCGTATACTCCTAAACAGGTGTCTCGCCTGTTTTTTATAATAGACTTTTATAACGACCTTGAGTATAAAGACATTGGGTACAATTTAAAGGATGAAAGGGCGGACATGATCCGCCCTTTTTGCGTTAATAACAGAACATTATTTTTACAAGGAATATATTTTCCGTAGCCGTTCACGAATATAAAGTTGAACCTCGGATATAAAGTGAAATCACGAATATAAAGTGAACCTCGAATATAAAGTGAACCTCGAATATAATGTGAACCTCGAATATAAAGTGAACCTCGAATATAAAGTGAACCTCGAATATAAAGTGAACCTCGAATATAAAGTGAAATCACGGATAACACTGATTTTCACGGATAGTTTTTTGACAAACAAACTTTTTTATGTAAAATTTATTTATTATCATAGATAAAAAGGTGTAGTTTGTTATTGTAAAATATTGTATTTTACGGCAGACTATCTCTGTTTATCTGTGATATGCGTGGTTCCAAAATCGTTCGTGAATGGTTACTATTTTCTGTACTATTACTTCTCAACCGAAGTTCCCCAAACTTCAATTTCAACAAGAGCCGGTCGAATGGTATTATCACTAGTGGCGGCTATGGGAAAAGAGAAATATCTCAATTCGGTCAAACAAACGTTTGACGTTTTTCGTTTTGCAAACGAAAAAGTTTGTGGTTGAGACGTTGGTTTAAAGGTAATTTTTTCTTTTGAGCCATCGGAGAAGATTAGAACAGCGTCTTTCCATCGCCATTCATTTTTCGAATCGGCATTGAGGACGAGAACAACGCGGTCCGTTTCCACAACATGGCCGAACTCGATTTTAAAGGACAGATCGGTTCTGAGGTCAGGGCGCCAGACAGGTACGGGTTCCTTCCTTCCGGAATCGGACGTGTCGGATTTACCATCTATCGCATTTTTTGCCGCATTACAATTGAGATAGCGCAGTTCACTATTGGCAATTGCATGGGGATATCCTGTCAGTTTTCCTTGTTGATCATTCGGATTTACGGCCAAATTACGATAGATATTATCATTTCCGCTTTTTTGGCCATAAACAGGAAATACTTGTTTGCCATGTTCCGCAATAAATTTTTCCTTCGCTTCCGGACCACCTGCTGTAAACTGTTCCAATTCATTCAGAATGGGCAAACGGTTTTCCATTTTACCTTTTTCCATTCGCTTTTGATTGGCTTCCAGAATCCGATTCATTTCCTTTTGTTTCATATCATAATAGGCGTAGATGGCTTTTTCGTTGGGATTCCAATCCTGGGATTCACAATAATCGCCGCAATAGGGGACGAGCAGGTCGATCCAGAGTGCAATTTTTTGTAAATCTTTTTCGGGGAGATGTACCTCTTTATGATTCGCATCGCCGCCGGACCGAAGCATTTTTATCATGGGACTCAAGGCCGCTCCGGCAAAATAGGGGGGAATCAGGGAAGGTCCTTCCTGAATTCCAAGCCAATTGATATATTTGTTTTGGTGATTACCATACTGGGTCAGATTGAGATAGGACTGGGTAAAGACCCTGCTAATATCCTTAAATGCATTAGGATCTTTTATATCATCCGCAGTCACAGTATGATCGTTTCCAAGCAGACTAAAGGGAGCGGGAGTTCCATCGCTTTTTTTTCCACCGACATGACATTGAATACAGTGTTCGTCCAGAATCGGTTGAATTTCACGTTTGTAACTGAAGCCACTCTGATAGATACCTTCTGGAAAAGGACCGTTACGAAGTACAACAGGTGGTTTACGCAGTGCTTGAGAGGAGAGTTGACCCAGATTGGTCATTGTATTTTCTTTTGGTTCATGGCAGCCGACACAGGCGAATAATTCTCCGGGCTGAAGTGTTGACCAGCTTCGCATTGTCTGAACAACATTGTTATTGGCATCCAGGAGTTGAAAATAGACCGGGGTATGCGCAGGTATTCGAAAATAGGCCGATCCGTCTTCCTCAATGGGAACAGTCCCGAGAACATGTTTAGTATCCCAGGCCCCGTTACTAATGGAAACGGGTGTTGCACTCATTGCGCCTCCCGCCGGACCACTATTACCGTTTTTACGTATGCCGGCTACCCGAAAACCTATGTTTACTACACGAAGTGCCTTGATTGTTCCTTTTTCTATACCATTCAGACCGGGCCCTTCATAGATGTTATGAACATAGTATTCTCCTGTATTTTTCGACCAATCGACCTGTGATGCACGAATGGCCGGTTTTTCCCGTTGTTTTAGAGGAACCTGTTGGTTACAGCTAATTGTTGAATCGTAAACAAGGAGTTCCCGATTGCCATCAATATCCATATAGTAGATCCCAAAGGGAATCGGATAAATTCCATTCCAGCGTCCTTCCGGAAGATAGGTTACCAAATAGTTTGATTCGTCCAGCGCATAGGGGTATTGAAACAGTTCGCCCGATTGTCCGAACGTATCGACGTGAACCGCCGGAGTCTCCTGGACTGGTGCGATTAATGAACAGCCTTGATTTTCCTGATTCCCTTTACTGCGATCGATCAACAGTAGTTTACCGTGCTGATAGGTATGATGCCCCGCCGCAATCGCAATGACTTTATTGGAATCTGGAATCGGTCTGCCATGCATAATCGTCGTTGGAAAATAGGAATTATTTCCATAATACTCCGTTTGTCCCGTTGCGTCGCTATTCATAACAAACATAGGTTGTGGATAGATCTGTCCGCGGTCGTTATAATCCCAACGGGTATAGATCACACGTCCATCGTTGAGTACTTTTGGATAGTTTACCGTTACCTGATCGAAGGAAACGCGGCGCATTCCCCGTCCTTCGGAGTCGATTGTATAGAAATTGGAGACTTCCGTCCACCAGCAATCGGTAATTTGAACACAACGGGTCGAGGTAAAGAGGATATCTCCATTCGGAAGATAAACCGGCTCAATATCGGCAAAACCCAGACCAAAGGTCAATTGTCGAAGTTTTTTCGTTTTGACTTCATATTCATACAGATGAAAGTCATCCTTGGTAAAATGGCGCCGCATTGAAAACAGAATTTTATCTCCATCCCAGGAGACATCGGGATCACGAATTGTTCCTTCCCGGGTTTCGTACAGAACTTCATTTTTTATTTGACCGTTCGGTTGAATGGTCATTTTACAGAGTTGTCCACCGTCACGTCGGTCCCGACTAAAGTCTTTATACATTTCGTCGGAGACATCTTCGGTATAGGCATAATGACTTGCGCCGATAACATAGTGTTTCGTATAGATCCAGGACGGTGAAAAATCGGAGATTAAAGCCAATCGTTCCAGGCGTCGGGCCTGACACGCTTTTTGATAGAGCTGGCGCCATTGCGGGTCCACCGCCGGTTTTTTGGCCGCTACAAGTGTTGCCAGATCTTTTTTGAGTGTGGCATTCTCCTTCGAAGTTACGGACTCTAAAACACGATTAATCAATTGAACTTCAAGATCGGCATTTTTGTCGGAGACAAAATATTGTTTTACCTGTCCCATTGAATCCTTGACCAGCCAATCTTGAAATAGACGTTCCTCAAATGTTTTTGGGGCCTGGGGTGGAACCTCTTTTTTAGGTTGACCAAATAATGTCAGGGGAAATGTAAAAAAACAAAGCAGGGATAAAAGGAGTAATTTTTTCATAATTCTATTCCATTTGTATTTGCTACAGAGGTTAAACAGGAAGGTTACTTTTAATATAACCTCCCACGTTTACATAGTGGGAGCCTCCCATTATATAGTAAAAGATAATGAAAAACAACGCCCCTCAATTATTTTAACGGGCCAGGACTCTTTATTAATATTACAGGTTATTAATATTACAGGTTATTGATATTACAGGTTATTGATATTACAGGTTATTAAGGCCATGGGGAGAAACCGAGACGATAATATGATGACCTATATATTTACGCGCAATGGCGAAAACAGTTTCTTTTGTTAAACTGCGTATTTGATTATATAACTCGGACCGATAATTAACATTCAGGCCGAAGAGTACTTCCAGGCCGGTCTGACTCGCTTCATCTTCCAGGGTCTGCATTTGAAACTGTAAACCGGCCAGAAGTTCCTCTTTAGCACGAAGAAAGTCTTCATTGGATATTGTACCGTTAATGATCAATTCCATACCACGGTCAATCTGTAGAAAAGCTTTTTTTAGATTTTCTTCCGGTGCCTCGAAACTGACATATAAATAACCGGGCATGGGAGTTTTCATCTGTTCTGTCTTCATTTGCCAGACGAGATTCTGGTCCAGCAGGAGCTCCTTCAGAATGCCTCCCGGCTTTCGATAGCCTCCTAAAAGTGTTTGTATGATCAACATGGCCGCATATTCTTTTTTGTCGGTAATAATATCGACGGTCGGCCACGCCTTTATTCCCGCCGCAGTCTCTTTGTCCGTTTGATAGTGATGCTCGACTGACTCCAATATATTGACCGACTGGTCAAATGGATTATCTTGATCTTTATTTCCCGGGGGTACTACAGAAAATGTTTTTTCCAGTAATTCTGATGCTTTTGAAATATCCACTCCACCGAAAATACTAACGACAAGGTTACGTGCGTTCAAGTGTTCATGATAAAAACCAATAATATCTTCATTGGTTAATTTTTTAATGGATTCTTCCGTTCCTTCCAACGGGAAATGAATGGTACTCCGTTCCGGAACATTTTCAAGAAAACGATTGAAGACCTCGTTTGCGGTATAGCTTTTATAATTTATGATATCGTCCAGTTGTTCCCGTTGAACCAAACTGAAACTCTCCGGAGTAAACGCCGGTCGAAGCAGCATTTCTGACAGCAGATGGAGTGCTGAAGGAAAATCGTCACGAAGGACCGTTGCCGAAAAAATAATACAGTTGCGCCCCGATTTTATTTTCCATTGACCGCCAATTGTATCGAATCCCGTGGCTATTGCATCTCGATTCAATTCGGTACTTCCCTGTTTGAACATTTTTGCCAATAGGGCGCTTCGTCCGTTATTTTGCGCCGTATCATACAATGTTCCGGCTAAAAAAATAATTTGAATATTGACAAAATCGGCCTCGGGCACATATTTTATCAAATAGTGTAATTTGTTTGATGGTAATGTATGGACATTGATGGCCGGTTGAAGATTGGTATTATTTTGTGATAATGAAATGGATTGAGGAAGTTTTCCTTTCGGACAGATTAGGACTTCATTTAACGTTTCCGGTCGAAAATATTTTTTAACGATTTCTTGAATATCCGCAACGGTAACGCTATTGATTTTATTCAGATAGGTGAAATCGAAGTTTGGATCTCCGGTTAACAGATAACGCCGTAATATTTGATCCGCAGTATTTTGTATTTTTTGTCGTTCAAAAATGAATTCGGTCATACAGTGTTTTTTGGCCCGGTATAATTCGATATTTGTTAGTTCAGTCTCCGCCAGATTCTTAATCTGCTCTAATAAAGCCACGCGAAAAGGCATTACTTTATCCTCCAGAACAGTCGCTCTAAATCCGAAAAGGCCCGGGACGGAAGACGGATTTATGGTGAATGTATCGATAGAAAGAAAAAGACGCTGTTTATTCTGTAACAGACGATTTAGTCGGGCGGCTTCACCTCCGGTCATTATTTTTGCCAAAAGATCAAGAGCGTATTTATCCTTGTCCGAATAGACAACGGTTGGCCAGGCCATAAAGAGTTCATATGTTTTTCCGTTCCATTCGCGACAGGCACTTCGTGCGGCAATCTGTGTCGGTTCGAAGGATAATGGTATTTCCGGCTCCTTTTTCCGGGCCATTCCCTCGAAATGTTTGGAAATATCCTGAAGTATTTGGGATGTATTGACATCCCCGGTCACCATTATTACCATCTGATTCGGTGTATATCGCGACTCGTAAAATTCCAATAGATCCTCGTATTTCAATCTATCGAGAAGATCGGTGTATCCTTCTACTGGAAGTCGGATCGGATGTTTCAGATAACAGGTTTGCATCAAGAGAAAACGTCCTAAAGAAGTACTATCCCGATACGAAACTGATATTTTATTCTTGATTTTAGATTTTATTGTATTGAAAGTTTTTTGGTCTATATCAATTTTAAGGAGTTGATCCGTCAATAACTCCAACGCATACAAAAGGGATTTTGAAGGACAAACTACGGAGTACCCGGTAAATTCCAGGTCGGTTTTCGATTCTTCTATTCCCCCCATTTTGTTTAAGGCATTCACAATCTCCTTCTGCGTTCGGGTTTGTGTACTTCCTTCTAGAATCATTTGTTCCAATAAATGACTGATTCCTGTTCCCGCATGGAGGCTTTCATTCAAAAGACCCGTATTCCGAATCAAAACACGTACTGTCCCCATCGATGAAAGTGTATCTCTCCGAATAAATAATGTTAGACCATTTGAAAATTCGTAGAGCGTTATTCCCTGCGAATATGTATTGGTCCGAACAATAGACATTTGTTCCGAAGTTGACTTCGGAAGCAACGGTATCGACTCTTCCTGACCATTTGCCAAATGAATAGAAACAATGTATAAAAGAAGGGGAATCATAAAAAAAATACGACATTGTTTATATAAATTCAGTATAATATCATTAAAGAACAAATTAAGAGTTAAAACATTGATCATAACAACTGACATACATACTATTTTTGTTTTTCAAGAAGTTTGTCCATTTCTTCAAGTTTAAGACGAACAGTCATAATATAGGGGGGTTCTCCTTTATCCCAATGACCATAGGTCGTTGTAACAATGGTATCGTCCGGCAGTACAACGACTCCGGCATAACCGCAGTCACCGCCTTTTGTATTGTCCATAATTCGAATACGATATTGTCCTTCTTTTCCTTGAACAAGATCCTCGTATGTTCCGACCCAGGCGACCCAATCACCTTCGGAGGGGGTCTTCGGCATCCAGTCCGGAGTATGATTACGAAAAGAAATGAATAAACGACCGTCTTTTGTCTGACGAATAACGTGTCGGTCGCCGCACAGAGCTGCTGGAAGTGGACGTGGTTCGGTCCAGGTTCTTCCTTCGTCGTTGGAGAAAATAATCTGGGAATTATATCGATAGGACATATCGCGAATGAGTCCGGCAATCTGTTTTCCATCGGGAGAACGCACAAACCCCAATTCAATAGGAAGATAGTCATCCGTCTCGATAATTACCTTTGGATCCGACCAGGTCAGACCGCCATCATTGGTAAAAGTCGTAAACAGACGGCAATAAAAAAGCTGTCCCCAGGCAATTCCCTTGGGATGATCCTTCTTCATCTGCTCCTGTCGTTCTTTCCATCCCTTTTCACCTTCCAGGAAGGCGCCGTAATCATGGAATGTCGCCATATAATGACCGGCTTTTCCGTCAACGGGAAAAATATCGGTCATGGCCATAACTCCCCCCCAACGTCCGATCGGAGCAAGTTCCGTCCAGGTTTGACCATTATCAATCGACCGCGAAGTGCGAACCGGTGTAAATGGTGAAATATCATGTGTTCCGGAAAAGAGAATCAATTGATCTTTTCCTTCCGGAGTTATCAAGCGGCAGATAATGGGGGCCATTTTACTTGTTTCCCAACTTTTAGGGGTCGGAAGACGATCCGACCATGTTTTTCCACCGTCTGTACTCTTTTTATAGACTATTGCGCCAACGCCATGACCCTTGGGATAAACACAGAGAATCGTCTTGTTGTCCGCGAGTAATGCTGTTGTCGGATGTCCTAAATACTGTCCCTTCTCCTTGTCTACGACAAACTGACGCGACTTGTCCTGACTAATATCTATCTGCTTAATTGTATATCCCTTTTTGTAGATCGGATCATCCGGAATTTGGGTATGGGATGGTTTGTCTTGTCCCATGACCATTGAAGCCAAACATCCAAAAATAAAAAGACTCAAAATGGTTTTCATGAACCGTTTCATCGTTTTTTTCCTTTTCCTGCTGTTAATGCTTTATTTCCTATACTGTTCACAGGGGGACGTGATAAAATCTGTTGTTTTGACAGACAGGACTGAAACGCGTATATCTCGTCTGCATCTACACAAAACAGGTATATCGCCTGTTTTGCCTAATTCCGGAAAACGTAAAGTTTTAACCATCTTTTTCACAAAACAGACCTCTTTTTGTCTTGTTTTGTGTTGATATTTTTCCTGTTTTTACCACCAGCCTATGAACAATAGGCTTTATTTTAGGGATAAATTTTCATTCCAGGTATGTTTCAGGGAGACTTTAGCGTTCTCCAAGGACCAGAAACGAACCTTTTAATATTTTCCCCAACGTATTATTCCCCAACGTATTATTACCCAATATATTATTATCCAACGTGTAAACAAGATATTTTTAAACCACGAATGAACGGAACAGTTTATCGAAAAAGACCCGCTTTTTTCAATGGTAAACCTAAAATTATACTATACCCAAGGACGTTATAAAAGTCTGTTTTTCAAAACAAGCGAGATGCCTGTTTTGGAATATGCGGACGAGACGTCCGCGCTCCCAGGAAATGCCGAATTTATAACGTCGTGCAGTATATGATAAATACATTACCATCAATAAACGTTGTTTGCCGAAAGACCATCCATGAATCCCTGTTTATTCATGAAAACCTGTTCATCCATGAATCCCAGTATTATCCGTGGTCTCAAATCAAATCATTTACAAATTGGAGTTATTATGACCTATTCTAACAAAACGAAAATGGCTTGACAATATGTTGATGATAAAATGGGAATAACTTTCATTCCAAATAAAAAAATTTTTTCGCGTAAAACCGCATTATCCTAAAAGGGTATCCTTCAGCATATCGATAAACATCAACATTGTAGAGGTAAATGTTTTACGATGTTGATGAATGATACCGATAGGACGTCTCATTTTTGGATTAATCAGGGGAATAGCCACCATACGTCCATCGGTCACTTCAATTGCGACTGTTGGGGCAGGAAGAATACTAACACCCAAGTCAACAGAAATGGCCTGTTTTATGGTTTCGATATTATCGAACTCCATTTTTATATTGACATGGATACCGTTCTGACGCATTGCTTTATCCAATTCTTTACGAATCGGTAGTTCATGGGAAAAACCAATAAAATCGACATTCTGGAGTTCCGATAATTCGATTTCCTTTTTTGAGGCTAATGGATGACCGGCAGGAACCACAAGAACCATATCTTCCGAACGCAAGGGAATGACATTGATATCCGGTGAACCTTGTGGATAGGAGACGATTCCAATATCGACCTCTCCTTTAAGGACCGTATCATAGACTTTATGGGGCGGAAGAAACTCCAGACGAATATTCGATTGCGGATAGGTCTTCATAAAATTACCCATACAACGGCTCATATCGTGTAACCCGACCGAATAAATGGCCGCAACTCGTATTAGACCGCCTACCTGGTCATGAAGTGCTCGTATATTCATTACCATATTATCATAATTTTCGAGAATCTCGCGCATACATTCATAACATATTTTTCCGTCCGGCGTTAGAACAAATGGCCTTTTAGACCGATCTATCAGTTCCGTGCCTATCTCCTTCTCCAATCGATGAATCGATTGCGTCGCCGCTGATTGACTGACTTTATTGGCCGTAGCGCCTTGTGAAAAACTCTGATATCGCACTACATCACAAAATATCCGAAACGTTTCTATACTCATATTTTTTTTTCGATATAAAGGTTTTGTCTTCCACAGGAAAACATGCTTCAGAAGATCCACTACTTGCATATAATTAGCATTAGTGATATAGAAATCTTCTTGGTTCAATAAAACGAATAATAAGTATATGTTATAACAATAAAAAAAAAGGTCAAGGTAAAGATAGGGAAATAATTGAAAATAATCTTTCAGAACTTGTAAATTGGATGGATCTGAAGTATTTAAAAGTATTTACATTCCGTTTGTAACGGTTGTATTACTTTTTGGGAAATTTTCTAACAGAGATTTAACAATCCTTTCTTTTTTGTCGATAATAACTGTAGAGGGGTTTATGACGACCAAACATCAATCCTTTATCAATAACGGAAATATACGACAGGACGTTAGAATATTGTTTTTCCATGGAGTACGAACATCTTGTTCGCCTTTTCCAAACAGGCGATCCGTCTGTTTGGAAGAGAAGGAATTAAAAACGGTCTTGAGTATAGATAACAGGAAAAGAAGATTGTCATGAATTAATCAGTGTTACAGGAAAAAACGAATACGTTGGAGTATTTGATCAGGAAGATCAAAAATAAAAAGATAGGAGTAAATTTGTAAATAGATACGAAAAATGGGGAGATTCTGTTTCCAGAAAAGGGAGATACTATGATGAAGTATTATTCTGTACGTATTTATATTACCGATTTATTTCTTGTTCAGGGATGGATTTTTGAGTGAATCAGGGAGGATTTCATGGTTGCATCAGTTACGTTTGAAGCCGACGTCACTGACTTGTGGGAAAAATTTGTCCAAGATCGGGATAATCAGGACTATCGTAATCAGTTAATAGAAAAGTATTTACCGGTAGTTCAGTATCAAGCGGAACGAACTTGGGCTCGTTTGCCAAACGAAGTGGAAAAAGACGATTTAGTATCGGCAGGTATTTTTGGTTTAATGGATGCGATCGATTCTTTTGATCCATCACGTGGATTTAAATTTGAGACCTATTGTGTTCCACGGATATGTGGAGCCATGTTGGACGAACTGCGCAGTATGGACTGGGTTCCGCGTCTTGTACGTTCACGAGCAAGAAAACTATCGGAAGCCAATAAAAAACTCTTCGACGAATTGGGGCGGGAGCCTTCCGATGAAGAATTAGCGGACCATCTTGGGGTTACTAAAGGAGAAATGGAACGACTTCAGTCGGATGCCAATGCCATAAATCTGGTCAGTCTGAATAAAAAATGGTACGAGACCAATGGATCAAAAGAGGTCTCCGAAATCGACCTGATCGAAGATCAGCGTGGAGAAGATCCTTCACGACGAATTCAAAAGGCGGATATTATGCGGATGGTCACAAAAGGTCTGACGAGAAACGAGCGTCTTATTATTATACTCTATTATTATGAAGAAATGACAATGAAAGAAGTTGGCATGACACTGAATTTAAGTGAAAGTCGTGTCAGTCAAATGCACAGTAGTATTGTCAGTCGACTTCAGCAACAATTAAAAGAACGTCGGCCCGAATTTGTATAGTGTAATTATTTTAATCTAATATTTCATTCCGGACGTTCCAGTGTAAAATCAAGATCAAAATACTCCTTTTGTCGATTGGCCAGAAATGTTTTGGCCGGATAAATATTTATTCGGCTCTTTTTTCCATCCCAATTGCCTTGAGAAAGTAATGACGATTCGTAAATATAATGGGAAGCCGTCGATTCCGAATTCAAAACCATGCCAAAACGTCTGGACAGATAGGCCAATATCTTTCGGATATCGCCTGTCTGTCCGGAAAATTCTATTCGTTTCATTTCACGATGGTCGAAATACCAGGTTAAGACGCCAGCCAGGTCGTCATTATTATTTCCGGTCAGAACCATAACGCGATAACCTAGCCAGGGGGTTTTCGAGGAAACCGTATCTACACGATTCCAATGCCCGACTATCCAGCCGGGAGATCGATCAAAACGTAATATGTCCTCCATGGGTGTTACCTTCATTGCCAGGGATACCTGTACCAATGGATCCACTGTCATTGTTTGATTATTCGAAACACCGGACGGAACACTATTACTTGTCTTCCGCAGGTTTTCCTTCGGATAGGAAACCGTCACCGTTGATCCTTGTGATGGTGGAAGGGGTTTTGTATTCATATATTTCGTGTTTCTGCTTCGGTCGATAGAGAGAGGCTCGATCTTCTTTTCTGTTTTTGTTCCTTGGCCTGAATCAAGCCCTTTTTCGACATTACTTAAATAATATCCCGATTCCGTTATGAATTTCGGACCAAGAAATGCAATAACAGCCAGGAGACCATATTTCACTGTATTTAAAAATTGACTTCCCATGGAACCTCCTTTTTTTGTAGATAGATCTCTCTATGAATAATTCGTTTATAAAGGGAAATATCATTAAAAAAAGTAGACTTGCCCCTAGGTTCCACTCTATTTATGAATTTATTTCCTGTTATTCCAGGCGGGAGAAGATCCTGCCAGCATCAGGTTTAGGCGATGAAGATTTCGTAGTTCGAGAATGGTTTTATTCCATCGGGGAACCAGTATATCGGGGGTAATCTCGGCCGCAGGTTCCAGAACAAAGGAACGCCAGGTTAAACGGGGATGGGGAATAATTAAAGAGCTGGTTTCAATAACCAGGTTTTCCATCAGTAAAATATCGAGATCAATTGTTCGAGGTCCCCAACGTACTTCTCGTTGCCGGTGGAGTTTTTCTTCAATGGATTGAAGTATCTTCAATAACGCATTAGGTGATAATTCACAGTGAATCAAAGCCACGGCATTATAATACATCGGTTGACCGATGGGGCCCCCAATGGGTTCCGTATGATAAATACGACTCCGGGATAACGGTTCAAGACCCTTTACCTCGTGAAGAAGTTGCCAGGCGATTTGAAGTTGTAATTCCGGATGGTTTTGATTCGATCCTAGTCCGAGAAGTGTCCGTTTGATTGTCATTGTATTTTAATTACTTTTATCGGCAAATAATGTTTGCCATATTTCTTCCAGTTCACAGGCTACCGGAGAATTTTTTTGAACGAGAATATCGATAATGGACCGATAATACCATCGGTAATTATCATATACATTTTGTGGACCGTTGGGGGCGTTTCCTCCTGTAAATCGCGCAAAACATTGAATTCCTTCGGTTCGATAATTACGCAATGTTGACGATAAATTATCAAGTTTGTCACAAGAACAAATCAGCATTGCTTCCGGACTGGCTACATTTAAATGTTCGATATATTGAATTTTACGTTCCTTCCAGGGCCTCTTTTTTTCTCCCTTGGGAACAATACTGTCCGTACATTCCATAACAATGGAACGAATTCGGCCTCCGAATTTCTGTTCTATCAAGTCGGCTGTGGGGATTCCACCCTGATCTTCAACGGCATCGTGTAAAAGGGCGGCAATAGCGGTATCTTCATCGCCGCCGAACTCCAATACAAGTCCGGATACGCGAAGAAGATGTGCTAAATATGGGATCCTGTTCCCTTTACGAAATTGATTGCGGTGAAGCTCTTCCGCTAAAAGAAGTGCCTCCCGATAACGTTCTGTTAATTCTGCCACTATTAAACTTCTTCTTTTTCTACAGAGGAATTGTCTGTTGTTATTATACGGTTCGACATTATAAATTCGGCATTTCCTGGGAACGCGGACGTCTCGTCCATACGCATTAACATAAAGTTATCTCCTGTAAAAT
>CAYUAP010000085.1:5220-20761 GCA_964442735.1 uncultured Planctomycetaceae bacterium | reverse complement strand
TGGATAAACACAGACAGTCTGTCGTAAAATACAATATTTTACAATAACAAAAAAACATTTGGAACCATTCACGAACGATTTTGGAACCACAGATATCACGGATAAACACAGACAGTCTGTCGTAAAATACAATATTTTACAATAACAAAAAAAACATTTGTATCTATTATAATAAATAATTTTATCATAAAAAATGTTTATTTTCCAAAAAACTATCCGTGAAAATCAGTGTTATCCGCAGTTTCACGTTATATCCGCAGTTTCACTTTATATCCGCAGTTTCACTTTATATCCGTGGTTTCACGTTATATCCGAGGTTTCACTTTATATCCGTGGTTTCACATTATATCCGTGGTTTCACGTTATATCCGTGAACGGTTAGCAATTTTTATTGTTCGGAAACAAATATTATTGCCGGGAAACAATTTTTATTGCAGTTGCTTCAAGTTCGAGGACAATCTGATCGGCAACCATTTCCAAGATATTCAACTCTCTTGTCGTGAACTCTATTTTTTGGTCGGAAAAGAGCCAGAGCGTTCCCAGGACAGCGGCCTGTGACACAATGGGAATACAGATGGAGGTCGTAAAATCTTCAGGGGCCTGCCATAGCTCCGAGAGGTATGATTCATTAAGGATGACCGCGTTTCCGAGGAGAGCTTCCAGATCGGCGAGCGCCCCTTTAAGTGGACGGGGAGGAGCATTAAATTGCTCTTCCGGGATACCCCAGGCGGATCGGAGCTTAAGGCAGGATGTTTTTTCGTCAAGAAGATAGAGGGCACTTGCCTGACAGTCAAGAATACCGCCTATCTTTTTAAGTATTTTATAAAGGTGATCGGAACAAAAAGCCACAATACTGTCACACTGGAGCTTTTTCTCTTCATTAAGATAGAAATGATTGGTCAGTGCCCCTAATTCAGCTTCTCGTTCACGAAGAGAAGTTGCCCACGTGTAGACTTCTTCCACCGTAGCAGCGACAGCATCGGCCGACGAACGGGCCAACTCCTCCGAAACCTTTGGGTCCGATGGAATTGTCTGCCAGAGGACAAGAGTACCAAGGGCCCGTCCTTTTGCGTTACGAATCAGTCGTTGTGTTAAAATACGAATCTGTTCATTTTCAGTCGGTAATGTCCCTCCCGTACGAACAAAACGCAGACAATAACCTGTCATCTGCTCGAAGGAACGAAAGAGTTCCGGCAGACTCCCCAAAAGAGGAATATCATCCTGAAGTGACGTTTTCTGTTCCAATGGAAATGTTCGCAATTGTTTATCGTAAAATTCTGGATTCATCATCAAAAAACTCTCTTGTTTTTTCTCGTGCAAAAGACCCTGATTCTCCATTTGTTTTAATACTGCTACGGAACATGGTCTGTAACAGGATATAAAGGAAATGTTCCCATTCCTGTCATTTCACTATAGTGATACTTCACTATAGGTCCGTGAATGTCAACATGGAGAAAGCTGACTTTTTTCCTCTTAAAATGGTTCCCTAAATAAATCCTTCAATACTGGGAACGCAAACGGATGTTCACGTTCTTTTGGATATTTCCGGAACCGTTCTTAACCAAGAGAATCGGGAAAATAAAACCAAAAAAGGAATCAAAATGTTTTCGTTGAGGTTATTTGGAAAGACAGGAATTTATCAAATATTCCGATTGTATTTGAGTTTTGGAATAAAACATTCCACAAAATATTATGAAAGAAAGAGGACAGGCATTAGAGGAATCATTCCGGTAAAAAATATAAATATCGCCACCATTAGATCGATTATAAAAATTAGAAACGATATTCAATACAGATTAAATTAAAACAGTCAATTCACAATTATCGATAGAACAGAAACAATTCGCAGACAACTTTTTTAGAAACAGTCATGGGGACAAGAAATAAAAAAATGGGCAGGGGCGGGATTGAACCGCCGACACCAGGATTTTCAGTCCTGTGCTCTACCAACTGAGCTACCTACCCTTGATTTATGTCGTTTAATAATAACAACAATCAATCATCAACATGGCATTTAGTTTATCATAAAAAGCAGACGGGTCAAGGGGGAAAGAAAAAATATTTTATCGTTTTTTAGTATCATCATTTTCTCGCGCAATAAATGTCGTTTTCGCCTTGTGTTCCACCTGCATTTGATAAAGATGCTCTACTAAAATACGATGTGTCTCCAAAATAACCGCCGGATGCGCATGAATAACCATGTGTATGGCCGAGACCGTTTTTTCACTCTCAACATCGGTACGATGGGAACTATACCAGTTTACAACACCATCCCCGTTATTCGGAAGATACCAACGTCTGTCCCCTTTATTCAACCGACCGTTTATATTATTGAGCGCAACATTTCTGGAAATATAACATTTGTCCATAGCCTTTAAAAAAGGACAGTCCGGGGCAAGGGAATCAATACTCGTTTCAATATTCAATAACGTATGATCTTTTATCAGGGAATCTTGTGTCGATAAAAAATCTTCGATAACGGAACTAAATTTACCTGGAAGTGAAATAGCTCGCGCAGCAAGCCACTTTGTCACATCGTTGGCAGCCTCTGATCCGTTAAAAGGGGTGGCTATCGTAATAACCCGGCGAATGGATGGATTGGCATCAAAAAAGAACCATTTACGCAGTTCATCTTTAGTACATTCATTTAATTTCACCTCCTCAAAAGGAGCATCACTAATCAAATTCCAAAAATTGTTTTCACTATTCATGACTTGCAGTCGTGAAATCAACCCCCCCATACTGTGCCCTACTAACACCATTTCATCCAGGGCCGGATCTTTATGCTCCGTATCAATAACGTATCGAATTTCACGAAGATCGTCACGAAGTTGAGATGCCGATATCCAAAATGGTTGACCACTCGGATAAAAATAAAACCAGAATTGATAATTATCCCTAATTTCTTTAATACTACGGAGTGAATTATACATTTCAAGCCACGTAATAGGAGACGACCAAAGACCATGAACAAGAATAATCGGGATTTTTCCCTGTTCATAGGGCTGCATCATATACAACCCTTTAAAAGATCGTCCTCCTGCTGAACTTTGAGTCTTCAAAAATTCTTCCGGTCGTAAAAGAGCCATAGTCCCAATAGCATATTTTTTAGGATCAGACATAAAATAGGCAAGAGGAGTTGTTAAATCACTCTCCAGAGGAATACGACGTCCGTTTACCAATGTAAATGGAGACACAAGAGGATCATACAACTCCAAAATAGCGTCCGGCTCCTCCTCCGATTGTTTTGCGAAATTGGGGCGTAAAAAAGCCGATACAGGAAAACAAAGCCCTTTAGGATAGTAAATTTCCTCTTTTTTATCAGTGACGCCTTCCTGACGACTAGCGATGAGCGGGACTCCCAACCCCTCTTGACGATATTCATTTTCTATATTGATAATTTCATAGTCATTTGCGAATCGGAAATATTTTATTTCATCGGAAACCCAATTTCCACTAACTAATTCACAACGTACATTCCAACTATGATTGTTTGTTTGTATATAAAATTCCTGATCGGGCTTTAACCAGAGTTTCCGGTCTTCATCCATCAGAAGTTCCATTAGTTTTTTTACGGAAGCGTTATAAAGTATACAAACATCACGAACATGAGAATCATAAAGTTCACGTTGATCTTCATATTTTGCATCAAAAAGATAATAGTAGGCATGAATTGCGGCAGCAGTATAAATTTCAGCCGCCAACGATGGATTACTTAATTCCTGTTTGAGCCCCTCCAACCAGGCTTCTTCCACAAAAGAAGAGAGTAAATCGGCGTTGGGAGATATTTCAAGTTGCGCAAGAATAGCAGTTAAACGGCAGACAGAAGCACTCTCCGAGCCTTCCAGATTGTATTTTCGGAGTGTTCGTTTTGTACGGTCACTGTTTTGGGGACCGAATATACTGTCAACTTTAAATCGCGTTCGGAGTGGGTCTTGTGATGCACGTCGTAATTCAGTCATTTTACTAGCGCATCCCGACCAAAAAAGTATTCCCAAAATTAACAGAAGACCGACGAACCATCGTTTTCTGTCCTCTAGATATTGCATAATCCGATAGAATTAAAATCCTCCAATACTTCCCGGGGCAAATGCGTTACTGGTTCCTGTTGCTGTTGTTCCCTGAATCGCTGAATTGGAGGGTACTGTATTGGATGTCGTTGTATTGGAAATCATTGTATTATTGGCTGCTGTATTATTGGCGGTTGTTCCATAAATACCTGTCACCGGCCAGTTTGCTCCCCCTGCTGTCGCTGTATTTTGAGAGGGAACGGTATTGGTTGTACTTGGAGCTATCGTTCGATTAATCGTTGGAAATGGAACCGAGGTTGCGGGCGCCGAGGTTGTGGTCGATGGTGCCGTTGACGTTGTATTATTCGCATAGATACTTTGGGTCGTCCCCTGAACCGAATTATTAACCTGTGGTATATTATTGTATACTGTCGGTTGCGGATTCTGAACGTTCTGATTTGGCATAACCATGGCGGTCTGAACCGGAAGTGTATTGTTTGCTCCATACGTACCATTATTATATTGGTTGGGCGTATTATATTGGTTGGCCGTGTTCATCGGAATTTGATTATTGGTAGTCGGCATATAACTTGATGGTGTATTATTTGGGGTATTATTATAGGAAATACCGTTCGTCTGGGGTAACGCCGAATTTTGAACTGTCGAGGATGCCGGATTATAGGTCCCCACCCTATTCGTTTGAGAACTATTGTTATAACCATTAGTCGGAACATTAAAACCTGGCACAGAACCCCCGGTACTGTTAGTGCCAGCCGTAGCTGTACTCGATGTATTATGGGTGTTCATAGCTACTTGAGCAACTTCCTCTTGCCTTGCAGGCTGATACTTCTCGTATTTACCTTTTTGTGCTAAAGAAGTATCACTCTTTTTGTCTTCTTTTTTCGTAATTTCCTTGGAATATTTTTCCGGCGGAGGTGTTAATTGAACACCGTCAATTTCGGCGGGCGTCTTGGTTGATGCAGGTTTGGGTTTCGGCGCAAATGGATTGCCCTTGGTCCATCCCGATTTACAACCAGTCATTCCAATCGATACAATGGACATCAGGAACAATAATACCACGTACCGCCAAAATGCCCTTCCTGATTCAAACGTCCCTGCTCTCATAATTGTATCCCTTTATGTTTTTAGACCCTATTCTTGAATTTTTATTAAAAAATTTAACCTTTAATAATTATATCGACTTTAACGTCAAACAAAAAAAGGTAAAATTTAATTTCTTGATAAAATTTTCCGATTTTAACGAAAAAACAATCAATCTATTATATAGGGAGAAGTATATCGATTTTCTCCATTTGTTGTCAAGACCACTTTTTTGTTTTTTTAAACCCAATATCAAAAATGGATAATTTGAGAGAGATATAAAAGATATAGAAATAAAGAAAACAGAGATCAAATAAAAAGATAACGTACTTCAAGAATAAAAACATACTTTAAGAATTAATAGGACCTTGGTTATCAGTATTTTGAGGGAACTTTTATAAAGTTCCGCTCCAAAAGTCCTCTCTTTTCAGTGAAGAAACCGGCGATATAAAACCGGTTATATAAAACTGACGATATAAAACCGACGATATAAAACAATTGACGTAACATTGTATCGCAAGATACCTTGAATTATAATGTATTGAATCGTATGGCAAGAATAGTAATATCGTCCGACTGCCCAAATCCGTTGGCATGCCGAATAACATCGGAATAAATCTCGTCGATCATTTCCTGGGGTTGAATGGCTTGTGTGTTTTCTACAACGTTTTTCAGACGTTCAAAGGAATACTGCTCGTTTTTTTCATTGAACGCTTCCGTTACACCATCGGTATACAGGATCAGCATATCACCATCACTTAATTGTATTTCGTCGGACTTGTTATCACATTTATCGGAAATGGCCAATGGAAATCCGTGTAACTGTTTCAGTGTAACAGTACTTCCATCCGGTTTTCGAATAATCGGCGGATTGTGACCCGCATTTGAGAAGGAGAGACTTCCTGTCTTGATATTCAAAAAACCGATCCAATAGGTAACAAACATTCCGGAATTATTCTGCTGTACGAGTAGTGAATTCAAATTGATAACAAGCTGATCGACACTTTTTATCGACTGGGCAAGACTTCGCTGAAGTGTTTGTGTTACCGCCATAAAAAGAGCGGCAGGAACTCCCTTGCCCGAGACATCACCGATTATAATGGCCAGACGTTCTTCGTCGACAAAGAAAAGATCGTACAGATCGCCCCCAACACCACGAGCCGCCTTTAACATGGCCGCTCCAGACACATTCGGACAGTTAGGAAACGGAGGCAAAAATCGGGGTAAAATATCCTGTTGTATCGTTCGTGCTACATTAAGTTCTCCTTCGGCCCGTTCCCGCGCGGAAATTGTCTGTTTTAAACGCTCTATGTAATCCGCCAATTCCGCCTGCATTTTCTCGAACGACGTTCCCAATATCTTTATTTCGTTATTGTCTTTTATCTGTGGAAGAACAATATCAAAATGCCCTTGCCCAATCTCTTCCGCCGCTTGGGAAAGCGCAACAAGCGGTCGATTCAATCGTCGGGTAACAACAAATATGAAAAACGTATTCAATAAAATACAGAGAAAACAACCAAGTACAAATTTTATAAAAAATGGATAGACCACTTCGTAAATCCAGTCCGCCTGAACAACAATCCCCACCACCCAATGATTAACACAACGGGCATAGAAAACGTCCGTTGGTTCGTTCATGAATGGTATTCCATGAAAGGAAACTTTTCCACTATTGTTTTCGTTATGAAAAATGGAACGCGCCATTTCCCGATCCGCCCCATCAGGATTATCCGATTCGTCACACAATGTAAAAATGGTTTTGGCCAGATTTGCTTCGTTGGAGGGGAAGAGAATAAACTGGCCAAACTGGTTCATTAGAAAACTTTTGCCATCACCAGCATGATCCTCGCCCGCAAGAGACAGGTTCGGAAGATATTTCCCCAGAAGTGTTATGTTGATATCAAACATAATCACTCCGGCAACTTTTCGTTTACCGTTTTTATCCGTCCGATAAAAAGGTCTCGAATAACCGAGCAGGAGGGGCGCGTCATTTAGATATCGCGAATGATAGGGAATGGTCCAAACCGGTTTCTCCATGGCAACGGGTACAAGGAACCAATCCATATCGAAATAATCAAGGTTGGGGGTATCCGATTGAATATAATGATAACCGTCCTGATCAAAAAAACCGGAAAAGGAATTGTATTTTTCACCTGGTACCAACATATCCTCGTCGAAGGTAATGGTCAGAACGGCTAGTTCCGGACAACGCTGGTGAATCGAATGTGCTTCCACATCAAGGAGATGGGCGAAATTTTCTTTTTTCGGCGAATAATGTTCCAGCATATTCGCGAGAATACTCGTAGCCAGTTCCGCCTGAACGAAAACCTGGTCCAGTCGATAGGCCGTTTCCTCGGCCGTCGTTATTCCGTGCCGATTCAAGGTGGTATAGAATCCTCGAAAACCAAAATAACCGACCAAACTCATACCCAATAGAAAAATCACCAGAAGTATGGAACTGATATAAACACTTAACTGAACAGGAAGACTGTTAATAGAGACTTTCATTTTTCACTCCCCGGGACAAAACGTTCGTAGGTGATACGGCTTTTATCGACGTCCAGAATATCAGCGGCTTCGTCAAAAGATGCTTTTTCGAAAATTCCGTTATTAATCTGCCCTTGGGGAAAGATTAATTTCTCCATAATGTTGAGCATCCACCTCTGATGCGCAATATTAAACGGAACCCCATTCTTCTCCTGCCTCATACGAATAATCTGAAGGGTCCGTTCTTTATCTTGAAACGCGTGACGCCACCCCTCCATCGTTGCATTGAGAATTTTTCGACAGTCTTCGGGCGATTTCTCCCAGGTAGAACGTTTACAATAGAGTCCGTCATCCACCAATTGTTTAAAAGTATCACTTAAATTAAAGCAGACAAGTTCATCCGAATTTATACCCGCACCGTAAATACGATAATAGTCGTCATAAAGAACACCAACAGTTACATCCACCCCCCCGTACAGAAAAAGATCCACACTGGATAAAACCGGGAATTCTTCGAACGTTTTAATTCCATAATGCTCCATAAATTTGCGGTACGGAACCTGAAGTGATTTGGCAGGCCAGAGGCCAATACGACGTCCTTCCATATCCTTTGGTTTCTTGATTCCCGAAGTTTTACGGGCAATAAACATAAGAGCCGACTTCTGCGCCATCTGACCCATATTAACAATATCCGCCCCTTGAACCACCTGTTCCATCGCGGAAACAGGCCAGGCAACAACAACATCCGTTTGACCCTTCTTGAGTGATTCAAAATTGTCTTCGTTTGTCTTCGGATGTTCCAAAATCACATGAAGCCCTTCTTTTTCGTAGAAACCTTCTGCCTCGGCTATATAAAAACCAGCAAATTCCGCCTGCGGTATCCACAACATACGAATACGCCAGATCGCCTCCTGGCCCGGAAGTAACGAAACTCCCGATAGGGTCAATACGAAAAGGAATAATAAAAACAGGAATCGACTTCTCATAGTACTTCTTTCCGGAACAAAGAGAAATATCCCAACACAGATCCGGTCTCCCTCCGGCCGCAAAACACAATCAATTAGTGAACGGAAAAAAACTCGGATCCTCAATACATATATATTAATACATATATAAATTAATACATATGTAAATCAAACGTGCCCCCTTTTCTATAAAACAGAAGGGACTTTCTTAATTTTAGCATGGATTTAAACGAAGAAAAGGGGCAGAAACATAAATACTCCGGCAGACTCCATGACCTTCAATATACTTCACAACAATTACACCATAACAAAAAAAGAAACCCCTTCTTCCAAACCAGCAATACATTTTCCATACCACAACAGTAAAAGGAAAATTTACAACTATGGATAAAACGGATTTTCTCCAATTGTCTTTTGACAAACTATAAATCACAATTTATCATATAATATATTTTCAAGTTTATCATTGTAAAACAATGTCTTTTTCCGTAATATTCATGTTCATTCATAAATTTAAAATATATCCTGTTTAAACGTTGGGTATATTCAGGGCCGTTATAAAGTTCCGTTTTCCAAAACTGGCGGGATGCCTGTTTTGAAGATTCGGACGAAACGTCCACGCTCCCAGGAAATGCCGAATTGATAACGTCCCGCAGTATAGTTTAAATGTTGGGTAGTTTAAATGTTGGGCTGTTTAAATGACATTCATCGAACCGGCATCAGGAAGCACGATAGGCCCGTCGACGTTCGACCTCGGTCAGTAGAATTTTACGCAGTCGGATCGATTTCGGTGTTACTTCAACAAGTTCATCGTCTTCAATAAATTCAAGAGATTCTTCCAGAGTCATTTTTACGGCCGGCTTGAGAATAATATTTCTATCGTTACCAGCGGCGCGCATATTACTTAATTTCTTTTCCTTGGTTGGATTGACATCCATATCACCACTTCGCGCATTTTCGCCAACAATCATACCTTCGTAAACAACATCGCCGGGCGAGACAAAAAGACGGGAACGCGCTTGTAGTCCGTCCAGGGCAAAAGCCACAGCTCTTCCCGGAACATTCGAAACCAAGACACCATTGGCCCGGCGTGGAATCGCGTCTTCACGGGGCTTGTAACATTCGAAACGATGATTCACAACCGCCGTTCCCTGTGTACATGTCAGCATTCGGGTTCGCAGTCCGATCAAGCCCCGGGCCGGTATGGAAAAAATCAGCATGGTGAAGTTCCCCCGTGGCGACATCTCCAAAAGTTGGCCGCGTCGATTGCCAACCATCTCCATAATGGGTCCGGTCATATTATCCGGAACCTCAACAACCAATGTTTCAAACGGCTCTTCCACAACTTTATTATTCGTTCGGAAAATAACTTCCGGTTTGCCAACAGAAAGTTCATACTGCTCGCGCCGCATTGTTTCAATCAAAACCGATAAATGAAGAACACCACGTCCTGAAACGACAAATTGATCAGAGTTCGGGATCGACTCGACCCGAAGTGCGACATTACTCTCCAATTCGCGGAGAAGACGTTCTCGAATATGACGCGTCGTAACATATTTTCCCTCCGTTCCGGCTAAAGGAGATGTATTGATCCCAAATGTCATTCGAAGAGTCGGTTCGTCAACAGATATTCGCGGCATTCGACGCGGATGGATTGGAGATGTCAAGGTGTCTCCAATTTCAACAAAGGGAAGACCAACAACGGCAGCAATATCACCAGCATCCGCTTCATGAACTTCTGTTCGACCAAGATTACTGAATGTATAGAGAAAAACAACTTTTCCCTGGGTTATCTGATTGTCCTTCTGCATAACGGAAATGGTCTGCCCTTTACGAATGGTTCCGGATTGTACCCGCCCGATTGCGATACGACCTACAAATTCCGACCAGTCTATGGTGGTCACAAGCATCTGAAGTGGCTCCTCCAGTTCAACCAGTGGCGCCGGTATTTTTTCCAAAACCAGATCGAGAAGAGGAAGAATCGAATTGGTTCGAACGTCCGGATCGTCTGTCGCGTATCCTTCTTTTGTACTCGCAAATATATAGGGAAAATCCGCAATATCATCACTGGCACCAAGATTAATAAACAGGTCAAACATTTCATCGACCACTGCGTGTGCCCGAGAATCCTTTCGGTCAATTTTATTGACAATAACAATAGGTTTTAGACCCAATTCCAACGCTTTACTCAATACAAAACGTGTCTGCGGCATTGGCCCCTCGGCAGCGTCCACCAAAACAAGACAACCGTCCGCCATTCGGAGAACGCGTTCCACTTCGCCTCCAAAATCGGCATGCCCCGGCGTATCCATTATATTTATTTTGATCCCCCGATAGGTTATGGCTATGTTTTTGGCTAAAATTGTTATTCCGCGCTCTCGTTCAAGATCGTTGGAATCCAGGATTTGTTCTCCCTGAAGTTGATTGTCACGATGATCAACACATTGCCGCAAAAGACAGTCAACTAACGTTGTTTTTCCATGGTCAACATGGGCAATAATGGCAATATTACGTAAATCCTGGCGACGTTCTGACATTGTTTTTCTATCCTTTCTCTGGATCGGACCCGACTTTATTTCTTAAAACGATACAATATTTCCCAATGGAGTAACACGTCAACAAATATCAATCGGTCGATCCCCTTAATCCTACTAAATATTTGGCTTTTTTCAAGGTATGGCATTAAAAGAAGAAGGGAAAAAACACTGACGTTTTTGAAATTCTAATAGTATTCCTCCCTGTTTTTCACCAGTAACTTGCCTGTTGAACTGTTTTTCATGTTTCTATGGAAAAGTAAAGATTTAATTTATATATATATAAATCACTCTTTTTTCTACTGTTTATCCCCTGTCACAAAATAGTTACGTTTCACGAAATATTAATATTTTTTATAATGAAAATTTCTTTCAAATAATAAACAATTTGTTATTATAATAACTATTAATAGTATTTTTAAAAAGGATAATTTTAAAAAATAATTGGAAAAATAGAGCAATGGACTAACGTAACGATATTCGATAGTTCATTGTCCCTTCCTTCAAGAAGAATATCTACCCAGGTGTTTTATTTTTTCAATTCAACAAAAGATCCGTCAACACCTTCTGCAGTGACCTTTAATTGAACCGTTCCGGAACCTTTACCAGATCGTAACACAATCATGGCCTTGCCATAAAAAAGAGGATGCTTCGCGTCCGTAATGAGATCATATCCCATCGGATTGCCATTTCCAATTCCGACCAGGGTCGCAGGTCCATCCAACGATATAGAAATTGTCCGTGTATCCCAAGGACAAAGATTACCATCTTTATCAACCACTTCCGCTTGAATATAGACCAAATCGTCATTGCCGTTGAACGCATTTTTTTCCGGTTTTAGAAGAATTTTTGCCGGTGTTCCTCCCGTTTTGACCCTATTGCGGCCAATCTCTTTTCCATCCCGATACGCGACCGCCTCCAGAACGCCTGGCTGATAATCAACGTCTTCCCAGCGAAGTCGATATTTGTCAATGACATTATAATAATCTGGTAACTGCTGTTTCCGTACTTCCAAATTGTTTAGGACAAAGGAACGAATGGAAGCCCAGGCACCAGGCTTCAGTGCCTTAAAAACGACTTTAAAATAACGCGCTTTTATCGGTTTCCCGTTAAATTGAACAACAATCTGTTCCTTCCAGTTATCGAAATTCTTCTGATTAAAGACTTCCTTCCACTCTTTATTGTCCGAAGATGTCAATAAAACGAACTGATAGCTGGTACATTCTTTTTCAAATTTGATTTTCCAACTGGTCACACTTTTTTCACTACCCAAATCGACAAGTAACCATTGATTCGGATCTTCCGAAGAAGCACACCAACGTTTATCATCTTCCGGGAGAAGAACATTTCCGGCGGCGTTATAAATTCCAGATCCGTCTTTTTTTTCTTCCGTACTGGCGGTTACTTTAGTTGCGGTATTCATCGCTATATTGATGGGATCGACAATCTCTTTAAGTTTGGCCCTTTTCCCCAACGATTTACCGTTCAGGAAGAGTTCGGCACTGTCACCATTGGTATAGACATAGACTGGAATCTTCTTTATTGACGATTTTTCCCAATTCCAGTGTGGTAAAAGGTGAACGGTGGTTTCCTTCGGGTTCCAATAACTCCGATAGAGGAAAAATCGGTCCTTCGGAATCCCGCAGAGGTCTACAATTCCGAAATAACTGCTTCGCGCCTCCGCGTTAAATGGAGATGGCTCGCCCAAATAATCGAATCCTGTCCAAACAAATTCGCCCGCGCAATAGGTGTCTTTTTCCATTCGATCAAATTCCGGATCCGGAATATCCCCCCAGGGTACGGCAGAAAAATCGTAACCATCGACCTGTATCGTCTTCATGTTATAGACATCCTTCTTGTCCGGATGTGGTATTTCATAATAGCCACGAGTCGATACGGCAGACGCCGATTCACTATAGACGAGTGGCATCTTCGGATAACATTTTCGCGCTATTTGATACTGACCACGATAGTTCCAGCCGGTAACATCTACAGAATCACGAACACCATTATTACAGGTACCACTGACACAACAACCGAAGGCAATCTGTCTTGTCGTATCATATTTACGGAAGCAGTCTGCAACATATTTGACCCGGCGCGCCGCATCGTTAAAGGGATTGGAATCTCCCACCCGATTCTCTTCCACGTCGAATATCTCGTTCCCTATCGACCAAAGACAAACCGAGGGACGATTCTGGTCCCGATGAATAAACTGACGTACTTGACGATCCATAAACGAATCGAATTCCTTTTGATCTATCAGGTCGGCGGTACTGTTCCATTTATCGAAGAGTTCGTTCCAAACAATCAAGCCAAGTCTATCACAGGCATCCATAAATTCGGGCGAATTGGGATTGTGACTCGTTCGAATGGCATTAACACCCATATCCTTCATAATACGAAGCTGACGTTCAATGGCCGCCGGATGAGAGGCCGCACCCAAAATACCCTGGTCATGATGAAGATCCACTCCGTAAAGTTGAAGTCGTTTTCCATTCAAATAAAAACCGTCATCCGCTGTAAATTTCACAGTACGAATGCCAAATGGAAATGATATTTCGTCACAAGGCATTTTTCCCACATACACTTTTACCGTAATGGTATAAAGTACCGGGTTTTCAACGGTCCATAGAACCGGATTGGTAATGGTTACATCGTATTTCCTTTTATTTTCCAATAATGGAAGACGAACGGTGATCGGTGATTTACGGCCCGGACACTGTATCGTAACAACCGCATTGAGGGGAAGATCTGCCCGGCTCTCCGGATTGATTTCAAAATTGAGAACCGCTTCGTCGCCAATTATCGATTTTGTAGAGAAGAAAACGGAACCCATCGGGAGCCAAACCTCTTTCGAACATGTTATCATTTGAACGGATCGATATATGCCTGCCCCCGGATACCAACGTGATCCATGTTTACGTGTGTCACAACGTACTTGTATAATATTATCGGCATTATATTTAACGTATGGCGTCGCGTTCACCTGAAACCCGAGATAACCGTAATCCCAGCCTCCTGCATATTTGCCGTTGATGTAGACTTCCGGAAACGCCATACAGCCGCCAAAATTGAAAATAACGGCCTTGTCAAAATCCTTTTCATCAAGTTTGAACGTTTTTGTATAGAGTCCAACACCGCGCCAGGGAAGTTTGCCCTGACCTCCATCTTTACCCGCCTGATCGAATGGTCCGGAAATAGCCCAGTCGTGTGGCAAACGAACTTCCTGCCCTTGTTCCAACTTTTCTTTATCAAGGGAATCGCCCAATCGTTTCGAATTGACTGGCGCCTGACGAACTCCGTCTGACTTTACCAATTGAAATATCCAGCCATCATTAAAATTGGATGTCGTTCGGAACGGCTCGGCGGAAAAAACCAGTCCGGATAAAAGACAAAAAATCATTGAAAATAATATTCGTTTCATGTTTTTCGTTCCTCCTGTTATGTTTATTGTTATTGAGACTCCTCTATTGTAACAGGAAAAAAACAATTTTCCAGAAGTATACCCGTCCATTATAAAAAAGATCGAGATAAAAAAGATCGATAAATTATTTGTTTTTCATTGACTTCCATGAAATTTTTAGGTAAACTTGTATAACCATTTTATGGTAATATCCAAAAGAGAATAAAAAGGAGACAAAAAATGAATCATATTGGAATTCTATTGACGTTTTTTACTGCCGCAATGGTATTTGGGTCAGTTTCGGCCAATGCCGCCAATCCGATTTATCGGCCCGGTGACGTCATGACGATGAAAAGTCAGAAAGGCAAGCCGGTCCAGGAAGGTGGAAACGCCACCTTAATCTGTAAAGACAAGACACTCGTACTGACCGTCGATTTTATCGATTCGGATATTGGAAATTCCGCCGTAAAACATAACGAAAAAACCTGGACCACAGGAGACGTCTGCGAATTCTTTTTTCAGCCTGCCGGCCGAAAAGACTATTATGAATTCCATGTTACTCCAAATAATATAACACTTCAACTTCACATCCCAAGTGTCGAACAGTTGAGAGTTCTGCCCTTCGAATCCAAGATATTTGAATCAAATTTTAAATATAACGCAAAAATAGAAAAAGGACATTGGACCGTTCGAATGGAAATTCCGCTCTCCGTGTTGGGCGATAATGCCAAATTCAATGGAAGTCTCTTCGCCGTCTGTCGGTATAATTATAATAAAAAATGGGAAGAACCGGAACTGTCTTCATCGACACCTTTACCGGACGGTTTCCATTGTCCCACACTCTGGCACAAGATCGTGGAATAAAATGCGGTTAAAGGATATTCCCGTTTACAATGACTCCTATTATTATCATCATGGATTATACTTTAGGACATTATAAATGTGGTATTTCCCGGGAGCGCGGACGTCTCGTCCGCATACTCCAAAACAGGCGTCCCGCCTGTTTTGAAAAAAGTAATTTATAACGGCCTTGAGTAT
>CAYUAP010000085.1:0-5120 GCA_964442735.1 uncultured Planctomycetaceae bacterium | reverse complement strand
CAAAACAGGCGTCCCGCCTGTTTTGAAAAAAGTAATTTATAACGGCCTTGAGTATTTGTACAACGTTATAAATGCGGCATTTCCCGGGAGCGCGAACGTCTCGCCCGCATACTCCAAAACAGGCGTCCCACCTGTTTTGAAAAAAGAGATTTATAACGGCCTTGAGTATATTGTACAACGTTATAAATGCTGCATTCCCGGTTATAAATGCTGCATTCCCGGGAGCGCGGACGTCTCGTCCGCATACTCCAGAACAGGTGTCCCGCCTGTTTTGAAAAAAGAGATTTATAACGGCCTTGAGTATATCATGGATCATCATGGGTCGATCAAAAATTTTATCTCCAGTTACAAATAAATAATTATGACAAATATCCCCATTTATCAACGTATTCCACTTTCAGTTTCAAATTTGACATGTCCGATTTCAGATTCGCTTTTTTCAACACAATCGCCTGTTCTATTACTTCTAGCGGCGGGAAAAGGTACTCGATTTGGAACGGAACCAAAATGTATTCAGCCGATCCTCGGAACGCCAATTGCCCGACATTCCATAAATGCGTTTCGCAAATTGTTTCCGGGCGCCCCTGTTATTTGCATTATTGGATATAAACATGACGAAGTTCAAGCGGCACTAAAAGATCCTTCAAACAACAATCACCCTGATCGAACGGTCTTTATCCTCTCCGGAAATCCGGTCGGTGGTACAGCCTGGGCTGTCTACGAAGGTTTTTCTGTTCCCAATCTGTTGCAGAATAATCCTAATATTGTCATCTCTATGGGCGACCGTATTGTACCAGAATCAATTTTTCAACAGATTTTATCTATTCATACCGGCAACGGAAAAACGACGGAGGCGGCCCTGACTCTCTTAACCGCCGAATACGAACGACCAAAAAACATCGGTAAAGGACGTATCGTTCGCGACAAAGATGGTCGTATTCTCCGTATTATCGAACAAAAGGATATTCTTCAGATCGATAATACACTGGTTCGGGAGTCACTTCATCAGTTGACGGAAGGTAATTGTCCTCTTTATGTTCTTCGCGCTCGAACCTTAATGAAATACTTGATGATTCTTTCAGATAACAATGCCCAGAATCAGTATTATTTAACCGATATAATCGAAACAATGGCCCGAGACAAGGAAGAGATTCGTTCATTTACGATAACACCATCAGTCCCGGAATATGCGGTTCTCTGTTCGGATATGACGCGCCAGGAAGATCGAGGTCGTTTGGAAACGGCCATGAATACCTATCTTCTAAAGAATCAGGAGGCGGAAACGGCCGCGAATATCATTCGGCAGGGACGCTCCGCAGGACAAACGGCATCCATAAAGAGACAACTTCGTGAACTTCTTCGTTCCGTACAAAAAGGAACACTCTCCTTCGATCTGGAACAGCCTGTCGCCATCGGCATTACCGGGGGCCGATTCCGAATCGCATTCATGCACCCGGATATGGGCCGCTTTTTTGGACCTGCCTGGCAAATGCCAATTGGTTCCGCGTCCGAAGAAGAAGATGCACAACTCGTCGTTCTCCTCCAGGAAGGAACCGACCATCGTGTCCATCTTCTTCCCATGAATCCGTTATTTCAGGAAACAACGAACTCCGTTAATGCCGATATCTCCGAAATGTATCCGGGCAATAATGTAACCGACTGGTATTCCTATGAAGAATTCGGTACCAGAATGAGCGAACGACTTCTCCTCTCCCTTGGATATTTCAGTGACGATGAACTTGACCTGCGTCGCAAAAAAGGATTGCCGATTCCTCCCCAGTCGCTCTGGGTCAGAAATAATATGCGCCGACCGTTTTCTCTGGTCGGAAACGCTATTGCTTCACTTCGGACCTGTCAAAGCGGTCACCTCGGCGAGAAGATTCAGAAGTATCTTGGAAAAGAGAAATTTCCCGGACTCAAGGTTATTAGTACCGGAGATCTTCCCCGGGGTGGTTTTTCAAGTTCGAGTGCCTTGACCCTTGCCGTTAAAAACGCACTAAATGCGCTGTTTAAACTGGAGATTTCACCCGACCAACTAATCGATCTCGCCTGCCAGGCGGAATATGGGACCGGAGTTCGGGCCGGATCCCTCGATCAGGCTACGGAGCAAAAAGGCGAATGTAATATCGGAACCCTGATATCCTCCAATCCTGCCGATCATTACGCCATTCTCGGCCGATATCCTGTTCCGCAAACATTTCAGACCATTTTTCCCTATACGGTTGATCGGGATCGCGAAGCCCCTCTTTGGTCGGGCGGATTCTACTCCAATTCCATTTTATCGGGAAGTACGGAAGGTATTTTAACAACAACAGAAACGCGAAAAATGACCGGAAAGGCGGCAGAAATTGCGGCGATTCTCGTGGAATTGCCACTCGATCGGGATTTCTTCAAATTCGTACAGGAAGATCTGCTGGATGATGGAATATTATCCGTACCAAACAGACGTTGGATTGCCAATCTTCTTCTTCAGATACCCTTGTGTATCTCGAAGGAAGAACTGCGCACTCGGATTTTTCAAAAATCGGACTTCTATCGTTCGGAACTTGTTCGCGTCAAACACCTGACTCCGAAGGAGGCGGAAGAAAAAACGGAATCGACGTTTCGTTCGCTCTTTGACGGTTGGCGCTGCCCTTTATTTCTCTATTCTTCCAAAACGAACGAAAAAACAACTCTCAAGCCGGGCGTTCCGTTACGTGCCATGGTCGCCTATCTTTTCGCGGAAGTGGCCAAAAACTGCTATCTGATTCATCATCAGAATCAATGGATCGAAATGATAACCCGATCTCAAAAAGGAGATCGTTGCTTTACGATACCAATCTCCAATCTTCCGGAACGCAAGGCAATGGAATCAATTTTACCCTGGGAGGAAAATACACAGGGACCGGATCGGCTTAATCTCTGGCTCAAAAAAATGGAAGCCGTTCCCTTCGATTTCAATAAAGGACTGGACGATAATACCTTGACGGCGGAACAGCCGCCCGAATTTCATTTAATTGAAGGAACGAATTTCTTCCGTGGACTGGCTCTAATCGATTTGGCCGAGGCAATGCTCAAACGCGCCTTCGGTCGTGAAACAACGGCTGTTCGGGTTAACGCGGCCGGACAGGGCGATTTTTTCCAGGTTCATATTGATACCACCTTAATTAATCCGGAAGAAGTCCGTGAATTTTTGAGAAAAGCATTCTATCGACGATTTAATTTAGTGGTCAATGAAGAGTTTGTGGAAATACATCCAGGCGGTGGGGCTGTCGGAATTCGACTTGATCGGACGGCAGCTCTTGAAAAACTAATTGATATCTTGTAAAATAGGGAATAAATTCGAAAAAAACTTGCGTTAAAAAATGGAGGGAAAACCCTCTCAAATATTTTTTGAGTGCGACAGGGAAGTTTTTACAAAAAGTTCCTTGCAAAATAAGGTCCTGTTCAAGGGATGGTGGTTCATATAGATAAAACACAACAATATTATACAACAATATTATATGGTCATTAACATTATATGGTCATTAACATTATATGGTCATTTTAAAGGGATACGGACAGAATACATGGTATTCCGTCCTGTCCCGTCAAAAAGAAGGAATTTAAAACGGCCTTGAGTATACCTCTTGATCGTCCATTCTATCACCGCAACAAGAAAGCCAAACTGCCCGGTATGAAACACCGACCTTCATAAAATGGAAAAATGATAGTGACTTGAATATACCAGATTCCATAGTTATACTGTGGGTCATTATAAAATCGACATTTCACGGGAACGCAGACGTCTCGTCCGTATCCTTCAAAACAGGCGTCTCGCCTGTTTTGAAAAAAGAGATTTATAACAGCCTTAAGTATCTATCAACAAATATAACAACAATTATATCAACAATCGGTTTTGTTGAATTGTAAACCATCACAAAATTTTCAAGGAGAACCCCATGAAAAAGAGTTTTTCGTTTCTAATGACCGTTTTATTTATCGGATGTCTGTTCGCGGCAAGTAATCTGTTCGCGGCAGATGCCAACACCACCACAAAAACCATTGATCTTCTGAAAAATGCGACTCTGGACGATTTCGGCTTTTATCTGGCCGATCAGGGCAAGAAGGAAGATGTCTTCTCCATTAACAATGGAATATTACGTATTACCGGTACACCGTTTGGCTGGCTGGAGACCAAGGAGAATTATAAAAACTTTATTATCAAGGCCGATTTTCGATATCCAGAAGTGGACAAGGCGGTTAATAGCGGTATCTTCCTTCGTATTAATGGAACGCCTGCCGGATTTCTTCCGCGAACCATTGAAGTACAACTCCAGCCAAAGAGTAATACCAATATGTTTGGTTTCTATGATATGAAATTAGCAGCTCCTGAAGATCGATTCAGTATCGTTGAAAATCATCCCATGTTCAAGGTAATGCGAACCGTTAAAAGATATCAGGACGCCTTCTGTAAAGATGTAACTGCCTGGCAGACTATCGAAATTACTTGTTACGAAGATTTTATTATGGTCCGACTAAATGGCCGATGCGTCAATTGCGCCTGTCAGGTCGAAAACATTCCGGGAAAAATTGGATTCCAGTCCGAAGGGGGCCTCATAGAGTTCCGTAACATATCGATAACCACAGAACTTTAGTAAATCGTGGATATTATACTCAAGGTCGTTATAAAAGTCTATTTTCCCAAACAGGCAAGACACCTGTTTTGATGATGCGGACGAGACGCCCGTGCTCCCTGGAAATGCCGCATTTATAACGTCCTAAAGTATAGTGAAATATTATTTGCTCGCGTGGGGGAGACTCGAAGTAAAGGCATTAAATAAAAGGACCAGCCCGGATCTCTTTTCCGGGATGGTTATTTATTGACTCTAAACCAACACTATACTGGAAAATTAAACGTTTGAAATTGTGGTTCTACCAACACTGTTTTGTTAAACCTATATTATTTAGTTCAACAAATATTATTTAGTTCTGCAAACATTAGTATTGTCTCTTTATAATATCTTCCAATTTATCCCAGACAGTTTGTAATACTTTTATAAAAATTGTAACCATTCACGAACGATTTTGGAACCACGGATATCATGGATAAACACTGATAGTCTGCCATAAAATACAATTTTTACAATAATAAACTAACA
>CAYUAP010000084.1:0-20975 GCA_964442735.1 uncultured Planctomycetaceae bacterium | reverse complement strand
TAATGGGGGCGGGCTGCAACTGAATATTCAAGAGAAACGCTTCCCGATCACGGTTGGTATCAATCCCCTAATGGGGGCGGGCTGCAACCAAAACCACCTAGTGAACAGACGGTTGGTGTCAGAGTTGGTATCAATCCCCTAATGGGGGCGGGCTGCAACCTTAAATGAATATATTTGGATCCAAATATATATAGCGTATCAATCCCCTAATGGGGGCGGGCTGCAACTTTATATTGCCTTACGATCCGGAATCTACATCGAAGTATCAATCCCCTAATGGGGGCGGGCTGCAACGGTACAGGGCTGAAGTACCTTAAAAACAAGGGCGGAAAAAGCGATTTCCGCGAACCTGCCTGTATTTAAGATACGATATTCAAAAAACACCTGTTACACCTCGAACCGATCAAGTTTTTTACACGTTCGGAAATTTGGCGAAATCGCCTTTTCCCTTCTCCATATCCGTATTTTAGCACAGATCGAGCCGTTTGTCAACGGGGATTCTGAAAATTCCGCGAACCTGACAACCACAAAAATACCCGTTCGAGCAAATCGGGACCGTTTAGACTAACGGGACGGGCACTGGAACCATAAAGTGTAAAGAGCTTGCTGGCGAGTTTGTGGTTTTGAATATCGGGTTTTGAGGAAACATAATGAACCATTCCCAAACACGTGCCCATATTGTTACCGACAACAGCAAATTAGAACGGTTTGACGAAAAAAGATCGAGTCTCTTTTTGGTTCTTGCCCTTCGAGGGAAGTCGCCATGACAAAGATGAATGACGATATCGATCTTATGTTATTATCCAGAGTGACTTATGTCCTTGTCCAGAGTGACTTGACAGATCGGTTTGAATTGGCTGATTATGGCAAGAGAATAATAACCATTGTATATCATCAGAGTAAGCTTTGCAGATCTGAAAAACTCGCATTTTTGGCGCAACCACAAAATCATCGCCAGATATTCAGTGGTTCGACGTACCCCGTGAAAACCGCTTCGCTCTTTTCACAGGGTATCCCCGGCAATGCTTACTTGGAAGCCCTCACGATACGGTCGACCATGACGTCGAGTGGATCCTTGGTGGATTTCTTGTCCGCCTGAACCTTCTTGTCCGCCTGAACCTTCTTGTCCGGCGCATAGCGTTCGAGAATGTCGTTGACGTCGGGCTCCTGACAGACCGGTTTGGTATTCGGTCGCGAATAATATTCGTGAATCGAGTCGCTGGAAAAATCCGCTAGCTCGTTACCGGCGATTAATGCTCTCTCGGTCTCCTGGACCAACGCCAGATTGCGCGTCACCAGACTCTCGCCGGACTTGACGAGCATACTCGCATCGGCGATCGAAAGCGCAAACAGACTTTCCTGATACGCCGTCTCCTGCTCGGTCAAACGGGCCTGTAAAGTCCGGATCACCTCTTTGCGCTTCTCGATCGCGTTTTCCAGCATTTTACACTCACCATCCATGGAGATCAATACTTCCTTGCCTGCATCGACGAGCATCTCTTTACCCAGAAAACGAATGCTTTCTTTCGGCTTGCTCTTTCTGATCGCACTTGCAAGATCCTTGAGGTCCCGATTCACACGAGACAACGACGATGTATTACTGGCCAAAAGATCTTCCTGATCAATAATTGCCCCCTTGATCGCCATCTTCGCTTCAGAAAGCGCTTCCACCGATCGCTCAAGCTTCCGCTCCTGACTCGGCGAAATCAAGCCCGTCACGATCTCAAAGGCTTTGCTCGCCCCTCTGCTCACGACGTTGCGAAGCTCCTCGTTAGCGGCGAAGACAGAAACCAAGCATATAATAACAACACAACGTAAACATTTACCCATAGTACAGACTCCTCTAATTATTAGGTACTCTTGACGACGCTCCACTCGAACATTTCGAACGATTCACGCCATCCTTCTATTTCTATTAAAGACACTATATGACGCTTAAACGAAAAAAACAAAATATATTTTTGAAAATTTTATCAATTAATTTCCGCGAACCTCTCGCGATTGGATACACCATCTCAAATTTCAAAAAAGTTGTAACCGCCTCTATTAGGGGATTAAAACGAGAGACGATTGTCCGGGATTAATCGGGCGACTGTTTTTTTATGAAAACGTTGATTTAGTCTTCCAAGGTGTATATTGATTGCAAGTTTCGAGCAAAATGGATATTTTTGTATTGCACATGAGATCAAGCATGGTACTGCGGTAGTTGGCCGCAGTATTCTACAGGGACCGCCATCACTTGTCAGTTGGTTTGACAGGTTTGGTATGCGGCTTATTGAGGACAGGTTCAGACTTTTCCACGATCGGAACTGCGGTCGGCTTCACAACCTGGGGTTCAATGCTCGGACTGGACGAAACCTTATTCGGCTTGTCCGGATTCGGTTTTCGTTCCATGGTCTTGAACCGTACCGACGCAATGGCCCAGTCTTCGGTGGAAGTTGTACGCCTGGGCTTGGAAATGACGCCTTTAAGTGTAACGAGACCCATCGCCGGATGTTCCCCTGAACGGATATCCTCAAGGAACCGCGCGAACTGACGCGCTTCATCTTTGTCCTTAAACGACAAAGGCTTTTTCACGGCCAGTGCAACGACAAGTTCCTCGCCGAATGGCGGTACGACACAAAACTCGAATGCAGCGTTCGGATCAGGGATAAGAATTCCCTTTCCCGCTTCAATTTGCATCTTTTGGGGCGCCAGTTCGTTTGGATACAAGAGTCCGATCTCTCCGGTTACCGTATTGACCGAGAAGACGTATAGAAACGCGTTCTCCGCCGAACGGACAGCCAGACGAATCGGTTCGCCCGAATAGTACACCTTACTCCCGACTTTCATATCGAGCTTAAAATGCGGACTGACATCCTTTAACAGACGATCCAGTTCGTCCTCAAAGCTGGCAAGATCATCGGCTGGCTGTGTCTGTTTAACCGATGCCTTTTCAACCGTGGCAATCTGCTTCAAGACAGGAAAAACCCCTTCCTCGTTCGCGTGAATCGTCGTGAAATCAGCGAATCCCATTCCCAGTGTACACATAACTAACCAAACAAGCTTCTTCATGTTCGTATTCTCCATTTCTGTGGTGTTTGACAACGCAAGTACGATCGAACCTTTCGATCAGACGGTTGCCGTTTTTGTTTTGTCTCTTCATTAAATATTAAAGACGATATGTTTTGAACGAACGAATTCTTTGAGAAAAAAAACGAAAAAAAGTGAAAAGAACATCGAATTCGTCGGGAGAACAGTATGCGTTATTCCTCGCAATACCGAATAAGGATATTCGAAACCGGAGTTTCACTTGCGATGTAATACTCGAAATCGACATCGACTTTTTCACGTGATTGGACTCCAGCCCCGATTCCCACCGATCTTGTCCCGGTTTTTTTTCGCGCGAGTCGATAGACCAGGACGCGGATCTCCCCCAGGTTCTCGACTGCATTCGCACGGATAGCCAGCGATTTCGGAGGATCAACGACTTTCAGTTCCGCCACCTGTGCCTCTTCGTTTACTCTGTCGTCCGATAAGATATACCATCCACGGAACGTGTTTCGGACCCCTTTGTCCAGTATCCAGTAGCGCGCATTTCTGATATGGGTCAGTGGCGAGGCCAAACGCTCTTTTTCCCCTTCTTCGGCCAATGCGAGAATATTCAAGCCGTCTACCAGAACAATAACGCCGATCTTCTCATGCGCACTCCGATTTTCGACGTTGATACGCAATACGTCGTTCTGCTGGACTTTGAGATACGATTCCGAACTATCGGTGGAATATGCTTGGACAAATACACCGTCACCAGTCTGCCGGTCAATCGTTACGGAAACCGGAAGTGGACATGTTTTAGGGATACTCGGCGTGACTGAGTTGCCGGTTTGCTTTGGCTCTACCGGTTTTGTATCGTCAAGACAGTCGAGTTCGTCCGTCAGGATATTCGTGGTGAAAACGGCAACCGTGCCCCTGTCCGTACTCACTTCGGAACGTACAAGCAGACGTGGTGGATTCAAAAAACGTTGGTAATTGCCACTGATCGTGATTGCGTTGGCGTTGCTTTGCGGCCCATCATCTGTGTGATGCTCGTTCTTCGTGACGGTGATTGCCTTGTTTATGGGAAGATTCTCGATTTTGATCATCTTCTCCATATTCTTGCCTAGTGTGGATGCCAGCACCTTTCCCAGCGAATTTTTGCCCAATACCTCCTGACTGTTCTTCGAGTTTCTGAACTCGCGAATCGCGGCGTTGCAATTGTCGAGACGATTAATGATCAACGATTCGTAAATTCCCTGTGACATATAAAGCATTGCTTTATCGAGAGTCAGCGTTAGGGGCAAGAATGTAGGGACCGATCCGCATGACGAGACAAAGCGGCTGGGGATCTGGACAAGTGTCTTGCCGGCGGTACTCTTGTCTCCTTTGGCCGATACGGCGGTTATGGTCTGCGCTTCGGAAACTTTTCTGACACGATCGCACATATAATCGTACATTTCGTCGACCGACACGCGTCCATCGTTATTCGCGTCTCCCAGACACATCGAAGCGGACATGTAATACGTGAACAGCGAGATATCCTCCCACACACAAACCTGCGAATACTGATCGCCCGCCGCGGAACAGAAGACGTAAAGCGATCGGTCCTGTCGTTCCCCAGCTTCAAAAATGTCTTTCAGATTGAACGATTCCTTTGCCGCCCCGGAAAAACAGGCATCAATGAAGACGATCACTTCACGTGCCGGAATTGATTCCAAAGCATGTGCCAACTCCGTCAACGACAACGTATCAGTAGCCGAAACGATGCGGTTCTGATCGTCGAAAGTTACAAGAGAGTCTCCCATCAGAAGACGATATCCATCTTCACTTTGATAACCGTGTGAAGAGATGTAGATAATAAGCCGCGATTTCGAGTCGGTACACTCCGCAAGATTCCTAAAAAGCGTCAGACTGTTTGCAAGCGTCGGTTCGGAGAGTCCGCCCGAAACGAGTTCATGGCATCTTGTACTTTCACCCCGGTCGAATAGTCTGCGTATACAGGCAGCATCGTTGACCGCACTGGGCAGCGAGAACCGCGATTCTTGAAACTGACCTGCCGCAATAATGACCAGTTCGGTCGAATAATTGTCGCGCACCGCCATCACTGTTTCACCCACGAAAAATACAATTGTAGCCAATACTACCGATACAATACTCTTCATAATGTCTCTCCCGATCATAATATCTCTCTCGATCATAATATTTCTCCCGATAAAAGATCTTTCAGATAAACGAATACATACACACTTGTACCGGAAGAACGCTATTGTCCTCTACGGTACTTTTATTTAAGACAACAAATTCAACGTAAACGAAAAGTTTTCTGAAAAATTTTCTACGGACCTCGTTCAGGCTCCCGTGTAAAAAAGTCCGACTGTAAACGGACGTACAGTTGCCATAACACCGCCATTTTTTACAAGCGGTATATTCTTTGAACGCCCCTCGGCCAATTTCGACGACCTAATTGGGAATTCGGAGCGTCTTCAGATCGGAACAACCGGAAAAAGTGTCACCGCAGATCATTGTTGTTTTGTACGAAAAGAAGACGGAAAAGAGCCCGTACCGCCCCGAAACTTTCCTTGACTTATTTTTACAACCTTTTCGGAAACGACGTTTCTGTCGCATTACCGCAGTATTTCTTTATGGTTACGTTAAGGAATAAACACGTATGGACTATTTTCGGTTCTTCGATTTTTTGTAACCGTTCACGGATATAAAGTGAAACCACGGATAACACTGATTTTCACCCATAGTTATTTGGCAAAACTTTTTTATGATAAAATTATTTATTATAACAGATAAAAATGATTAGTATGTTATTGTAAAATTTAGTATGTTATTGTAAAATTTAGTATGTTACGGTAGACTATCTGTGTTTATCCGTGATATCCGTGCTTCCAAAATCGTTCGTAAATGGGTACCGATTTTTTAACCATAATTGGAGTTCCTTTTTACTTTATTAAAGTATTACTCCTGTATTTTGTAGTCGTTCTTGACTAAAGTTTATATACTCAAGGTCGTTATAAAAGTCTATTTTTCAAAACAGGCGAGACGCCTGTTTTGGAGGATGCGGACGAGACGTCCGTGCTCCCAGGAAATGCCGAATTTATAATATCGTACAGTATAATATGCCCAACATAATAATATGCCCGACATACTGTCCCAATAACGGCAAGATAATTTTTCCGTCCTCCTGCAAGGCAATCAACGCATAATGCGGACAGGACTGTATTCCTGCATTGTTCATTTATGTAATCTTTTCCGTACAGACCGCTTTGAGTCAACCCTTTGGTTTTGTATCTTCCAGTGAATGTTTGTATTCGACGGAACTGCTCCTGGCGACTATTTTGGACAGTTCCTTTCGATTACTCCCACATCTTCGTCTGGAATTCGTCTTCAATGAGGCGGACTTTCCATTTTGAATCGGATGTATTGAGATTGTCGAGGTTATTGGTTCCGTTGACGTAAATTATATCGAATTCATTGGAAGTGGAATCGAAACCGAGTTTTTCAAACCAGGCGTTCAGAACGATGTTGTCCTGTTCCATGCCGGGATAGATAGCGTTTTTATCGGATACTTCGAACGAGTCCTCTTTAACAACGTCTTTGCCCGGTCGGTTCCGCCAAATAATGAGAACCTTTTGACCGTCGAGCGTTTCGCCGATAACAAAACGAAACCACCACTTGCCGTTTACGGCCCGTTTGAGTTTGCCGTCCAGATGCAATTTGCCGTCCTGATCCCGTTTGAACTTTGCCGTAAAATATTCCGGCTTCGCGATTCTGTTCACCTTGAGTCCGATCAGATAATTGAACGTCTCCAATAAATCGACCGTCTGATAAACCAACTCGTCACTTCCCGGCTTCTTGATTTGGAGCCGATACCCGGTCGGCTCGAAAAACGCGTCAACACTCAATAGCGACGGACACCCATTACTCTCCATTTCCAGATAATACTTGAGTATATACTCTTCCCGCAGATTCGGGTCCTCGTTGAATTTCAGTTCCTTTTGAAGTTTGCCGTTCGGTTTGAATTCAAGATTGTTGAGAGTGTCCTCGTAACTTTCAAGACGAATGTATTTGAAACATTGGGAAACAGAAGAGGAGACAACTGGACGAGACGCCCGATTGACAGAAGAGGAGACAACGGGGCGAGACGCCCGATTAACAGAAGAGGAGACAACGGGGCGAGTCGCCCGATTAACAGAAGAGGAGACAACCGGGCGAGACGCCCGATTAACAGAAGAGGAGACAACCGGGCGAGACGCCCGGTTGCCCGGCGATGCGGACGAGACGTCCGCGTTCCAGTCCTGTTTTTCTGTAATTCCAAGCGGCTTGCCATCTTTCCAGTCTTTGGAATAAATCACTTTTTCAATTCGCGGCTTTAAGACGGTATCAAAATGATCTCCCATTTCAACCAGAATGTATTTGCGGTGACCATCATCTTCACGATTCAGATTGATCACCGCATGTCCGGTTGTACCCGAGCCCGCAAAATAGTCAAGGACAGTATCAGTATCCTCTGTTCCAAGTTGCAAAACTTTGAATATCAAAGATACAGGCTTGGGAAATCCAAACAGAGAAATCCCTAACTGACCATTTTCAATTGTACCTTGCTCGTTTATCACCTCAGTATCGAACCAAATGGATTTAGCTTTCACCAATTCTTTTCTGGCTTTTTGGTATATATTCCAATTGCCGTCATTCTTTTGCCTGCCTAGTAATACACTATTATCATTGGATAATAGTGCCATATTCACTTTTTCTTTTCCCCATCTCCAGCAAGACTCAAGTCCTTCACTATTTTTAGGGAATACCGCTATCGTATATTGTTTGTCTTGTACAAGTGAAACTCTCGCATAACCTTCAGAATCCACCTCAGGATTTACATAAAAAGGAAAATAGAGATTCGGTCTGTTATGCTTTCCAAAACGCGGATTTCTATTTCGCAGTTCCCATAATTCATAAGCTCCCCAGGAATCCATTAGGGATGAATGGGATATCTCGCGGGGTAATTCATTGATTTGCGTCTCCAAGCCTAAGGTGTAAACCAAAAGGTATTCGTGTGTTTTAGCGATCTGCTGATATGTTTGACCACGCTTATTCGACTGCACTATGATTTGAGTATTGAATGCATTATCCCCTAATTCATTATTGAGAATATAACGACATTGGATGTTTTCATTATCATCTACACTTACAAACATAATCCCAAAACGTGAAGTCAGTTTTGATTGAATGGCAATGCGATCTTTTATCATGCTTATCCAGCACGAATGTTGATATGAATCTTTGTAAATGAAACCATCATTGCCCGTATTATACGGCGGATCGATATAAACACATTTAACCTGCTCTTTATACCGTTGTTGTAACAGATTTAAAGCCTGAAAGTTTTCAGAATGGATAAGAAGTCCGTCACATTGTTCATCGAAATTCGGAATGGCATCCAGGAGCCGTTGTTTGAAATCTTCGGAAAAAAACTTTGTATCCAAAACGAGATTTGGAGGAAGTGTATTACAACGATGAACTGTGGGAAGACCGGACTGCGTTGACGGCCAATTGAAAAGACGCTTCCATTCTTCCCGTTGCTCGTTGTTGGCGGCGATCTCTTCATAAAATTCTTCGGGTACACGGTCCAACGTTATACCGTAGTTCGTTTCGACAATAAACTTCTTTTTGAGCCAGAGTTTCTTCTGAAAATCTTCGAGTTGGGCAAGGAATGTAATAATCTTTTTCGCAATTCGGCGAACGGCACGGAGTTTTGAGAGATATTGCTCCACATAGGGAGCGGTTTCCTTTTCAATGTCGTCGAGATTCATAATCTCGTTCTTGATAAAGAAATCAAGTTCACGTCGAAGAAAGGTTCCAAGATCTTTATGGATGAAATAGTCAAACGTGTTTCGAGCGGCGTATCGCTTGAGATGATGGACCAGGACGGAATAATTCGCGTCTTCACCGTCAGATTTTGTGTATGGTTGAAAGAGTTCCTTTTCGAGTCGTCGAGACGACTGATCGGAGGATGCGGACGTGACGTCCATGTTCCTGTCCTGTTTTGCCCATGATTCAAGTTTTACGACTGCAAAACCGATTAAATCCTCCTGTGTCGGTGGCGTTTTTTTCTCGGAACGTTGCTCTTTCGACCAGTCGGTCATTGTTGCCGGTCGATATTCGAAACGAAGGGTTAATTCGCCGTTTTCTTCTGTACAGAAATTTTCGTTCACCAAAATGAAGACGCGATTCTTCTCTTTACCCGTCTTGATATTACCGTGTTCCCCTTCCGTTGCGTCAATCAGTCGGAAATGAATTCGGCGATTCGACTCTGTTCGAAAACAGTAATCACGCAGATATTCGCACGTTTTGACGTAATACTGATCCGCATTCGCCCAATGAAGTTTGACCTCTTCCCCTTCATAGGGAATCGCGTAAACACCCTCTTTATAGACACGCTGACTAATGAAGTCGCCATCGCTGTAATATCGGGAAAAGAAATGAAAAAGGGCATCGTAAACATCGCACTCGATCTGTTTCATATCAACCGACTCCGACAGCTTTTCGCGCAGTTCCTTGACCTTGGGAAGTGTTTCTGGATTAGCCCCACTCCTTTCGGCCTGTTTGATCGCTTTGTTCAATCTCTTTTGAACGTCCTGTTTTTCGATCGGAATATATTCGGTCAGAGCGTCCTTAACCTGGGAGAGAAGGTCTTTCTCCAGAAAGTCGGAAATCTCCTTGTTCCGCAAGTGCATGATCCGATAGAAACCAAAATCAAGTTCCGGTTGGTCAAGCTGGAACAGTTGTTTGAGTTTTTTAACAAGTAACGCACGGGTCTCTTCTATCGTCGGCATGGCTAAAAACCTTGTTTATGGGCTAAAATCGGACCAATTATATGGTAAAATACTCCATTAAATATTATATCATCTTGAAAGAAATAAACAAGAGACGCCGAATATCGACTTTTGAAATGTTCCATTGATCCAGGAGTCCGAAAATTATAACGTCACGGCGCCTTCAATCTTGTTCTGTCTGGCATAACAACAGATTGTATCACACCACCCAGTTAATACAGGGTTTACGTATAAAATAGGTAAACTGCTCTACATTACCTTTTCGTTCAAAAAGTAGATATAGAGAAGTTTGGGTTCACGCCATTCCGCCGAATATCGTATTCTTTTTGGCGGTCTTGCGTTCGTGCTTGTTTTTACGAATACGAATTGGTGGCAAAAAAACGCGTGACAATGTGTATTACGTTCTCCGCAAGAAAGAGCAGGTGCATTTCTATACTCAAAGTCGTTATAAAAGTCTGTTTTTCAAAACAGGCGAGACACTTGTTTAGGAGGATGCCGACGAGACGTCCGCGCTCTCAGGAAATGCCGAATTTATAACGTCGTACAGTATATCCATCCACGAATCCGAAAGGGGAAACTCTCATCTATGTTCAAGTATTTTTTAATGTCTTCTCGCTATCTCTTCCTTCCTGCTCAATTAATAATTATTGAATTTGCTCTGCAACTTTTAGGTCGAGTAACTTATCAGAGAGTTTTCTGGTGCAATATTCAAAGTTGGGGAGAGATTCATCTTTCTGCCTCTTAAGCGATCTAAATTCATTCGAAAACTCTTCGATTTTTCAGTATATATCTAGTAGATATGTGTTCGGACTATTCATCTTTGTCATTCTTCTTTTAGTATTTTCTTGTTATGAAACAATAAAAGAATAACCTTTTTTCTCTTTACGCGCAATTCCAGTTTTACCTCTTTTTCGAAAATGTTCCTTGTTAAAGAAGTAAAAGTGAAACAAACTTTAAGAATCTTCCTAATACACCCAAAACAATGTTCTTGAGTTACCATGGAGAAATTGACTTTATTGTATATATATGGTAAAATGGTATTATTCATGAAAGGGGTCTTGATAGTACGGCCCTGGCTGAAATTTAGAATCCCTGTTCTGTAACGGAACGGGGACTTAATATTATATTCACAGGAGTATAAAAGTGAAAAGACGTGATTTTTTACAAAAGACCGCCTCCGGTGTTTTTGCCGCAGGTATTGTTGGAACAGAGTTGTTGTCCTCTTCTTTGCCCGATCTTCGAGCAGACAATACAGTCGAGACAGAAAAACGCTGGTTCAAGGGTAACCTGCATGCCCATTCACAATGGAGCGATGGAAAAGATCTGCCGGAACTTGTTATCGATGCCTATAAAAAGAAAGGGTATGATTTCTTCAGTTTAACAGATCATAATCTAATTCAAAACGCTCCTCTTCGTTTCAACGGTTTCGCAATGGACTTCACACCGAAAAATCGTAAACCATTCGAGGGAGAAACCTCCTTCTGGAAACGTACTTCACCCAAGGAAGGCTGGCCCAACTTAACCAATGCACATATTCAAAAGGCTCGTGAACGATTCGGTAACGATTCTGTTATCACACGGGAAACCGAAGAAGGCCTTTATGTTCGAATGAAGACCTTCGATGAATTACACGAACAATTCGCCGAAAAAGGAAAATTCCTGCTCATTCCCGGATTCGAAATGACTGCCCCCTATGTTCATGTCAATCTGCTCAACGTCCGAAAAGATTTTTATCTGGATGACAGTAATATGTCGAAACTGATTTCCATGTCATTCGACCGTGCAACTGAACTATATGCGGAACAGAACGAACCATGGCTGTTTACACTTAATCATCCACTTTGGCAGTATTACAATGTTCAACCGAGTGCATTAATTGCCCGTCCGGAAATACATCATTACGAACTAAACAATAATAGTACCCAATATCCATTTATTCCTGAAGCCTGGACTCCCGAAACCTTTTGGGATGTCGTCAATGCCTGGCGTTCAACACACGATCAGGAACTGCTTTACGCAACTGGAACCGATGATTCACATGGCATCTTTCGAACCGATTATGTTCCTTATGTTGGCTGGATGTATGTGTATGCAAAAGAACTGACCACAGAAGCAATCTTTAAGGCCATGAATCGCGGAGACTCGTATACATCAAGTGGTCTGGAATTGGCCGAGGTGAATTTTGATGGACGTACTCTTGCCATTCGGATCAAACCAAATAAAGAAGGTCATTATCGAATCGAATTCGTCGGAACAAAAAAAGGTTATGATCCAACCGCGAAAAATTTGAATATTCCTTCCCGTGCAGATAGTCCAGCACATATTGTCGAAGCGTATTCCGATCAAATCGGTCAGACCCTTGCTGTCGTCGACGGACTTGAAGGCAGTTATACTCTTCAGGATTGCGATCTTTATGTACGTGCAAAAGCGTATAGAGTCGGTGCCGGAAATGTCGTCCTCGGTTCCGACTACCCTATCGATGCCCCTTTAAACTCCGATGCCGCCTGGACTCAACCCTATCGAAGATGCTCCAATTAAACAGGGGACCATTGGGTATGAAACGAGAAAACTGAGTTGTAATACGGGAGGTGGTGATATTAAATACCACATCATAATTTAGCGTAGTAATCACTTCGGTATATGTCGTTATGGTTAAAATGTCCCCTCCTTTAATTTTAAAACCAATGGGTCTTAAAACCCCTATCTTTCAGATGGACCCTTCTAGTTGTAACTTTAAATGGTATAATAGATGATTATGAAAAATAATTATCGCTTAAGTTTTCATTGTCGTCTTAGCCTGAAGTATCACTTTGCTTGGGTAACTAAATACCACAAGGGAATCCTAAAGGGAGAATGACTATGATGAATAGTCTGAACACAGACAGACAAGATATACACCGACCAAGATATATACCGACAAATCGAAGAGATCACGAAGAAATTTAGATCGCTTAAAAAACAAAAAAACGAGTCGCTCCTTAACTTTGTTTATCGCACAGGAATCTCTCTGATGAGTTGTCGATCTAAAAGTCGTAGAGTAAACTCAACAATTATTATTGAGTATGAAGCAAGAAGTAGCAAAAGGAATTTGAATTTATGCTGATTCCATTAGGGACACTGAATGATCCGCGAATTGCGGAATATTGTAATTTGCGCGAGCGCACGTTGCGTGGAGAAACTCTCTTTATCGCAGAAGGGGACCTGGTGGCAGAACGTCTTGTTCGATCTTCGTTCGAAGTTCTTTCCGCTCTTGTTACCGATTCCGCACTACAACGCATGACGTTCGTTTTAAATCAACTTCCGGAATCGACTCCTGTCTATTGCGTTCAGGAGGCGGAAATGCTTTCCCGAATCGTTGGCTTCGAATTTTATCAGGGAATTCTTTTACTTGGTAAACGACATGCGATTCCAAATGCAGTCGATGGTATTGCAGAACAAATATCAGTACGTCCCTTAAAAAAATCATTTGTCTGGATCGTTCTTCCCAACGCGACCAAGCCGGATAATCTCGGCTTGGTCTTTCGTTGTTCCGCAGCACTTGGCGCTGATGCCGTTATTCTCGGAGAACAATGCTGCGATCCTTTTTCACGACGTGCCTTGCGTGTTTCCATGGGAGGTGTCCTGCAAGTCCCCATCTTTCAGGCAAAAAATTTAACCACAGAAATCGAACAGATCCAACGTCAATTTGAAGTGGATATCGTCGGAACCGTTCTCGACCATGACGCCCAATATCTTCATGAAATAAAAGAATGGTCTCCTCGAACCGCATTCCTCTTCGGAAATGAATATGACGGACTCGGAAAACAATGGAGTTCGATCTGTAATCGTAAACTCCTCATTCCCATGAAACAGGGGGTCGATTCCCTTAATCTGGGCGTCTCCGTCGGTATCTTCCTCTATGAATTTCGTAAAGCCATGGGGTTTGAGGATTAGAAACACTTTACCGAAAGAAGTACTCCCCCTTCGCAATTCATAATACTCTTTATTGCGCAATATGATAAAATATTTATCATATTTTTTTTAGATTTGTTTTTTATTTTTAGGTTTGTTTTTATAAAAAATTCCCTGTTTTGCAAAACATTCAGTACTTGTCCATGATTGTCATCGTTTTTAAAATATATATGGTCTACAACTTTTGATTAATAAAAATATACCAGAAAAGCAACCAAAACAGGACCGCTCCTGCTGAAATAAGGAAGACGGTCCATCCTCCTAGTGTAACGACAAGAGGAAGTGCCAACGAGGTCCAAATACCTCCTCCCATAAATGGTTCATGAAAAATCTGTTTGTATCCGAAGGAAGAGGCGGCACATGTCTTGTTGTCCGGATCGGCCGTTCTTAATAAAAGGAGACCGGTTGCCGTTACCCCCATTGATTGACCAAAATCGGCAATAGCCCGTTCAAACCAGGCCTCCTTGAAAATTCGCGGAGCGATAACAAGAACACAAAAGACATTCCACGACAGACCAACTGTAATCAATATGAGAAGTGGTAACCAATGTGATAGAACATAATCCAATCGAATCGACGCTATTGCGGAAACCACAAGGAAATCAAGGGAAGCCCCGGAAATACGCTGAATTTGCCCATGGTCAACGAAAAGATTCAACGGTCTCAGTTTGGTTAAAAGAAGTTGGAGAAGAATACCACCAATCATACAGAGCGGGAAAAGAGGAAAACTTCGCAGAATATGGAGTTTTTGAATCGACGCCGGTACAATGGTATCAAGAGCGGCTATCCCCTGCTTCATTAAAACTCCCCCCAATACGGCCATACCGATAACCGCTAAATGAAACGCCAGCGAATCAATCGAATCGGCAAAAACCGTTTGTTTTCCAGCGTCAGGCCGATCTTCCATCGGATAAAATCCCAGTTTTTTTAATAGTTGGGGATCATTATCCGCTCTTCGAATAAATTCGATATGACCACGGCGAACCGCCCAATTAATCAAGACAGTTCCAGCAACAATACCAAGGACCATACCTGCAGTGGCTACAGTTAAACCAAGATCTTTTCCTTCCGGCCAATTAAGAGAAACAAAAAGATCCGATAGTCCACCAACAGTTCCATGGCCTCCTTCAAATCCTATTTCAATTAAATTACCGAACATCACAGGAACACCAAAATAGGGGGCAAGCAGGATTGCCGTGATAAAAAGACCTACCACATATTGTCCCCAGGCAACGAGTTGACCAAAACAGACTTGGGGGGCGGTTCGATTCCATATCTCCTTTATATTCGGAAGTGGGGACCCTAAAAAAAGCGCTGCAAAAATGATATTGATCAAAAATCCCGGCATTTCATTCCACCCAATCGTCCACCCGTCGGGAATAGTATCTCCCAATAACGTCAAAATAAACAATCCGACAAGCCCTCCAATCACGGACGATGGAAGGTAAAGCATTCGAAAAAATGGTATAAATACTCGTAACGCCTTGCCAAGTAAAAGTAATAATGATAATCCACAAAACGATATAACCACATTCATCAATATGTTCTTTCCAGTATATAAAGGGTATAATATATTAGGATAATGCCTCTACCTTGCTTGATAGTGTACCGATTTTAAATACGAATGTCAACCCCTTTTATTATATTTCTTTTATTGCAATCATTCATATCCCCGTCAATATATTATACGGTACGATGTTATAAATTCGGCATTGCCTGGGAGCGCGGACGTCTCGTCCGCATCCTCAAAACAGGCGTCTCGCCTGTTTTGAAAAATAGACTTTTATAACGACCTTGAGTATATTTTATATTTATAGAATATAAAGATTAATAGTGTAATGACGTGTGTTACATATTTAAATATAATTTTTAGTATTTATTGGAATATCTATTCACTGTTATGTAAAACGAAAGGAAACTGATATAATGCGGAATATTGAATTTTTAAAAAACATTCGAGGTTCCTAATACTGATCTTTATCTTTACCATAGTCTGGACTGTTGTTTGGGAAATATTTGCCTGGACACATTTTGAACCTCTGGTTCTGATCAAAAAAGGAAACAGGTTCGAGTTGGGATTCTATTTTTTATTTGTCCTGTTTGGACTTTTTTTTATTTTTAAGATTCATTACGATATAAAAGCACGTCCCGTTGAAACGAAATTCGATTTTGGAAGCGAAGACGATTCACCATGGGAGATGACCGAATCGGAATGGGAAAAAATCTCCCAGTCTAAAACACCTTTATCTCTCTATCTATACAATACGACCATAACAGACGAAGATCTGCAACGCCAAAACAAGAATCAATTTTTGGAGTCCTTAAATGTGGCCTGTTGTCAAAACATCAAGGGGCATGGCTTTGGCTTTTTACCGATGTTCCTAAACTGCGCAATCTCAATCTGGTGGAATCGTTCATTACAGACGAAGGGCTAAAATATATCGCTAAACTGCGTCATATTCAAACCCTCGAACTGGCAGACTGTCAAAATATTACCGACACTGGAATCAAATTCATTTCCATATTAAATGAAAGGAATGTACTCAATTTGGAATCCTGTGAAAATATAACAGATAATAGTTTGCAATATATGGCATATTTCTTCCTTAACAGATCTAAATCTGATAGAAAACGAAAAAATAACACTCAACGGACTTCGCAAACAAACCGTTATTTCCGGTCTCAATATCCTGGTACTCAATGGCTGTCTTCAATTTACCAAAAAAGAAATCAAAGCACTTCAAAAAGAATTTATAAAATGTAAAATCCTTTTTAGATGATTTACCCTTGACACATCCATTTTGCCTTTTAAGGTACGTCATTACAGTTTCGATTTCTCAAAATCACGTACGTCTAAAAATACAAACGTCTGTTTACTTCCATCGGCAAATTCAATATTCACCTTTAAGCCATTATCAAGTCGTGAATAATGTACAATCGGAGCAGGTACCTTCTGATGTTCTTCAACCTTCCAGGCCTGAATGGCAGTTAAAAACGTCATGTCCATGGATTTTTCCGTTGTCGAAAATGTTAAATGATATTCACGTGTTTTAATTCGGGCTCGTGGATTCGGATCATACTGATTCGTCTGTACGATCGTCAGATTTTCGGGTAGTAACATATTAATCGAACAGGCAACTTTATCGACTCGTGTTGCTATATGATGCTGATCTGAAACAGGTTTCAATTGATGAAGAAATTCTTCCGTTCCCAAATCGGCAGAGTTCCATATTTTACTAACGGTTCGATCCTTTGCGGTCCGGGATTCCCACTTCGGGAAATAAACCTCGGTCGGTTGAAAGGGATTGATCGCATGAAGCCAATATTCGAAGGTGGATGGAACCGGAGCTTTCAGTTGATCATAGACCAGGAAAAATGACTGTTTTTTAAAAAAGATGATTGAACGTGTAAAGGAATCAAGAGCTTTTTCACGAGGATATTGCATTAAATCAACCTTCTTTTCGGTATTTATGGGAGCCGGATAAGCTTCGTCTGCCTGCCCAACAACATAGTCGTAATCGGCATTAGATTCGAAATGAAGGATCGATCCCTTTGCCAATAACGAATGTAAATACTGACCTTGACCATTAACCGTAATCCCATTGACAGATCGTGTACTCCACATCCAATACTTGTGATGTTCACTGCCGTAGATATCACGCCGACCTGTATTGATTAGAAGATTTTCGTTCCAGGCGGAAAAATAAAAGGAATTGGACGCATCATAACCATGGGACCAGCCACCAAAGGGACTCGACTTGAACAGAAGTTGAACATTATCTTTTGCGTCTTTTAAATTAGTATTCATCATAACCTGACCAGTCCCCTGAAACACTCGGGAAGTTGGTAAAGACTCCGGTGATTTTACCGATATTTTCTCTTCCGATTTACGAATGAAATCAAAATAGGTTATTCGCGGTTTACGTTGAGTAATTTGTTCCGCATACCAGGCCCAATAGGGATTTTTTGCCTGAAGAGCCAAAACATTCAAAAGAGGGGCCAGGGAAGACGCCGCAGTCGTATTACAGAGGTCACCAAATCCACCGCCAATTCTGCCCGGGGGCATTAAATACATCGCATAATAACCAACCTGCGAAAAATAGGGCTTTTCGAATGCGTTAAGTCGAAACGTCGTTTTCATAATATCTGTCCAATAGAGAACCCGCCATATATAGGATTGCCAATAGGAAACTCCTTCATGCCAGCCGCCATCATCATCAGACCAAACAGGATAACAGGAATAAAAGACGTTTATAGAATACCAGATCCACTTCTCCGCGTCAGGAATTTCATTATAAAACGCAATACCAATTTCTGCCAAAAAATGCCAGGCACGATTGGCATGTGATTCATAGGGCGTCCAAAATTGCGATTTGCGGATAAAAAGATGGCGAAACATTTCCTCGCCCCGAATGGCCATAATTCGACGACAAATTTCTCGTTCCTCTTCGGTTAAAAAAGAATGAAGAAATGTATATGTTCGTGAAAAATGATAATTATAGGGCATTCCTGCCTCGTCATTATAACGAAATCCGGTCGATCCAATGGGATCCCATTTCGCACAGTCAAGAAGAATTTTCCTAGCCATTTCCGCATAGGCTCGATTACCATCTATGTTCCAGACAAATGCCAGGGTGGCCGCACTGTCCAGTGCTTTTATCGTATATTCCCGATTCCCCCACCACAGAACACGCCATTCTTCATCTCCCCGTTTAATATGATCGGGATATTTGGAAGGCTCTCTCGTAGATGGTGGATTACGTAAAATCGAGTCGCATTGCTTAACAAGCTCTTCATATTCCTGATGATCGGTTGTCCTGGCAAGTAAACGATATTTTTCAATCAATTCCGGACGAACAAAAAGACGCGGATGCTCCTTCGGAATACGTGACATTAACTCCGAACGTGGAGGAAGTGGAAATGTTTGAGCCGTCGGACTAATCATGAAATTTCGCTCCTGACTCCAAACGGAGTTTCTACCCTTCTCGTCTCGACCACGATATTTCCAGGCAAGTTTTTTGCCCGAACTAAAAACGACGGAGGGTGTATGGGTCGAAAGATCAATTTCATCCCGATGATAAATAATTCTATTTGTATCAATTTCACGAACAGTTAGTTCCCATTGTGTTATATTCTTCATGGGACACCAGGTAAACGAAGGAGGATTAACACCACTAATAAAATCATTGGCGGGCCGATATCCCCATTCTCCTTCTACAGATGGTCTTTCATCCAGGGGAATTGTGTGGTCTTTATTGGCGTCTGATGAAAATAACAAGGACTGCAAACATAATAAAAACAATATAAACGAAGTCAATAATAATAGAAATTGCTTTTTCATTTTGATTACTTTCTGTTAGGACCTGCGTATAAATAACTTTTTACGTTTGATCGTTTTACCGCATAATTCCATTTGCTATAAAATGTACATGGTTTCAATTATATTTTAGCGAAATCTTCATCGGATAACACAACCTCTTTTTGATATAAAGATATGATTTTCCCTCGCTTTTATAGAAATATACTGTTCATTTCTATCGGGATAGTCAAGGACTTCCCGCGTTTCACAATTGGCTTGTAAAGTATAACATATCACTCCATTCCCCGCAATACCAATAGGAAAAGTTATTCACCTCTTGTCCATTTAATTTACATACCGTACATTAATCAAAAACGAATGATACAATCCCCACCAACCGTTACAAGATAGTCCTTTGATCCTCCCTTGTAAACTCCTGGAAGAATGACATTTCCATTATCATACACGTACCGGATATCACTCCAATCATATCGTATTTCAGGTCGGATAGTAATCCACTTTGTCGGTTTCCAATTGAGTCCCAGTGAAAAATCGAAATAATTCTGACCGGTAAAACCATGTCCCCAACCAGAGAAAATACAATCCCGATGGACTGCTTGAGACATAATACGTGAATGATTATTATCACAAAACCATTCAAACCGTCCGCCAAGGGCAAGGGTTTTGGTCATTTGCCAATAAAGGTAATTTGTAACACTGTACCAATGCGCGTCAAGTGTTTTTTTATTGCCGCGAGCCGTCATTTCATAGGAAGCATCTTCCGCTATTCCAAGGTCGTGCTGGAGAACCCAAGTCAAATTTTCACAGAAAGTCTTTTGAAATATCAGAGAATAATTGGTCGTCCGTCCATCGGTCATAACCTGTTCTTTTCCGGTCATTAAAACAAAACTCAAAGAAGTGCTTTTATCGTCGTTTTCCCATTTGCTCCCAATAGTGAAATTAGCAGAATTGTTCGAATCTTCCCAAGCGTTCCAGCCCTGGGTAATTCCAAATAACAAGTCCCAGTTGTCGTTCAACTTTTGGTCGATCATCATACCTGTCAAGGTTTGTGCTTCACCATATAATTTCGTATATGTATGTGTATAGAAGAAATTGGAGGGGCTCATAATCGATTCGTAACCCAAAGGTGAATATAAATGTCCAAGTTTTATGGAAGTTCCAGACAAAAACGGTAGATATATTTCACCGTAAAGTTGTGGCATGGCAAATCCGTATTCCGGAAAACCACCTTGCGAATTTGTATTCCAACGGGGTTTCGCCAAATAGGGTGTTTCGACTGGAGTACCATTCCAGTTGGTTTTGGCCGTTTCCAATCCAAGGGAACTGGCAAAAAGATAATCTGTTCCATACAGTAAATCCACACGAGCTCCCCAACTTATATTGTTGTCTCGAACCACTTCCCGACCAAATGTTAAATAGAATTGATTGAACTGCAGATCGTTCGGTTCTGAATTGAGACTGCCCGGCCCTCCTGGGGCACTTAATGTCAAAGGAGCACATGAATTATTTAAGGTACCACCGGATACCCAACTATCGACAAAAAAACCGCCTGCATTCGATTTTATACAGGGTAACAAACCTTCATTGTAGGGACAATATTGTATTCCACAAGAACATAAATCCTCCTTCTCCTTCATATGACTATTTAGATGACTATTGTTCTGATACTGCCCCAGGTATTTGCTATCGTCACTTTTTGACATTATATTATCAGTATCAATAGTATAGAGGTTCGTAGAATTCGCAAATGATTCGGGTATTTGCGCGTTTGTTTTTTCATATATTAAATTTATGTAATTATTCACGGGGGATAAATATGTCTTGACAAGAAATCCTCAATAGTTTAT
>CAYUAP010000083.1:0-21579 GCA_964442735.1 uncultured Planctomycetaceae bacterium | reverse complement strand
CAGATCTAGGTCGAAACCTAAATCAATGGTGGTCCCGTCTACTCGATTGGTTTCATTTTATATCCGTGAACGGTTACGTTTGTTATTTCGGATGAATGTTTGTTTTTTCGGATGAATGTTTGTTTTTTCGGGGGAATGTTTGTTTTTTCGGGGGAATGTTTGTTTTTTCGGGGGAACGTTGATTTATTCGGGAAGGAGTGAATATCAACGTTTCTGTATCCGACCTTCTATTTCTTTTTACTTGCTTCTTCCAGCCATTTTCCACGAAGCTGTTCACCATACTTCATTGAGCCAGTTGCACTTTTATACATACCAATTGCCCTTGCAGTCTCTCCTTGATCTTCATAAATGCGGGCGAGAAGGTAAAGGGTTCCCGTTTTCCATTGACCGCCCAGTTCGTTTCGAAGGGAGACGTCACTTAAATGGGAGAGTGCCGTTTTATCGTTATGAGCCCCCAGGGAAACCAGTCCCAGATAGAAACGAGCTGTTGTCTTAACATAGATTTTTATCTGAATGTCCTGTTCCAATTGAAGGGCATACTGTTGACCGATTTTCTGTATTTCTTCGGGGGTTAACGCCTTGCCTTGTTCGGCACTCTTTTTTTGTAGTTCCATTAGGTACGCATTGGTGTGATCTGTAATTTCATTTGACGACTGACGGAGAATTCGGTCGGAAGTTCTGCCCTGTTGAAGCCAGTGGGCGGCTCCATTTTCTTCAGTAAATTTTCCCTTGAAATAGAGGATTTTTCCAATCCATAACGGCGAATTCATAGAAACAGTATCACGTAGAGGTGATGTTTTTCTGGTTTCTTCCTGAAGATCATTTTTATTTCGCTGTATTGTTGGATTGATACTGGTACCCTCTTTCATGGTGTAAAGATAGGGAGCAACCAGAATGGTAGCTTCCAACGGGAAGAAAATTTGCTCAAGGAGGGGAGAATATCCTTCCCATAAATGCTGAACCCCCTTGATTCCGTTTAATGCGGCGATTCGTTCCTTCTGTTGTGTCCAGGAAGTTGCTAAAACCGTATAAACTTCACCACTGAATTCACTCTCCATCAGACGCATACGTTCCGACATATTAAAAGGATTTGTGGGTACAAAAGCGGTAACATCTTCCAACTGTTTTGCGGTCAACGGTATTTTTTCCTTGTCTGAAAGATCAAGCTGGCGTAAAATCGAATCATCTTTAACTACATCTGTCAACGTAGCGATTTTTTCGAAAACAAGTTTGTTATTGATGAATTTAAGAGCATTTTTGGCCGGAATCGGCAGTCCCAATTCAGGAAGATACAGATAGGTTTCTTTATCGAGACGAACTCCGACCAGAAGAGGAAAATCCTTGGGGACATTTTTGGACGGTCGGAGAATAAAGCTGTCCAGTCGGTTCTGACGTAACAGTTCCATAAAGACAATGGCACGTTCGAGCGCATTTCCCTGACTTGTCAAAATAACCTCCCAGGGCGAGCATGGGATCGGTCCGTTAGGGCCATTAACCTCTTTTTCGCGCAAGGGGATGTTCTTGATGGTCCAGTCAAATAAATTGATAACGATTTCTTGATCGTCCTGTTTTGTTCCTTTGGCCCAGTTGGCAATATTCCGCAGCCATACCGACTGTTTTAAATAGTCGGCATCCTCCGGGTGAAAGGTCTGTTCATCCGATTTAAATAAAGTACTATATGTTTCAAACGCCTGTGCCGCATTACTGAACTGAAACATGGGAGGTATCTCGAATTTTCCAATAACGGTCTGATACATTTCCACATGATCACCGAACTGAAATTCTTTTGTTCCCTTGAGCCGCTTGGAAAATTCGGTTAGAAGCGTTTTGTAATTGTTGAAGGCGGTAAAGGAATGTATTTTTTCCAGACCGGCCAATTCTCCTTGAATGGCGTCCAGATTGGCAACGAGTTTATCACCATCTTTTTCTGTTGGCTTCGTTTCACTTTTTCCCTGAAATATTTTATACAGAACGTCCGATTCCCGAAGAAGATTGGCAATTTTTGTACTTCGTTCCATAATCTCCTGATATTGAGGATCCTGAACGAAATGTTCCGAAATTTTTTGTTTTTGCAGCCAGGGATCCAAACGTCCAATGGCATTACGCAGATAGACGGGATCCGGATGTTTTTCCAACTCTTCTGTAGCTTGAACAACCTGTCCGAGAAGGCTTTTGTTCTGTTCTTCCTGTTCTTTAAAGGTTGCCAATTGACCGGCACCGTGATTAACCTGTTTCTCTTTTTGGCAACCGGTCTGTAATAACAGACTGAAAACCATTAGAGATATCAAGAAAATCAAACCGGAATTAAAATGTTTCTTCCACATGAAAAAAATCTCCATAATTATTATTATTATTGCTTTTTATGTCCGAAGTATTCCAGGATACATACAAGACCAAGAATCATTATAACTTGTACAAGGATCAGGCAGGAGGAAATCCAATTGACCTGATACAGGAAAAGAGAACTAATGGAACATATAATAGTCGTTAAATATATAGTTGCCACAGCTCCGGTTTTTGATAGTCCCAAACGAACGAGACGATGGGAATAGTGATTATTATCACCGACAAAAGGACTCTTCCCATGCCAGCACCGAATCAGAACCACACTGATTAAATCGTATAGCGGCACGGCGAGAATACAGAAGGGAACAAAAATGGCCTGTCTTTTATCAGGATCGTAACCGGCAAAAGTTGCCGAAAGGGTTGTAGTTGCCAGAAGAAAACCAATAAAATAGGCACCACCGTCTCCCATAAACATTTTAGCAGGAGGGAAATTGTGGACAAGAAATCCCAAAATTGCCCCCGCCAAAACAAGAAGGAATCCCCCTAAAAATAACTGTGGTTCGCCCGATATTGGATTTTTTGTAAAACAAAACATAACCACGACCAAAAAAATGGAACAGATAAAAGCGACACCGGCCGATAGGCCGTCCATATTGTCCATCATATTAAAGGAGTTGATTAAGGCAACAATCCAAAAGACACTGATTATAGCGGTCAGCCAAGGAATACCGATAAAAAAAGTTGCCTTCCATCCCCAGTAGACGGCCAGACCGGCGACAAGGAACTGAACCAGAAGACGAATCTTCCAACTCAAACCAAATCGGTCGTCCAGGGTTCCCAGGATCATTAAAACAGTCCCCAGGGCCAAAAGACGAAAGAGTCGTCCATACTGATAAATAATACCGGGTAAATGAAGTTTTAGCAGATTGAGAATGATTGTTCCTTGTTCCACGCAAGAATCGGATAAACCACTTCGACCACTGTTTAACCAGATCGTCCATTGATCACATTTTTGGAATATGAAGTCTTTATCGAATATAGCGACAAGACCACAAACGCATAAAGGCGCAACGACAGCAAACCAGATTCCGATTCCGCCTCCGGTCGGCATTGGAGTCGAATGAATTTTTCGTTTACCCGGCGCGTCCACCAGACCGATTTTCGGACCTGTTTTACGAATCAGCCAACAGGTAAAATAACCGAGAATGCAACTCAAACAAAAGAAAAGAAGGAATAATTCTAACATAACGTTCTATCAGTCCGAAACCTTAATAATACGAAAATAATGAAAGCGCATCCAGTGTTTTCTGCTGCGTGGCCCATTCCAACATTGCAGACTGATTTGGTCAGTCCTTGTTATCCCCAATTTTCCCTCGTAAATACGGCGATAGGAAGATTCCCCCCCATTACAAAATTCGGCGATAATGTCGTTGCCACAGGTTAGGATTCGCAGTTTTACCGTATCGGATTCAACAGGAACCTTGCCCGGAAAAATATACATTTTCCCGTCTACCAATTCGTGAACCAGCTTGAAAATAACACGTCCATTTTGTAACCAGCATATTCCACCCTGCTGATACTGATTTTCCGGCTTGGAAAGGAAGGTTAACTCCGTTTCGATACAGACAGTACCTCTCCCAATAAAATCGGTAGGACGAACCAATACATTTTTGGCCTCGTTTTCATCGTTTGGCTCTACCTGAATTTCGAGACCGTTGCCAGCAAAACGCCAGGCAGACGTGTCTCCCCGTAACCAGGACCAACCCGGCTTGAGATTACCCTCAAACTTGTCCTCGAATAATATTTCCTGTCCTATTCCAGTTATTTGGAAAAAAACAAATGCAATTATAAAAAACAGTAAACGAACCATCATCATTCTATTCCCGCAGACTATCCCTCGTTATTATTATACAGAGAAAGCGTTCCCCACGCATTTCCTGTTTCTATATCAACTTTTAATGGTACAGAAAGAGGCTGCCCCAATAACATTTCCTCTTCCACCATTTTTGCAAGATTTTTAACAAAATCCCGCGATGTTTCAAAAACAAGTTCATCGTGTATCTGTAAAAGCATTCCCACCTTTTCCGGAGCGATTTTTTCCACTTCATACAAATGACGATAAACTTTAACCATGGCAAGTTTCATAATATCGGCGGCCGATCCCTGAATAACGGTATTAATAGCCGTTCGTTCCGGCATATTCAATTGTCCCCCTTTACGAAACTCCCTAACACCTTCAATACGGCGTTTACGTCCCAAAATCGTTGTTACGTATCCCTTGCGTAAACAGTCGTTCAAGACCCTGTCCAGGAAGATTGGTATTCCCGGATAGGTATCAAAAAAGGATTTGATGTATTCAGCGGCCTCTTCCCGTGGTATATGCAGTGCCTTGGAAAGACCAAACGCCGACTGACCATAAATGAGACCGAAATTAACGGCCTTCGCCTTGCGCCGCATCTCCGAGGTTACCATACTCAACGGTATGTCAAATATATTGGCCGCGACATGGGTATGTATATCTTCATCTTTTTCGAATGCCTGCCGCAGATTCGCGTCTTCTGAAAAATGTGTTAATACCCGTAATTCTATTTGACTGTAATCACAGGATAATAGAGTATCGAAACCATGAATGGCATCCGGAATAAATCCTTGACGTATTTGTTTGCCTTCATCCGTTCGAATCGGTATATTCTGCAGATTGGGATCGCTGGAACTCAATCGGCCTGTTGCGGTTACCACCTGATTGAATGAAGTATGAATACGACCTGTTTCCGGATGACGGAGTTGCGGAATCGGATCCAGATACGTTCCCTTTAATTTTGATAACTGGCGATGACCAATAATCATTTCAGGGAGCGGGTGGACATAGGCCAGCTCCTCCAGGACATCGACATCTGTACTTCGACCTGTTTTTGTCTTTTTCGAGGAGGGTAAATGCAGATCATCGAATAAAACGCGCTGTAACTGTTGTGATGAATTAATATTGAAGTTACGTGCAAACGATTCGTCGGAATCCAGAGACGCGACCGTTTCGCGGATTTTAGAATCAAGTTCCGCCAAACGATGTTCGTAGGTCTGGGACATTTTTCGGAAGTATTCCGTATCAACCGCAATTCCCGTATACTCCAATTCGACCAGGACATCGATTAACGGCATCTCCAATCGAATTAAAAGTTGTAATAGAAACGGCTCTTTTTTTAGTTTTTCGAACAGAATCGCAAAAAGAGCCCAAGTGGTTAGCGCGTCTTCCCCCGCATATTGTGCGACTGCACTTGTTTGAACATCATTCATTTGCTTCTGATTTTTACCGGTTCCGATCAGTTCGGAGATTTTTATTGTCGTATGACCGAGATATTGGTCTGACATATCGTCCAAATTATGTGTTCGAGCCCCGGTATTCAAGAGATAATCGGCAACCATTGTGTCGAAGACGACTCCCTTGAGTGAAATACCACTTGACCGGAAGACAATCATGTCATATTTAATATTCTGACCGATTTTATGGATGGAATTCGATTCCAGGATTGGCCGAAGTTGTTCGAGAACATCCGATTCGTTTAACAGATCCGAACCCAAGGGACCGCGAACAGGAATATACCAAGCCCGATCCAATTCAAAACAAATGGCAATTCCGACAATACGGGCGAAACGCGGATGGATATTTGTTGTTTCCAGATCGATACTAAAGACCGTCTGCTGTTTCAGGAGAGCCAAAAACTCCTGCCATTTTTCTTCGGTATCGACGAGTCGATAATCGACCTGATCCGGAATTTTACCGGTAAACCCTTGTGCGGTAAATAAATTTAGATAGTTGTCCTCCAGACATTGAATAATATCATGTGCAGCGGAGACGGTAACGATATCATCCAGGAGGGAAGGCTTTAGCAGATTATCACCTCCATTGGAGGAGACGGTCATTGAACCAGAAGTATTCCCTTTCTCCGAAGTATCCGGCAAAGAAAGCCCGACTTGTTCGAGAACATGGGAACCATCGACCGAACCTGTGTATTCAATCGAACCGAAGTTCTGAACCAATTCTTCCACCTTTGGAATAAAAGCACGAAAACCAAAATGGAGGAACAGATTTTTCAATCGAAGAGGATCAACGCCGTGGAATTCGGCCTCATTCCAATCGATATTGACAGGAACGTCATTTTTCAACTGAACCAATTGTCGTATTAAAGGTAGTTGTGAAACCGATTGAGCAATATTTTCCTTTTTTTTGCCTTTGAGGTCCTCCAGATGGGCAATGATATTTTCCAGGGTACCATATTCCGACAGGAGCTGGGTAGCTGTTTTGGGTCCAATTAAAGGGATACCGGGAATATTATCGGTTGAATCCCCCACCATAGTCTGGAAATCGATAACTTGATCCGGACGAATCCCCCAATCGTCAAACAATTCTTTTTTATTATAGAGAAATTGTTTTCGTAAATTAAAGAGGGAGACCTGATCCGTAATTAACTGACGAGCGTCTTTATCAGCAGTAACCAGCAGACATTTTCCTCCTTTTTCTTCCGTCAGACGGGCCACCGTGGCCAGGAGATCGTCCGCTTCGTAACCTTCGAGTCCGATGGAAGCGATTCCAAAGGCATTGACGAACTCTTTTGTATAACCAATTTGTGGGCGCAGATCGTCGGGCATCGCCTCTCGATTAGCTTTATAATTGGTGTAAAGATTATGACGAAAGGTAGGGCCAGGCCGATCAAAGGCACAGAACATATAATCAGGGCGGTGCGTGAAAAAGAGAGTGATCAAGTCCCGGACGAAACCGAAGACGGCGCCAGTCGGTTCGCCTTGCGGACTTGACATATCACGCATCGTATGAAAAACCTGATAGAGAATCCCGTGTGTATCGAGCACACAAACGGTTTTCCCTTGAAGTTCTGCGGTTGTCATGAATCTTTTCCCGGAAGGTTGTTAAGGAAGGATTCAAGCGCTTTTCCCATGGTCTTTTTTTCTATTGTGAAGACCGTTGGTCAAGACGATTGAACTAAAAAATAGAATCACTATTTATATTGTACTCTCTTCCGCCTTTCTCGTCAACAATATTTCTTTATTACCTGCTGTCTTTTTCAAAAGTTTTTATGACGATTGTCTTCTTTACAGGTTACAACCGGACTATTTATTGAACTTTTTTTGACGGTCCCTTGAAGGAATGAATTATTCTGCTACAATAAATCAAATATATTTTTCCGAAGTAATGGTAATGTATTGTTGGTGTGTCAGGAAAACTTTTATGGAACGTCAACACCTCGAAAACGATTGAAACAAAAGTTGGTCCTGCTGAACAGCAATGGCAGTGGATTTAGGGTATACAGATAAAACCGATAAATATTCGATTCTATCGTTGAAAGTTGGCGGATGTAAAATGAGCGAGATCAAGGAAGAAGCACAATCTGAAGTTGAAGTTATGGAAGATACACCGAATAAACAGGAGGAACAGACGGAAGAGAAAACGGAACTCCATCCGGTAGAAGATCATCCGGCAGAAGATATTGTTCCAGAACCGACATCAGTTTCAAATTTGGCACAAAACGGTGAAGTATCTGTTTTGGCACAAGACGAGGAAGCATCGGTCCCTGTTCCGGAATCCATTGCAGAAGAAGTCCCGAAGAAAAGTACCAGGAAAAGTACCAAAAAGAGTACGAAGAAAGCAGTCCCTAAAAAGGAAGAGGCTCCCGAGGAGAATCTCGTAATGGGTACGGGCTCGAAGGAATGGTATATTATAAAGGTGCAGGTCAATCGGGAAGATAAAATAAAACAGAATTTAGAACGACGAATTCAGCTTGCTAATTTGGGAGAATATTTTGAAGATATTCTCGTACCGACGACAAAAGAAATGACGCGCGATAAAAATGGCAAGCAGAAAGTCGTTTCGCGCAAGCTATATCCCGGCTATTTAATGGTTCGTATGGAAATAACGGACGAAACTTGGTATTTAATTCGCGAGACGTCCGGAATAGGCGATTTTACAGGGGCAGGTGGTAAACCTGTTCCGATGCCCGCCCATGAAGTACAGCGCATACTTCAGGAAGGTAAAAAGAGTACGGATGAGGCGCCGAAATTGAAGATACCCTATGGTGTTGGAGAAAAAGTCAAAATTGTTGACGGTGCCTTTAAAGGAGTTGAGGGGGAGGTAACGATGACTGACGATGTTGCCGGTCGTGTTACCGTTAGTATCACCATGTTTTCGCGCAGTACCCCTGTTGATTTGGAGTATTGGCAAGCGGAAAAAGTGGTGGATTAGTTTTTAGTTCCAAATAAGGATTTTATTATGGCAAAACAATTAACAACAATAGTAAAGTTTCATGCTACTGGTGGAAAGGCAACCGCAGCACCCCCTGTCGGTACCGCACTGGGAAAGTACGGCTTGAATCTTGGTCAATTCGTTAAGCAATTTAATGAACAAACCAAAGATAATACAGGAATGCGAATTCCGGTAGTCGTGAAAGTTTACAATGATCGAACGTTCGAATTGGAAACAAAGAGCCCGCATTCGGTGGATTTACTGAAACAGGCGGCCGGTATTGTTAAAGGATCAACGCATGTTCCGAAGGAAAAAGTTGGTTCCGTGACAAAAGATCAGTTAAGGGAAATCGTTAAGCTCAAGGAAAAAGATCTAAATGCGTATGAACTGGAGCATGCGGTTAATATACTGATGGGAACGGCCCGTAGTATGGGACTTGACGTTGTTGACTGATAGTCGGCATCTGTCGATTACCATGTTTTTACAGTAATCCAAAACAGTAGAGAAATTAAAGATGGCTAAACTTTCAAAACGAATGAAAAAGATGGAAGCGAAGCTTCCAAAAACAAAGGATCCGATTCCGTTAACAGATGCGGTTCGTATTCTCAAGGAATTCAATACGACAAAATTTGATCAGAGCGTTGAAATATCGATGCGTCTTGGCGTAGATCCGAAGATGGCCGATCAGATAGTACGTGGATCCGTGGTTCTTCCCCATGGTATTGGCAAGTCTCTTAAGATATGTGTTTTTGCAAAAGGCGAGAAAGCGGAAGAAGCAAAAGCAGCAGGGGCCGATTTTGTCGGTGGTCCTGAAATAGCGGATAAAATTAAAGGTGGATGGACCGATTTTGACGTCTGTATAGCGACTCCCGATATGATGGGTGTTGTTGGTCCTTTAGGACGTACTCTTGGTCCTCGTGGTTTAATGCCGAGTCCTCGAGCCGGAACAGTTACTCCCGATGTCACGAAAACCATTCACGAGTATAAAGCCGGTAAAGTGGAGTTTAGAAACGATAAAGGCGGTATTGTTCACGGAGTTGTGGGCAAAGTCAGTTTTGACGAGTCGAAACTTGTCGAAAACATACAGTCGTTTATTCAATACGTAATTTCCTTGAAGCCAGCGACCATAAAGGGCGTTTATATCAAGTCTATAGCGATATCCGCGACGATGAGTCCCGGAATCCGTGTCACGGCTTGATCTTTAGTGCTTTAACGATTCACGAACAACCATTAGACAAGTCGATATACTACCATGAGTAAATATGTAAAAAATTTAATCTCCGATGATATCAAGAAACGAGTTTTCGGTGTCGAAAACGCTCTTCTTGTCAATCTCGTCGGAATGGATGTTAATACAAATAACCGACTTCGTAAAGAACTTGTGGCCAAAGGAATTAAAGTCCTGGTCGTAAAGAATAGTCTTGCGAGTCGTGCAACTGCCGGTACCCCTCTTTATAACATGTTCGAAGGGTTGGCAGGTTGTTCCGCCATATGTTGGGGGTGTCAGGATATTGTATCGCTGGCAAAAGAAATTGTAAAAATCGCGAAGGATAAAGCGTACGCTAAATTTGAAATTCGCGGTGGTATTATGGATGGTGAAGCCTTTAGCGCCGCTAAAGTTACCGATATTAGTAAATGGCCTTCTCGAGAAGAACAGATTTCTATTCTTTTGGGGCAAATTGTCGGTGTTGGATCCAAATTGTCCTCCCAATTACTTGCGATGGGAGCAAATCTTGCTAGTCAAATCAAGCAAATTTCCGAAAAGGAAGATTCTGCGATTGAAGCAGCGGAAACTCCCGAAACACCAGCAGCTTGAATTGTACAAGTATAGATTATATAAAACAAAAAAGATAACAGCAGTTTTATAAACTGCAAAAGAAAAATAAATTTTTACAGTCGCTTGGGCCTGGACCACAGAAAATGTGTTGTTTTCAAAAAGATGGGAGCCCACGACGAATAAAGAAAGGAAAAGTATTCAATGTCAGAAGAAACCAGAGAATTCTCCGCAGAAATTAAAGAAATTGGCGATAAAATTATTGGTATGACCCTCAAGGAAGCCAAAGAACTGAGCGATTATTTGAAGGACGTCCATGGAATCGAACCTGCAGCCGGTGGAGCCGTTATGGTAGCCGGTCCCGCCGCTGGCGCCGAAGCCGCTCCAGTTGCCGAAAAAACGGAGTTTGATGTTGTTCTCGAAAATGCCGGTGCTAGCCGACTCAATGTTATTAAGGCCGTTAAAAATATTACTGGATCCAGCCTGCCGGATGCTAAAGCACTTGTCGATGGTGCTCCCAAGACAGTTAAGACCGGAGTTTCCAAGGATGAAGCGGAAAAAATGAAAAAGGAACTTGAAGACGCTGGAGCTACAGTATCTCTAAAGTAATTACCTTTTTAAGTTTTTGAATTCAAGAGCGGCAGTATTTTACTGCCGTTTTTTTTATGTCTTTTTCTTTATTCCACGATCTTTTTATAAACTGGTAACGATACTGTAGAACGTTATAAAATCGGCATTTCCCGGGAGCGCGGACGTCTCGTCCGTATCCTCCAAAAGAGGCGTCTCGCCTGTTTTGAAAAATAGATTTTTATAATGACCTTGAGTGATATGTTGTGTATGTTAATATGTGGTTGGTGACGGTTCATGGAGACCGGGATTCCGACTACGCCTTCATTTACGGCTTGACCGTAGAACATTGGTCAAGGAAGATGATTTTATGAAATATAAATTATGGTTTTTCCTCTTTTTTGTTTTCTGGTTTTTGGGGTGTATCAGAAGTGGCAGTGTTAATTTTCTGTTGGAGATTATCAGGAATGACCATACGCAACGAATCAACAATTTGTTCCCCGGCAGAACTGAATTTATCCAACATATCAGCTCGAATTTCGAAAACGACAGAGGTCTGACATCCCTCAGGAGAGGTCAGAAGATAATAGATCCAACGTAATTTCATATCGTCATATTCACCGTCAACGACCACCGCATAAACGAGATATCCGGCTTCGTTGACAAATTCCATATCTTTAACGAAACTACCGAAACGTTCCGCTAAACTCTTTTTAATTTCCTCTTTATAGAAACTTAAAGGGGCCATTTTATCGCGTTCGACAAGTTCATTGGCGTTTATATTACATTGAGCAACACCTTCTCCATTCATAATGAGGCAGAGAGCCGCCGTTTGTGGAGTATCTTCCGTCATCCACCATTGTCGCCCATGGTAAAAAGTCCACGGTCCATTTTTTCCATCGTAATAGAGTTGTTTCAATTCGGAAGTTTCCTTGACCTTTAATTGATGGACGACATCCGGAGTCAGGTTTTTTGTTTCGGCAAGAGGAGCTATTTTGACCCGTACAAGAGCGGTCCAGTCGATTCCGGGCTCTATCAGACTGTCTGACCGTTGCTCTATCGCTTTAAGACCAAACCAGGTCATACGACCTGTCTTGAGATCGAATTGATATTTTCCGGTTAATTCCATCGCCACACTTGCACCCTGCCAGGCACCTTCAAGAGTACTAGGGAGAAGCTCTCCCTTTTCGTCTTTTCCTCCTTGTAAATAAAAATCGACTTCCGCGATATCATCAATAATCGCGGTTAAAACGAATCGCGCTGTATTATTTTCAATTGCCTCCAGATTGAGAATCGCCTGAAGGACGTCGGTTGAAATGGTCCATTCTTCCCCTAGTTTTACTTCCCGATTGGGGAGAAGGAGATCAAGTAACAAGGTGTTACAGGGCATATCACTCAATAGAAGATATTGATCACTTTTAAGACAGCCGGTAGGCGAAAACAGATTCAGTGTTTTTCCATCGAACCGACAAACAATATTTTTACGGGACGCATCCAGAAGTGGACGTATTAAACGTCCGCCCAACTGATACTTCATACCGGCCTGTTCGTATTGACGAATACATTCCAAATCAAATTTGGGTGAAATATTGTATTTACTCGTCTGTTCCTCGTAACGGAATCCGGCGACTAACTCCATTTTTTCGCCCGTAGGAGCGTCGGGCGTTTTTCCGATGGAAACTTTACCGGTTCCTTCCACAACAATTTCAATTAAATCGGTTTTTCCTACCTGTCGTGCCGATTTCAATAGACAGGAAGATTTATTGGAGGCAGCCTTTACCGCCGGAGCCAGGGAAGCCAAACGTTGAGAGGGAAGTTTTCCCGGGGCCGGTACATTAACCCGATTCGAACCGGATCGGTCTCCCAATGGACTCGTCAATCGTTTTTGTGTCTGATTCTTCGGTAAATAACCGGATGCCGACTGCTGTTGTCCATAAAGACTCTCTGTCATTCCACCTGAAATGACACAATAGAGTAATAACAATAACGATGTTATAATGTATTTTGTTTCCATGTTTATCCTTTTCCTGACCTGTAATCTACGTTGCCATAGTATTATAGCAAAATTCCATAAAGCGTCCAACACCAAATTTTACAGTTTTTGTATTTTAAATTGAAATTAGTATAGACTGCTTTTTATTTTTTTGTTATACTTCAACAACGAAAATTACAGGAACAGTTTAAAACAAAGGATTTACATCACGGATCCGTTGGAATAATCCTGTTCAGAATAAAACTATTGAACCGTGTCCGAGTGGTAGACAACACTTTTATTTAGGAGTTCATTCCGGGGAATAAAACAGGCGAGACGCCTGTTTTCCCGGCAGTGTGGACGAGACATCCGCGTTCCAGTCAACTCCGGTTTTTAAGTGTTCGCAACCACCAGGCTCTCAACAAATTAAGGAGAATTTCAAATGTTAATAATAAAGAAAATGTTTATGGGGTTGTTCTTTTGCGGTATTCTTTTTCTATCGTCACTCATATCGGCGGAAGAAATGAAACCGGTTATTGTTATTTCCCAGGCTGGCTATGACGCCACTTGGAATGGGGTCGATTTAATTGCCGATCAAATGGGATATGGTCCTGCCGTAAAAGCCTATCGTGAAATGATCGCTAAAGTCCAGGGATTAGATACAAGCAAACCGTTTGGTTTCGTTTTAATGCTGGATGGTAATGAACTTGTCCCCTTCGGTTTTGTTCCTGTTGCCGATTTCAATAAATTGGAATTTTTGGGAATAGACAGCCTCAAGGACAATATCAAAACAGTTGAGGGAAAACTTCTCTATAAAGTCAATGATAATATTCAGGTTCAACTCCTTGAAAAAGACGGTTGGCTTTATATAATTGAACCGTCAAAGGCCAAACTGATTACAAATCAAAAACCGGAAGCCCTTCTCGAAGGTCTGGATAAAGAATATCTTCTAGGCGCAAAATTGTATTTTGAAAATATGCCTAAAGACCTTCTGGAAATTTTTATGGCACCAATTCGTCAGAATCTGGCCTCCGCCGATGAATCCGTCAAACAACAGGTGGAACTTCTGGACCGTTATATGAATACACTCCTTTCCTCCGTTCGTGTTATTCGAGGTGGAATTAAAGTTGATGCGAAAAGTAGTGATCTCTCCATGAACGTTAATATCGAAACGAAAAAAGGCTCCTCTTTTTCCAAGACAATAGAAGGAACCATGAACGCCAAATCCAAATGGATCGATCTTTTTAAGCCGGAAAACAATGTTTTTTCCTGTATAGAAGCCCAGTCTTTATCCAGTATCGATAAAACGTTTGTTACGGAGACCTACGCTATGTCTTTTGACAACTTTATCAAGGAAATAGACAAACTGGTAGAAGACAAAAAAGATCGCGAAGATGCAAAAACAATCGTTAATAATCTAAAGACTGTATTTTTGGGAGCATTCGAGAAGAATATTTACAGTTACGCCATGACCTTGACCACGGAACCTCTCCTGATTTTCGCTACGGATATTGCCCATGGCGACCTTCTCTCGAAAACATTGGAACAGGTTAGAGACTATTATGCCAAGGATTTTGAAGATTTTATCAAGCAGAATGTCAGTTTGGAGGCCGGACGGGCCAATTCCTATAAAGTTGCCATTGTTACTATTCCTTTAGGAGATCTGGATTGCAAGGATATGCCTCTCTGCCTCGTAAAAAAACAGGTTTGTATTTTAATTGGCATTCGACAGGAAGGTTGTGTCGTCCTCGTTGGTCTGGACAAGGCTAAAGTCACCGATTTCTTCAAAAATTTTGTCTCCATTATCGATAAAGAAGGAAGTATTCCACAGCCACAGGCAGTACTCTCCCTTAAAGGAATTGGAAATATGCTTGATATCGCCGAAAACGATAAAAGCCTTTCCCCGAAATTTATTGCCATTCGAAAAATTCTGAAGTCTGCTTCCGATAAAGCAACTATTACAGTCACAAACGAATGGAAGCCTGATTCCGCAACTCAAACAGAAGTTATCAATGGTGAATGTTTTAATATTATTGGTAAAATCATTAATGTATTAACCAAGGGTGATAAAGACGATTCAAATTCGAAGAAAGAATTGGAAGAAGCCGACAAACTCTTTAACTAATTCAAGAGGTAATAGGGTCGGATAGTTCGATCATTTTTAGGAGAATAAAAAAATAATGACGTACAAAAAGACATTGATCTTGTTATGTTTTTTATGTTTTATGTTATGCAGGACCTCCCTGCTTCCGGCAGAAGAACCGCAAATAGCACTTTTGCCGCAGGGAGAACAACTTTATTCCGATTATACGGTTATCGTTAATGGCCAAAATGTTCCGGTTTATTCTTGTCGTGTTTCCGCCTATCCGATCAATCAGACTTGGCCGGGCTATCAACGACCTTTAGACCAAACGGAATTGGCCGGATTCGCCTATTGGGAAATGTCCGATAAAGTATTTGTGGAAATCAAGACAAAAACGAAACCGGAAAAGGTAACTGTTCGACCGTTATCTCTTGGTATTGAATCCAAACAAGTCGGAAATAGTATTACCTTTACATTGGATAAAGTATCACCGATTGTAGTGGAGTTCAACGATTATCATCATGCACTTCATCTCTTTCCCTATACCGATCAGAAGGAACCCGTCGATAAAAAGAAGGTTGGTCTTCACTATTTTGGACCCGGTGTACATCAGGTTGGAGTTCTTAATTTAAAAGATAATGAATCCGTCTATATAGCTGCTGGAGCGGTGGTCTATGGAAGTATTCATGGATACAATGTTTCCAATATACGGGTTGAAGGCCCTGGTATTCTCGACGCCAGTCAATTCGAGCGCTATAAAGGTGGGGGATGTCTGTGTTTCGAAAAGTGCAAAAACATCCATATTGATGGTTTGATTATGCGGGATCCCGACGTTTGGACCGTTAATATTTTCGACTGTGACGATGTTGTTATGAAAAATTCGAGACTCGTCGGCCTTTGGCGATATAATTCCGATGGAATTGATGTTTGTAACAGCCGTAATGTCCTGGTTGAGAATTGTTTTGTCTGTTCCTTCGACGATAGTCTTGTTGTCAAGGGACTTCCCAGATTTAAAACCAAGCCGAATAAAAATATTACATTTCGCGGTTGTGTCGTCTGGTGTGATTGGGGACGTGCCTTGGAAATTGGTGCTGAAACATGTACTCCAGAAGATGATAATATCATTTTTGAAGATTGCGATGTTATTCGAACGACCAATATTGCCATGGATGTTCAACATTATGACGAGGCTTTTGTTCACAATATCCGTTTTGAAAATATTCGAGCGGAATTTGACGATTGGATTCCTCGGGAACTCTATCAAAACGCTAAAGACATGAAATATGTCGTCAATAAAAATGACAAATATTGTTCGCGGTTAATGGTTATAGTTTTGCCAAGCTGGCGGGCTCCCTGGTCTTCCGAAAAACATGGAACGGCCAAAAATATTATTTTTAAAAATATTACGATATACGCCAGTCGAATGCCTCCCTCTTCTTTTTCCGGATACGATAAAGATCATAATGTTGATGGCGTTACGGTCGAAAAAGTTCGTTTTCATGGAAAAGAGCCGGCTAAAAATGCACAAGAACTCAATCTGAAAATCGAATCTTTTGTCGATAATGTCAAGATTATTCCGTAATTCATGGAACAATAAATATACAGGTTTTAATGGTTTGATATGAAAAAAATGTTTCTGATTTGTAGTATCCTTCTCTTTTTTGGACTTCTCCCAAATATTATGTCGGAAGAGGTTAAAGTGGAGCGATTAAAGGTTAATAACCGTTTAGAACCGATTGGAGTTGGTGAAAAACCGCGCTTTAGTTGGGAACTGAAGATAGATCAGGCGTATAACGTTCGCCAGAAGGAATATAGGATCGAAGTGGCCTCGAATCCCAAATTACTCGATAGTAAAAAAGCGGATTTATGGGATAGCGGTCAAGTAATTTCGGATCAAACGTTTGGTATTTCCTATCAGGGGAAAACACTAGCCTCCTCCTCGTGTTATTACTGGAGGGTAACCGTTATAGCCGAATACAACATTTTTACCGAAAACAAATTCGTTAAACGAAGTAATACCTGTTATGCACAAGGTTCGTTTATTACGGCAGTTTTATCGGATTCGGACTGGAAGAAAGCCGAATGGATAACAATGAAGCGAACAGATAAAGATCCATTACCCGTATTTCGACGAGTATTTTCAATCGATCAGCCGAAGAAAGAGATAGATCGGGCCGTAATTCATATTTGTGGATTGGGACATTATTCATTTGCCGTTAATGGGAAGGTTCAGGAACCGCATCGGCGTTTGGACCCTGGCTGGACGAATTATAAAAAAACATGCCTTTATTCGACGTTTGATATTGGTTCTCAATTGAAGGATAATGAAAATATTATAGATGTAACTCTTGGAAACGGGATGTTTAATGTTCCCGGCGGTCGATACGTTAAATATACAGGCAGTTTCGGACTACCTAAAATGATCTGTCTTCTCCATTTGCGTTATAAAGACGGAAGTGTGCAGAATATAATTTCCGATACGAATTGGAAGGCAGCGTTTGGCCCAATCCGTTTCAGTTGTGTTTATGGAGGGGAAGATGTCGTTTTAGGAGCCCGGCCCTATAATATATCCAGTTCCAATAGTACCGTTTGGAAGGAAACGAACAAAACAGACGGACCGGGCGGTATATTACGTGAACAGGAACAACCTCCCGTGGGGGTCTTCCGTCAATTGCAGCCGGAAGGTGTTACTGTTCTTGATGATGAACGTATTGAGGCTGATTTCGGTCATAATTTTGCCGGTCAGCCTGTTATTTCCTGTCGTGGAAAAAAAGGGCAGAGTCTGACAATAACACTAGCCGAAATGAAGGAAAAACCATGGTCTGGTCATAGTTATACCATTTATTTTAGCGAAGACGATAAAGTCGAGACATTTTGTCCGAAATTCACCTATTGGGGGTTTCAGTATATTTATATAACAGGGGCTGTCTGGAATCCGGGAACGACTGTGTCCATTGAGAACGGAAAAAAACCGATAGTCCAATCGATTGCCGCCGATTGTATATCGACCGAATCGGAAGAAGTCGGTCGATTTGAATCGAACGGTCCCCATTTAAACGAAATCGATAAAATGGTCGAATATTCGGTTCGCAGTAATCTCCAGAGTGTTGTTACGGATTGTCCACATCGGGAGAAATTGGGTTGGCTGGAAGTTCCACATCTAATGGGACCTGCAATTTTGTATCGTTTTGACCTGGCCAATCTCTATCGAAAAATTACACTCGATATGGAGGAAGCGCAATTACAAGACGGTATGATTCCTGATATAGCACCGGAATATACACGATTTGCCAACGGTTTTTTCTGGTCGGCGGAATGGAGTTCCGCTTCCGTACAGATTCCGTGGCTTCTGTATCGGTGGTATGGCGATAAAGATATTCTGGTCCATCGTTATGAATCAATGGCGCGTTATGTCGATTTTATGGTTGCAACACGAGGTAAAACAGGTTTGGTGCGCCCTGGTTTGGGTGACTGGTATGATTGGACACCGAAAAAGGGACATGGAGCCGCACAGCATACCCCTGCCGAATTGACGGCAACGGCCTTCCTCTATTCCAATGCGGAAATCATGAAGAATATCTCGATTCTTCTCAATAAAAAGGAAAAAGCCCGATATTACGAATTACTTGCCGAAGAAGTAAAATTGGCATTTCAAAAAGCCTATTACTCGTCGGAAACGAAAATCGTATCGACAGGTTCTCAAGCTGCATACGCATTTGCCCTGTATTTTCGACTTGTTCCGGAAGAAGATCGATCCATCGTTCTCAATCATTTGATTGACAATATCGTTCAATGGAAATATAAACCGACAGTTGGTGAAGTTGCCTGGCGATATCTTGTACGAACGTTGGCCGATAGCGGACGAAACGATATTTTATGGAAAATGCTTCAGAGAACCGATGCTCCGGGCTATGTCCATATGCTGACGGTTTGGAAGATGAAAACCTTGTCGGAAACCTGGGACGGACCGGGAAGTTCGATGAACCACTGTATGTTTGGACATATTCAAGAATGGTTCATGTCGAATATCGTCGGTATCAATCAAACGGATAAATCTATTGCCTTTTCTGAAATACGTTTGTGTCCGGAACCGATTATGAATGAAACGACTTCCGCCTCCGGTTCCTACCATTCCATACGTGGTCTGATAAAGAGCAACTGGAATATAGAGAACGGAATATTTCAATGGAAATTCATTATTCCTGCGAATTGTCGGGCCGTTGTAGAAATACCAACAGCGTCGGAGAGTGCCGACTGGAAATGTTGTGGTGTTAATGATACCGTAATAATACCGGATAAAGTCGAGTTTAAAGCATCCTCGAACGGTGGGAGCGCACGTCGTATTCTCCATTTGGGATCCGGAATATATCAAGTGTCATCCGAATTGATAAATAAATAGTGGCTAAAGTCGAAATTGGGTTGTATCCGATTGAGATCGAGTGTGTCCTTCCCCGCAGTGATGTTGAGGCTGTTTGCCATTGCCCGTAAATACATTAAATACATTGGATACATTGGCATCTATACTCAAGGTCGTTATAAAAATCTATTTTTCAAAACAGGCAAGACGCCTGTTTTGGAGTATGCGGACGAGACGTCCGCGCTCCCAGAAAATGCCGAATTTATAACGTCGTACCGTATACAATTCTTCAGTGGTTCTGTACGGGTATTTACAGGTCGAGGAAGGACAACGATTGTCAAATTACCGGTAATGACGATTGAAATTCCTCGGACTGTGAATGGAGATTGCCGTTGGATGATTGTTTGAAGGCTCTGTTCTATAAATAGCAATGTTATATTTTGTATTCTATTTGTATTTCGGGAAAACAGGATTCAGATTGCGTTTTCATCCATGGCCGGATACAAGAGCATTGGTAAACCGGTTTGAATTATGTTTTTAAAATGCGCGATAGGGTTGTGTCCATGCGGCGGGAGCCAGCAGGAGATTGTCTTGTTTTAATTCGCCGGGAACCGTGGTTATTCGGGCGCGTACGTATAAATCATCATTGGTTAAAGTATAACTTCCTTCCGTTCCGTCGATTGTTTTAAGAACGATTCCTATGTCGTCAGAATAGACATCAATTTTTCGTTCCGGACTTTTTTCCGTTTTGGGAGAATTAATGATGTGGTGGGTTTGGTCGAAATCAGCCTTCGTTCCGATAAAATCAATTCGATAATGAACGTTGGGACGCGCTTGTATTTTTACAGTCAGAGTTTTTTTTACGGAGTCAAAATGAATACGGTCATAGAAAAGACCGTTACTTGTATAGAAATCGGAATGGCAAATAGCATCGTAGAGGGCATTCCATGATAAATTCTTCGCATTGATCATAGTCCAGGCACGAGGTGTATTTGAGCTATAGGAATGTTCGTCATCGGTACCAGTCGCCAATAAAAGCTGTTGACCGCGAACACAACGAAAGGCATTAACCACATCCCAGAATTTTTCCGGTTCCCAACCTTCTTCGTGGCCCGGGAAGGATAAACCGGCATTATTTAATTCGTAGTATCGTATTTCTGGAAGTGCGAGAAGGTCTTCCGGAGAAATATCATACCAGCGCCAAATCGGATGATTCAATGTAAACATATAGGGTCCACAGGGAGATTCTTTAAAGAACTTTTTTCCTTCCTCCATGGTTGCCCGAATAGTTTCCAGCGGCGTTGCCTTTTCGATATAAGGAAAATAATTTCGAACGTTAATAAAGTTCATGTGAACCTGACAGCCGTTTTTTGCACTGCCTGTCTGTTCGAAACCAGGAATCAAAAGGAATATACCTGGCTCGTTAAATTGCTTCGATAATTCATCGAAGGTTTTGAGGCGATAGTATATCCTTCCGTCATACTCTATTTTCTTCATGGAGTTGGCCTTGAATACCGATTCATTTTGCGTAACACTATCGGAAGTCAGATGCGGCCAGCCTCCTTTTTCATTGACATATTTCCAACGGGATGACTCTCCTTTAAATGCGGTTGTGTCCTTGACCTGACCATTATAATGCCAGGCATCGAACTGAAGTTCGTCTGTCTGAAATATATTATGATCCGACAGACAAACGAAATTATATCCCTTGGTTTTATACCAGTTAAGTGCCCATTCCGGAAATGGTTTTCCATCACTCCATTGCGAATGGGTATGAAGTGTTCCGCGATACCATTCTGCCTGAACCGGGATCTCCATACGTAAATACAATAGTAATGCACATGATAAAATTATTAGTACCCTTGTAACTTTTTTCATTGTTCCTCCTTTGATTTATTGAATCGGAAGCGAATTTTTCGTTCGCTATAAACAGTTCTTCGACGTTTTGTTTTATTTTTAATGGATGTATTGACGTTTAATGGATGTATTGACGTTTAATGGATGTATTGACGTTTAATGGATGTATTGACGTCTTTATCACCATTTGATATATTTATTGTACTTAAAAAAAATGGAAAAAGCAACAGGTTTCTTAAATTTGTGGATAAAACCGAAATAACCATTCACGAACGATTTTGGAACCACGGATATCACGGATAAACAGAGATAGTCTGCCGTAAAATATAATATTTTATAATAACAAACGAAACATTTTATCTATTATAATAAATAATTTAATCATTCACGAACGATTTTGGAACCACGGATATCACGGATAAACACAGATAGT
>CAYUAP010000082.1:0-22530 GCA_964442735.1 uncultured Planctomycetaceae bacterium | reverse complement strand
GTTTGAGACCGTATTTTACAGGAGATAACTTTATGTTAATGCGTATGGACGAGACATCCGCGTTCCAGTCAACTCCGTTTTTTAAGTGTTCGCAACCACTAGAACATGGCGATCGCACGAACGGGCGATCCGTCCGCAGACTCTATCGGAAGAGGAAAACAGGATAGATCGAAGTTATCCGGCAGTTGATCCAAATTACAGAGGCCTTCCAGAAGAAGGATCGGAGGACGCCGTCCCAATAGAATACGGTGACATTCACTATCCGCGTGAATTGTTAACTCGTCCAACAGTTCCTGTTCTTCCGAACTCCTGATGCCATCCTCTTTTTTCAAAATGGGAAACGCACACAGAGAAGGGGTTTCCAACCCCAATATGCGAATCGGATAATCGGCGATCCAATCTACGGCATCCGGAGTAAAAGAAGGAAAAGTCATCCAGTATTCCGGATCCTCTTTTTTGAGACTCCAATCGGTACGAATCAGAATACGTTCCACCTTTTGAAAGAGAGATTCAAAAGGCAGGAGCAAGTCAAGGCCAATGGAAAATGCGGTTCGATGGTTTTTCGACCACTCCCGAACAGGAGCGGCTAAATTGATTAATGCAGCCGAACCAAAAAAATAATGGAGGGACAGACCATTAAAAGTTTCACCATCAGCAAAAAAATGACATGGAGCATCCAAATGGGTTCCAAGATGTGACCCTATCGTCCATGAAGAAACAGCATAACCATCCCATTCGAGACAGGCAACTTTTTCACTACGAAATATAGGGTCGCCCGGCCATACAGACATTCCTTCCCGAATGGGAATCGTTAAATCGATAATATGTTTCATATTATTGTTGTGGTAATCATTACCAACCACCACGGCGGAAAAAACCACCGCCAAATCCACGATTCATAGGCTGTTGCTGTGGGTAGTTCGTGTTATTGTTATAGGAGGCCGGCTGTTGTATTGTATTCTGATTAGGCATAGTTGTGGGTATTTTTGATGTAACCACTTCTCCATTCTCCCCGTTTTCCTTCGATACCCGGGTCAGACGCGATTTTTCTTTTTCGTCTTCGAGCTTTTGCGCTTCCGCCAATGCCAATTCTTCACTGGTCGGACGGTCGATAATAAATCCACCTGCCGTTCCACTTTGATTCATGGCATTATTTTGCACTCGACTTCCATAAATATCGTTACCACCATGGTCAACCACAAAACTAAAATTACTTCCACAGTCCATGGGGGAATGATAGGTCAGTCGTGAAGAAGCGTTTCCTTGATTTCTTCCCTTGTAGGTATCATTTCCGCGATAGTCCAGGAGAACGCCGATACTTCCTTCCGCGCCAACCCCCTGGGTCAGTCCCCCCATTGCCGCGTAAACATCATCACCGTCGAAGTCGATCAGAAAACCGGCTCCTAAATCCCATCCCATACCGAGGCCCATAATCGTACCGTCATAGAAATCATTTCCGGAATCGTCAAATAAATATCCGACAGCATAATGACAACCAAATCCATTACTAAACCGCTGCCATCGCGCTTCGGTACGCTGTCCCCCATTATAGGCTTTTAACGTAGCCCCAAGCCGTTTATCATTCCCTCCGAAATCACGTGCGATTCCAACGCCCATCCAGTATCCACCACCATGGGCGAAATAGTCGAATTCATAAACATCGTCTCCGCCGCCATCCAGAATAACGCCAAGTCCACCACAGGCCACTTGTCGTATCCCAGCTCCGATTCCCTGTCCCCATCCGTCATAACCGGGATGCTCTTCATAGGAGTCCGGATAATATCCACCGACATAATAATGATCTTCACCACTAACATCGACAAGAATTCCCGCCCCACCGGGATTTCCAAGTCCTTGGGATAGCATGGCCGAATGATAATCGTCATTTCCTCCATGGTCTACCAGAAGTCCCAGTCCACAGAGGGCACTTCCCTGGCCACGAAGGAAGCAATCATATTTATCGTCTCCCAATCCGCCAAACAAAATACCAGCCCCTCCCAAACTTGATCCCTGGGCTACATATTTGGCATTATAGGTATTTTTTCCCTGCTCGTTATATAATATTGAAACACCGGCGATGGAACCACCCTGAATACCGGTCTTCGTACCTCGATAGGTATCGTTGCCTTCTCCCAAATCGATCATTAGAAGAATCGGACGCGATAGATTACACACACCATCCAAATAGGTGTCACTTCCCCCTAAATCAATAATACAGGCCAGATTGGTTATATTATCGGGTTCCCAACGATTGTTTTCTCGGCCTCCGATAATAATATCACCCGCTTTTGTCGGTATTCGCTGAACAACAGCACCATTATACGTATAGGATTCATAGGTATCCGGTGATATTTTTGCCAGTTGCGCCAAAACAGAAGAATCAAAAACAGGAAGTAAAACCTCGACAGCATCATAGATTTTACTACGATCCATCTTCTCCATCAGGTCAATTAAATATTTGGCCCGACCGACATTGGAGAGTGTATGACCATGAATAAATTGAGTGCCAAAAACAGATTCCAATTCGACATTTAATATACGTAATTCAGTTTCCGATAACGGTTTAACCGCTTCCTGCCAGCACTCGAACGCTTTTTCAAGAGCTTGAACCAAAAGTTGTACGGCCTCTTCCGGTGAATTAACGTTTGGAACGGTTTTTGGCATATTCGAAGAAGATAGATCCATACGAACTCTTGTATCGCGAATGGCCCGTAATACCATATTCATATTACCTGAATAGAGACCAAAAATAACACGACTATAGGCTTCAGTCTCCTCTACAGACGCCAATGGATCCTGATAAAGCTGTTGATACCAATTCAAACGACATCGATTGTTTAATTCCGTTCCGGTATTAAAGGAATTTGATCGCGCACGAACAGACGCATTGTAACGTTTCCATTGCTGATAGACCGGAGTCATTCTTCGCGTATTCAATCCTTTAAAAATATCTGAAGTCATTTCCTTGAGAGCAGATTCGGCATTTTCATATCCAACGTGCGCAAGAGAGGTCTTGTTTTTGGATTCAATAACCTGTACCGTTGGTTTATGCGATTTATTGGTATCGTCTTTAACTTCACCGCTCTTTTTGATATTATTATCGGTTGTCTTCGGATTCTCTTTCGCGGACTGTTTTGAGGTCAGTGTTTTTTTAGTTGTATGAAGACCGGTCCCGTCGGGAAGAGATTTCTTCGGCGCCATAACAGGAACATCTTCCACACCATCTTTTTTTTCAGGTAATATAACCTGTGCATCCGGCGCATTTGTGCTCGGAGATTTATAAATCACAACCCCTTCATCCGATTCATCTTCTGCCTTTTTATTATTTTCGATTTTAGTGGAAGTCGTTTTTTGAAACGATGTATCCATAAAATCACGTTCGTTCTCTATATCGGTTGCCTTCGTTGCCGGTGTTTCCTCCCCAAATACACAGGGAACCGACATGGAAAAAAACCCAAAATATAGGGCTATCACTGTAAAACATGAAATAATTTGCTTTAACGGCATAATTCAATACTCAACTATCAAAATTTTTGAACGGTTTCGTCTAAAACCACTTAATCAAGAAATCGGCCAAAAAGGAAGAACCACTTGAGTCTTTTAAAAAAAGACCAAGAATTATCTATATACCAGATATAACATATATTAATAAAAGAACATAAAAAGAAAAATGTTTTTATTTGAAAAAAGGAGATCCTAAATCAAATAAAGAAGATCATTATTGTATGCTGTACGACGTTATAAATATGGCATTTCCCGGGAGGCACGGACGCCATGCCTGATGGCAGGCAGGTCTCGTCCGTATCCTCCAAAACAGACGTCTCGCCTGTTTTGAAAAATAGACTTTTATAACGACCTTGAGTATATGCAGAAATTGTATACAGGACGTTACAATACTGTTTATCCGTTGAATAGAAACATTCGTCGCATCCCTGCAAAACAGGCGTTCCACCTGTTTTGTCCCCCCGAATGAACAAATAAATTAAAGTGTTCGTAACCAGCAGTTTTTGTTTGATGAAAAACTACCGGAAGGAACATAATATTCGTTTATTTTTTACTGGTGGCCTCTTTAATAATAGTCTCCTGAACAGTGGCAGGTACCCTTTTATATTTATAAAAGAACATACTAAACGTACCTTGTCCCTGGGTCATACCGCGAAGAGTGGTTGAATATCCGAACATTTCTGCAAGAGGAATTTCACCTTCGATTCGGCAGGTATTGCCTGTAGTTTCCGTGGCACTGATAATACCACGGCGACTGGTAAAGTCACCAACCACATTGCCCTGAAAATTAGACGGACATTCTATTTCTATTTTCATAATAGGCTCAAGAATAGCAGGAGCCGTCCTTTTGAAGTTTTCCCGTAGTGACATTTGGGCACAAATACGGAAGGCCAGATCGCTGGAATCGACCGCATGATAGGATCCGTCATTAACCAGAACCATTAAATTAACGACAGGATATCCAGCCAAAGGCCCTTTATCCAAGGAACTGCGATATCCTTTTTCAATAGCGGGCAAATAGTTGGACGGAATAACCCCCCCGGTAATCTGATCTTCAAACAGGAAGGTCTCTTTTCCCTGAACTTCTTCCGGAATGGGGCCCATCGTACCACAGATATGCGCATATTGACCGGAACCACCAGACTGTTTTTTATGTTTTGTATCAAATTCAATTGTTTTAGTGGGGGCTTCCCGATAGTTGACACGAGGTGCCGAGGTCTCGACCTCAACGCCATATTCCCTTCTAATTCGCTGAATATAGACGTCCAGATGCAATTCCCCCATACCGGCAATTAACGTTTGACTATTCTCCGGATCTGTCAGAATTGCCAGTGTCGGATCTTCTTTACGAAAACGATACAGGGCCTTGGCCAAACGATCGGCATCCTTCGTTACCAAAGGCTTAATTGCGATTTGAATAACAGGTTCAGGAACAAAAATCGATTCAAGAGTGCAATATTCAGGAGTCTCCGCATAAGTATCACCACTAACGGAATCAATTCCCATAACGGCGATAATATCACCCGCTTCCGCCTGATCGAGTTCGGTTCGTTGGTCCGCGTGCATACGGAAAATACGACTGATTCGTTCCTTTTGTCCGGAACGTTGATTAAAATAGGAATCACCCTTTTTAATAGTTCCCTGGTAAATACGCATAAAGGTCAGGGTACCATAGGGATCTTCAACCGTCTTGAACGCCATTCCGACCATAGGCAAGGCAGCGTCGGCATGAAGTTCGAATTTTTCGCCCTGATCCGGATCACTCGCATCCGCCGAATGTTTCCAGGCATGACATTCGCGTTCGAGAGGAGAAGGCAGATAACGGCAAATAGCGTCCAACAGAGGTTGAACACCTTTATTGTGATAGGCGGAAGCCATAAATACGGGAGTAACGAGCCGCATTTGAGTTGCGTGTTTAACAACGTCATGAATCATTTCCTCGGGAACATCATCGTCTGAAAGAAGGAGTTCCATCATATCATCCCGATACATGGACAACGTTTCCAGTAATTCCCGCCGGGCGGTTTCGTATTGCTCCTTCATATCGGCCGGTACTTCTTCAATACGAACATGTTCTCCCTGTTCACCGTCGAAATAAAGTGCTTTACCGGAAATGAGATCAACCACCCCTTGAAAATTCTGTTCCAAGCCGATAGGCAACTGCATTAAAATGGCTTCACAGTCGAGCTTTTCTTTTAACTGTCGAACGACACGCCAGGGATCCGCACCAACGCGGTCCATTTTATTAATTAGGGCAATTCGTGGAATACCATAACGTTTCATCTGACGGTCGATAGTAATCGACTGCGCCTGAACACCACCAACGGAACAGAGAACCAGGACGGCCCCATCCAGAATGCGAAGACTTCGCTCCACTTCCACGGTGAAATCGACATGGCCCGGCGTATCGATCAAATTGATCGTATTTGACCCCCAATGGACACAGGTAGCGGCACTGGTAATGGTAATACCCCGTTCCTGTTCCAGTTCCATGTGATCCATAACGGCCCCGCCATCGTGTACCTCGCCAATCTTGTGGGTACGCCCTGTATAGTAGAGTATCCGTTCACTTAAAGTCGTTTTACCGGAGTCAATATGTGCTGATATACCTATATTTCTCCAGTTTGCAAGCATTGTCATTTTAGTTCCGTTTTCCTTAACTCTGGTAATTCTTTCATTACCCTATTAACTACAAAATAGAAACAACCAAGGGGCTATTATCCCATGGATATTCATTTTTACAAGGGGACAACATCTCTTTTTTAATGAAGGATCTTCCCCATTTTTGACGCACGGAATACTATGTTTCAGATAACTGTGGAATTTAATTGAGGGAGCCGGAACCACGTTCCTGTATACATATTTCAAGTTCGTCAGGACGACAAATCCACCCGCGACATTGGGGCGATCCACACAAACAGGGAATCGCCGCCTGCCAGTCCCAGGCGTAATCAATGGTCAATTGATCGTCTTTTTCAATCTCCCGAATGGTATGAAGCCATAGTTCATAGATTTTTTCTCCGGTTTCTTCATTTGTAATTTCCCATTCGATTATTTCACAATTGGGATCACAGGAATGATTGACGAAACGATAGGGAGGTTCCGGCTCAATGGCCCCCTCCTGAAAGCTCATACAGTAATCGGACCGATATCCGACCGGCTTAATCTCGCCAAAAATACGACCGACCGGTTTTCGCGCTTTTAATGGAACAGCAGTAAAAACCCCTTTACCATAAAGTGACGTTTCGGCTAAATAGACTCGATTCAATCGCAAATGCCGCAGTAAATTCGGCGGTCGATTCTCCATTATATACGTTGCTTTCATTAAAAAAGAGTCAAAATCACCCCTCGACTTTAACAGAAAAAACAAGGGTATATTCGATAGACTCCAACTGTAAATTTTTTATTTGTAACACGGATATTCTTTAAAAAACAATACATGATAATAAAACAATTATCATCATGTATTGCAGTATTTTATGGCTAAATATTGTGTTTTATGGCTAAATATTGTGTTTATGGATAAATGTAGAATATTATGGCTAAAATATCCGTGTTCATTCGTACCGTCTGTAGTATCAAACAGTATCATGTTTTAAAATTGGTAACCGTTCACGGATATAAAGTGAAACAACGGATAACACAGTTTTTCACAGATAGTTTTTTGGCAAACAAATTTTTTTATGATAAAATTATTTATTATAATAGTTAAAATGTTAGTTTGTTATTGTAAAAATTGTATTTTATGACAGACTATCAGTGTTTATCCGTGATATCCTTGGTTCCAAAATCGTTCGTGAATGGTTCCTAAAATTGAATTATTTACGGATATTATAGAAGGCTTCCGCAGACAGTTTTGCGGCCTCCATACGATCCATATCGGCCTCGTATTCGATAGAATAATTTTCAACGCCGCCGACAGATTCGAGTAAATTGAACGCTTTTATCCAATCGACACGACCATTTCCGAGAATTTTTCCATCCGATTCCTTGACATGAACGGTTTTGGAACGCCCCGGATACTTCTTGATCAGACGATAGGGATTGGTCTTCGCATTGACACAATGTCCAACGTCAATTTGCAGAACGACTTCAGGAATACTGTTATCGGCGAAAATTTCCCAGGAGGTCAGATTGTTTTCCTTGTCAATAATATTAAAGTCGTGCGGATGCGCATGATAACCAATACAAATTCCTTCTTTTTTTGCAAATTCCGCACTCTTGGAGTAATTTTCCGCAGCGCGTTTCCAACCATCAATACCTTCGTTGGTCATACCGGCACAGATAATGAATTTAGCACCCAGAATCTGATGAAATTCAATAGCGCGTTTAAGTTTTTCCAGATCTTCAATCTGGTCACGTCCATTATGGGAACCGGAACAGAAGAGTCCGGCATCGTCCTGAAATTTACGCAGATCTTTTGCGGAAGCCCCGAATCCGGCGTATTCAACACCTTTATATCCCATTTTAGCGACATCTTCGAACCGCTTGACCGGATTGTCGGTAATTCCGTGAACAGTATAAAGCTGGAGAGAAAGTGGAATATCCTTGAATTTACCAGCGGCAAAAGCGTTCGCGGCCGAAAAACCGATACAACCCAATGCCAAGGAACCAAAACCAATCTTTAAAAGATCACGTCGATTAATTTCTTGTTTCATTTCTACCTCAAATAATTATCATAAATAAACCAACCAAAAGACCGTTGTATTTCCACAATGAAATTTACGTTTATCGTCCAATGGTTTTATTAGTATTCATTGTATTCATTTTTTTGTATTCATTTTTGTTTTATATTTTTTATAACATCATTAATTTCTGACATATAGGCGGCGACCACTTTTTTTCGGTCGAATTCCTTTTCCATTTTTTGCCGACCATTAAGACCCATTTGTTTTTTTTCTTTATAGGGGAGTCGAATAAAATCCTCAATGGCGCGACACAAATCGTCAACGTCTTTAACATTAAAACCGATGCCGGAGATTCCTTCCTCAAATGTTTCCAGGCATCCGTGAATTTTGGAGGCTAAAACAGGCCGACCACAAGCGGCCGCCTCCAAAAGCGCATTGGCCATTCCTTCATGATATGTCGGAAGAATTGCGGCATGATGACTCTGATGAAAAGAAACCACCTTGTCTGTTTTTCCTTGATAGTGTAAAGAAGACGGGAGATTTTCCGTATTCCAATGACCTTGGTATTCCGCATCACACCCCCCTACCATATCAATTACAAGTTGAGTATATTTTGTCTGAAGTCTTTTTGCGGCTTCCAGCAGTTCATCGACCCCCTTCTCCTTCATAATTCGGCCCACAAAAAGAAAACGTACCGTTCCATCGTCCTCCGGATATTCCTGAAGGGAATAACGATCCAAATTCACACCGGAGCCGGGCACAAGAACGATATTCTCGCCAATGATTCTGTTTTTTTGAAAAAAATCGCGGTTGGTTGTATTTTGGCAAAAAACTTTTATCGCTTTTTTGAGTCCCTGCCGATATAACATAATTGTTATTATTTTTAACCATTTTTTCGTATTGGCAGACGTTCCCAAGCCTGTTATCGTGGGGAAAAAGGGAATTTTGGCCCGACCACAGCACCAGCCCCCATAGATATTCGGCTTGATGGTAAAAGATAAAACAACGTCCGGCCGAATTTGCTTTAATAATTTTCGATAAAATAAAAGGAGTTTTAAATCTTTTATCGGATTTACACCGCGCCGATCAATCTCCGTCTCAATGATTGTTGCTCCCATGGATTTGAAATATTCATTTTTATCGTCTTTTGTCGTGGAAATATAGAGTTCATACCCCTGATGGACAAGTTCCGCCAGTAATTCTTCACGAAATAATAAAGTTGACGTCCCATTGGCCAAAATCAAAACTTTTTTCATAATCAATATCGATTCATTCTATCAAAGGGAGGATTTTAAAATCTGGTTGTTTTTAAACCTAATCTTTATTAAAAAAAAGGTTTTCATGTTTAAAATTAAACCCGATATGGCCTTTTTGTCAAGTATATATTCGATAACCAAACAGACACGATAATCAAGAAAATACGCTAATCAAACAAACATGATATACTCAAGGTCGTTATAAAAGTCTATTTTTCAAAACAGGCGAGACGCCTGTTTTGGAGGAAGCGGACGAGATGTCCGCGCTCCCAGAAAATGCCGAATTTATAACGTCGTACAGTATAACCAGGCAGACTTGATAACCAGGCAGACTCGATAACCAAACAAACACGATGATCAGGTAGACATGATAATCAAGCAGACACAACATACCAGGAGGATAACGATGATGTATGGAAAAGCGATGATGTATGGAAAAGATACGAGTGGTTATGAACTTCATAATATGGAAATAGGGAGACAGGAACACGGACATCTTGTTTGCATCGGCGGAAGAGAGGTGTCCCCATCTGTTTTTGGGATTATGATGAACCGGAAATTAAGGTTTTCATACAGCAAGACAATTATCCCTTGGCAGGAAACGGTCCATAAACAGCCTTAACGTTCATACTTTCATCTTCGGCGGTCAGATGATAGACTTTATATTGTTTTCCGCCATCGAAAACACGAACGACGACATGACCGTATCCGGGCTTTAGATATTTCTGCCACCATTTATCCTGATAGAGTTCCATCTGTTTTTTTGAAACCCAGGTAGGACAAACCAAACGCGGTCCTTCGTAAATTTTAGGATCGGTCATATTGGTCATGGTATTATCTTGTAAATGCCCATGATCCCATACATTGGTGACATAGACGTTTGCCTGAACTTCCCGTGTAAACTCGGCCTTCATGGCATCTCGATAGGAATGATGATTGGTTTTACAGACGTCAACAATACCGACCGTCTTGCCCGCAGCCCCTTCCAGATTGATTTTACGTCCGTCATTCTCCATAATGGGGCCACTGAGGTCGCCGCCTGTAAAATATCGAAATGGACCATAGGATATGACGATTGCCAGACTCATGGTGTTCTCTGACATTCCTTTTTTCTGATAGAGTTCGTAATAATTCTCCGTTTCGTTCCCTTTTCCCGTCCAGAGGAGACCATTTGCACAAATATTACGAAGGTGAAATGTCGGATAGGCCGTTTTTTTCTTCGTTAATGTAATCTGGTCCAAGGCTCCAACCTTGAATTCTTCCATAATAAAATCACCGTTTTTGGTTTTCCAGTCAGTGAATTTCCGGAAATTTTCATATCCGTCCCCCAAGGCGACAGCCGGAGTTTTATCGTAATTTGGATAACCACGGTCATAAACCTTGGTAAAATGAAAGATTTCCCCTAAATTTGCCAGGCCACTGAGGACATAATCCTTGCCACGTCCTGTTGTTCGTCCTTTTCCCAATCGATGGGAACCGGAATGATCTTCATGGTAATGGGAAAGCATCATATAATCGATCTGTTTGCCTGCAGGATTGACACGTTCGATATATCGGGCTACCCATTCGCTCGGCAGACGCGTTTTATTGGGCTTAATTGGAAATTGATCTTCCTGATTCGATGGACGGTCGGCAGTATCCAGAACCATTGAAGTTCCATCCGGAAATATATAAAACATATTTTCACCAACACCAGTATAAATGAAGTGGAGATCCATTTCCCCTTCCTTCCATGGTGTTAACGGTTTACCGATTTCGGTATTTTCCGCTCCTGTCAATGATGGAACCATTCCGGAAACAGTTAGTGTTCCAGTCATTAAAGAACATTTCTTTAAAAATACACGTCGATTTTCGTTTGTCATTATGAATACCTTTCTTTATGAATACCTTTCTTTATAAAGCAATGACAAGACCGAACCTGGTCCTTGACCGCGCGAATGGCACAGTAATAGGGATCCTCGGGGGCCTGTCCGTATTCCCGGCCGGTTTTTATAACCGTCCCAGATTCAATACCGTTTATGATTATACTTGATTTAAAATTCCATTTCAAGTATTTTTATTTGTCTGTCTATTGAAAATATTTTTTCCGATTGTTATACTGTAATAAAAAGTGATAACCCTTAATCCATCAAGGTGTGTGGTATGAAGTATCCATTAGTAACGAATTATATTTCATTGTTTTTTTTCCTGTCTTTGTGTCTGATTTTATCAATGACTTCCGACAGTCCTAAAACTGTTTTTTCATTGGAATATACGAAAATCGTTCCGCAAAAGGAGAATCAATCGGCAGTAAAGACCGTATATCTGGATGAACTCGAACTGGAGTTCACTAAATGCGGTTGGCAGAAAACGCTGGCCCGACAGAAAATTACCGGAGGACCACTATCGGTTGCCGGTAAAAAATACGAACGTGGAGTCGGTCATCATGCGCCCGGTCATTTGGTCATAGCACTCCCCGCCGGACATGTTCATTTTACGGCGGAAGTCGGTTTGGATGATGATTCCGGTCCGACCGGTGAACTCGAATTCCTGGCCTATGCCGATGGAAAACTCCTCTGGCGGAGTGGCTTTATGAAATGCGGCGAGGTAAAACATATCGAATTGGATCTGACCGGACAAAAATATCTCGTACTTCGACTCGACGAAGGACAGCGGTACGACCACGACCATGCCGACTGGTGTGACGCAAAATTTGTCTGGACCCCTTCCTCCGATACAACAATAGAGGTTCCTAAAACACCCAAAATAATCCCATGTCTGGTTATGCCCGATGGTAATGTCGTTGATCGATCCGATGAAGTAAATCTGGAATTTTATGCCATTCAGAATCAAATATCAACCGATAACGAAAAAATTCGTTCCGACTATTTTAAAATGGCCGATAAAACAGGCTATAATGGGTCATTACATTTAATGAAGAATCCATGTACGGAAAAAATAAACGAACAGGCGGTTCATTCCGCATCGACAATTCTTCCGACCGACCGTGACCCGCTCGACGTTCTGATTCGCCGGACCCGAACGCTCTGTAATTACCTTCAGGAAAATACCGAAAACGATACCCTCCAGAAGGAGTCTGCCTCCCTGACCGCGCTGGAAAAAGAGACGGCACAAACGCCTGTCGATAGAATATCCGATCGGAAAAAGATATTTCGAGACACCTTTAATCTTCGCCGAACGATTGCGTTGGCGAATCCTCTTCTCGATTTTTCCGATATTCTTTTTATCAAACGTCATCCCTGTGATCCCGACGAGGAGAAGGGGAATCACATGTGCGATCAATTTTTCGGATTTCAGGCACTTCCCGGTGGAGGTCTCTTCCTGCTGAAAAATGCCTTCGGCAATAAACCGACCGTAGTCGATCTTCTGAAAAATCTTCAAGTCATTAAAGGCAAATCGACCGGACAAAAGCTCGACAGGAATTGGGGCTTTCTCTCCCCAGAATTATCGTATAACGCCGATGAAATATTTTTTGCCGCAACGGATACCCGATCGCCGCGTCATAAATTCGAATGGTCCGAGGAGAGTTGCTATCATATCTTTAAGGTAAAATTCGATGCTAAAACAGGAAGTACTTCCGACCTTGTCCAGGTCACGGAGGGGGCCTTCAACGATTTTGATCCTTGTGTTCTTCCGTCAGGCAGGATCGTATTCATTTCGGAACGTCGTGGTGGATATGGCCGATGTCATCCGCGAATTGTACCTTCCTATACCCTCTATTCTATGGAGAAAAGTGGCACAGATATCGTGGAACTGTCGGCCCATGAAACCAACGAATGGCAGCCGGTCGTCGATAATAACGGAATGGTCGTTTATACCCGTTGGGATTATGTGGATCGAGGTGCCAATAATGCGCATCATCCGTGGATAACGACTCCGGATGGACGAGATCCCCGGGCCATTACCGGTAACTATAACGCCAGTGCCTTCTATCGTCCTGTATTGGAAGGAAATCTTCGTCCAGTTCCGGATTCCGGACTTCTGACAGCGACTGCCGCCGCACATCATGGCCAGGGATATGGCAGTCTTCTCTTAATTGACCCGCGTCTCAAGGACGATAATGCAATGGGGCCGGTTCGACGTATTACTCCGGAACAACTCTTCCCGGAATCGGAAGTTCCTCAACATGCGGCTCCTGCCCAATATGCAACATGTTATCCATTGTCCGAATATTTTTATCTCTGTGTTTATGATCCCATGGCACGAGGCGATTCAGCCCCGAAACAGAATAACTATGGACTTTATTTATTGGACGCATTTGGTAATCGAACACTTCTCTATCGTGATCCGGAAATAGCCTGTTATGATCCGATTCCGGTTCGCGAACGGGAAACACCACCGATTATTCCGCACAAGACGCTTGTCGGACGTCCAACCTCTCTTGGAGAAACGCCGGAGTCCACCGATAAAGAGTCTCTTCCCAAAACAGCGTTGATGTCGCTGGTTAATATATACGATACAAGTCTGCCGTTTCCGGAGGGAACAAGAATAACCCGACTCCGTATTGTTCAGCTTCTTCCGAAAACAACCTGGAAGGAGAGCGATCCCATAATAGGCTATGGTCATCAAAAAGGAGCGCGTCAGGTTCTTGGAACCGTTCCGGTCGATCCGGATGGTAGTGCCTATTTTAAAGTTCCGGTAAATGTTCCGATTTATTTTCAGGCGCTGGACGAAAATGGTGTCGCTGTACAGTCGATGCGCTCCGATACCTATGTTCATGAAGGGGAACTTCTGGCATGTCAGGGATGTCATGAAAATCGTCACACGGCCGCCGTTCAAGAGGTTCAACGGAAAAGTACCGCGTTTCGCCGTCCACCAAGCGAACTCAAACCGGATCCACAAGGAACGAAACCTATGAACTTTCCCTTGTTGATCCAGCCGATTCTGGACGAAAAATGTGTTAAATGTCATGCCGAATCGGATAATCCCAAGGCAATCGACTTGTCACGAGGTCCGGAAAAGAATCATTTCTTTAATTCCTTCGTGAATCTGAAGTCCTTCTGTTTCTTTTTTAATCATTATTTATGGACGGAATCGCAAACAGTTCCCGGCCAATTCGGATCAATGGCCAGTCCCCTGTATAAAATCCTGACCTCGAATCATTATGATGTGAAACTGACCCCGGAAGAACTCTATCGGTTTACCGTCTGGATGGATAATAATTGTGATTTCTATGGTGTCTATGAAAATTGCCCCGCACAAAAAGAAGGAAAAATCGTTCCTCCAACACTGGAATAGCAGACTTCAATTGGATGTTTTACCAGAATTATATAAAATGGATTATATAAAATGGGATATGTAAATTATGGAAACAGGGTGTCCGAATACTGATTTTCGTCCACTTCCTTCCAAAACAGATGTTCCTCCCTATTTGGAGAATTGCAAGGCGCCGGAAAATTTGAGGGGGAATATACCACTCGTTTCTCCGGGACTAAACTCAAGGTCGTTATAAAAGTCTATTTTTCAAAACAGGCGAGACGCCAGTTTTGGAGGATACGGACGAGTCCTGCCTGCCGTCAGGCATGGCGTCCGCGCTCCCGGGAAATGCCGAATTTATAACGTGTACAGTATATAACCGGAGTCAAATTTTTGGAGTCAAACGTTTTTAGTAACCATTCACGAACGATTTTGGAACCACGGATATCACGGATAAACACTGATAGTCTGCCATAAAATACAATTTTTACAATAATAAACTAACATTTTAACTATTATAATAAATAATTTTATCATAAAAAAGTTTGTTTGTCAAAAAACTATCCGTGAAAATCAGTGTTATCCGTGGTTTCACATTATATCCGTGGTTTCACATTATATCCGTGAATGGTTACCGTTTTTATTGTGAACTCAAGAACCGAATTAATTTTCTTCCGGTCGAACTCAAGGGAAGAACGGTGGCCTCCTGTAATGAAACCCAGCGTTTTTCAATATTATTTAATAAAAATTCACCAGACGCCAGACAAATACTATCCTCGGGAGATATGTTTAGATCTAATAGACTACAATTATCAGGAATTGTATCATGAAACAGAAGAGTAATACAATATTTTGTGACGGTATGTCGAATTGTTTTTAAAAGAGGGCCGAATCCTGGAACATTATTTAAAAGCGGCGTCCCGTTATTATCGAGCAAGAGAGCGAGTTTTTTCCGGAGATCCCTATTATAATCAAGTTCCGCATCCGAATCGAGTAAAAATCGGGGAAAATCCCAGAGCCCGGTCCAGCGGCCCCCTTCCGGATATCGAATCAGAAGAAAACGATCCTTCTCCCTGTTTGCACTGTTTTTCATGAAATTCGATGTTGTCTTCCGGGAACACCTATCTTGTTCGTGAATAAAAAAAGCTATTTCCTGTCTGTATTCTTTTTTTATCTTCTGGCAGAAATAGGGAATTTGATTCTGTTTTCCCAATCGGGCCGCTTCACAACAGGAGATGGCAGGACATTGAGAACATTGCGGAGTCCCGGGCAGACAAATCAGACTCCCCAAATCCATTAGTATTTGATTGAATTTTCCACAATATTTTTTCGGAAGAATGGTTTCCGCGAAATTCCATAGTATTTTAGACGATTCAGTTGCAGACGGATCTTCTTCCAGTCCAATCAGACGGGAATGAAGTCTGATCGTATTGGCTTCCAGAATTGGGACCCGTTGATCGAATGCGATAGAGAGAATGGCTCCGGCGGTATATCGGCCAATGCCCGGCAGTGCAAGTACCTCCTTCATTGTTTTGGGGAAGACGCCATGATAGTCGTTCTTGAGAGATTGCGCTGCCCGATGCAATAGATGGGCGCGTCTATAATACCCCAGTCCTTCCCACAGATGTAAAACGTCGGAAATATCCGCGTTAGCGAGGGTTAAAATCGATGGAAACAGGGCCATAAACCGATCAAAATAACCTTGTACTGTTTTTGTGGTTGTCTGCTGAAGCATTATTTCACTAACCCAAACGCGATAGGCGAACTCGTTATTATCGTATTCACTATTGTTGGAAGGAACATCTAATTTTCGCCAGGGAAGTGAACGTCCATTTTTATCGAACCAGGAAAAGAGCCGTTTTCGCAATACGGTCAGTTCTTTTTCAGAAGGAATTTTCATGGAGTTTCCGGAGTATTCAGACGGACCATTCTCAAGGGGAAATCATCGTTTTTGCCGGTTAGTTGAATGGCGATACGCCCTTTTAAAAGATCCTCCAACAATGGTCCAAGCAGTTCGGCACGCCATCCCTCTTGCAACCGGACCCTATGTTGTTTTGGTAACGAGTCGAAGGCGGAAGCGACAAAATCCTTAATATCCCTTGTCGAGGCCAATAAAGCTACGGCTAACTGATGCTGTTTTGCATAGTCGGTTAAGACCGTCATAATAAACTGATTAATCGCCAGATGTTGCTGATATTTTTCATGGACGGGATCGAGCATTTGTGGTAACGAATCATCCGCTAACAAAAGAGCGTTTCCGATAATTTCACAGATATGTGGAATATCCCTTGATAAATGCTGAATACCTCTTAACGAGGAGACCCGTTCCGGATTATCACTTTTCCGTCGCGCGAGTTCGACAATTAAATCATCGCGCAAAATACGTCCGACAGGACAATTTCGGATACGCGCCTGGTCTTCACGCCATTTCCAGAGCGCTTTAACAATGGCCAGTTCACGAGGCTTTAGATTTTTTATTTTAGGAATGGAAATCCAGCCTTCGCGCGTAAAGGAGACAATACAATCTTCCAGATAATGATCCATTTCCTGTCGGAACCAATCGAGGCGCCCGAGTTCCGTTAAACGTACAAGAAGGATATCGGCCATATGACGCAGATAATAGACGTCATTTATAGCATATTCCATCTGAAGCATGGTTAATGGCCTCTGACGCCAGTTACTTCGCGTCTCGCCCTTGGGAATATCCAGATGAAGAAGACGTTCACCCAAATTTTTAAATCCGGCCGGATAATCCGCGCCAATAAAACCGGCAGCAATCTGAATATCAATCACATTTTTGGGAAGACGTCCAAGCGCCCACCAGCAAAATTCCATTTCACTGTGTCCGGCATGAACGATAACTTCCGTATCTTCCCGACATAAACGTTCCCAAAGAGAAGAGAGGTCTTTAATGTTAAGAACGTCAATCAACGCCTGCCCCATTTCATTTGCGAGTTGAATCAGACATAATTCCGACTGAAAACGTCCTTCTGAAATAAATTCCGTATCCAAGGCAATCCAAGTTGCCTTGTCTATCAGTTTCAGATAGTCTTGAAGTTCTTCGAGGGACTTAATATAATGTTGCTGATCCATAGCGGACGCCAATTCCTTCTTTATCCCGGACCACCAGATTAACTACATAAAGACGAATGTCATAATGAGTAAAATGGGGAACAGAATCAAAACACTGTAAACCATATAACCGAAAAAGCTCGGCATTTTAACACCAGACTGTTCCGCAATTGCTTTAACCATAAAGTTCGGACCATTTCCGATATAGGTCATAGCTCCCATAAAGACGGCTCCTAACGAAACAGCCATTAGAAGATGCAATGGAATCTCGACCCCACAGGAATCCTTCGCGCTTTTTAATTCCGCTTGAAGTTTTTTGGCCTCGTCTTCGGAACCATTTTTGACTAATTCGACTAATTTGGCTTTTTCCGCAGCCCGTGCCGTCTCGAAAAAGACCAGATAGGTCGGGGCATTATCCAAAACGGACGAAAGAGAACCGGTCATCCAGAAAAATTGCTGTGGCTGATCCAAACCGATTTTTTTCCCGACTTCATTGGCTTTATTGGAAATAATACCACCGTTGGCGTCAAGAATCTGCAAGGGAGCCTGCATACAAATAAAAATACCGAAGAAGAGAGCGGCAACTTCGATAATAGCGGCGTAATTGAAGTTGTTCTGAACGCGAATCTGGTGTGAACCCAGCATTAAGGAGATGGCTACAAAAACCAATTGAACTATTTCACGAAGGAACATCCATGGATTGAAACCGCAAATTTCCTTGCCCGGGGCGAGGAACGCAACGGCACAAATAACGCCAATTAAACAAAACAGGTTCGGCCACAATCCGGAAATACGAAGCGGTTGACGATCAACTTTATCCAGAACTTTATCAAGTGGAGTCTCCCGACGATAATACCACAATGTATCTACAAGGAAGTAAACCAGAATAACCAACCCGTTGACAAAGAGCCATTCCTTCCACATACTGAACGTCCAGAGGAAGTTTACACCCTTTAAATAACCAAGGAACAATGGTGGGTCACCAATAGGAAGCAAACACCCCCCACAGTTACAAACGCAGAAAATAAAGAAAATAACAGTGTGCGCTTGATATTTTCGTTCTTTATTTGTTTCGAGCAGAAGTCGAATCAGTAACATGGCGGCACCAGTCGTTCCGACAAAACTAGCCAGAACCGCACCAATGAACATTATAATGGAATTGATGAAAGGAGACGCCTTCAGATCACCGGAAACTCGAATACCACCGGAGATGGTAAACAAGGCAAACAGTAAAACAATGAATGCGATATATTCATTAATAATGGCATTGATAAAGATGGTTTTCCCCATTGCGAACGATCCGTCTTCCGGAGTGACAATAGCATGGGACGGCCAATGAAGCGCAATCGGAAAATCACAGGCAAAAGAATAATAGCAGATCGTAATCAAACCGAGAACGGCCGCAACGATAAAGCGATTTAAATTACTTTCCCACCAGACTTCGGTTGCTGGAATTAAAGGCAGAACCGCAATACAGAGCAAAAGGAGACAAAAAGGAATAATCATGTAAAGTGGAGGAATACCCACTTCGTGTCCAGTTTCATGTCCAGTAGAGGTTTCGTTTGTGACGTGTTTTGATGTGTCTTCCGATACCACGGGAGAAGTGGCATCGACGACTTTATCTTCCCCTTGAGTCGCCTGATCCGCATTTGGTTCCGGCAAAGGTGATTCGGGATGATTCACTTCTTCATGTACGGCAGATGGGAGCTGTGCATCCCCCCATTTTTGTGGAAGGCCCATTGCTGCCAACCCAAAATAAACAGCAAAAACAATTATTAGAGCAATAACCATCGGTTTTGCGCCCGGCGTCTTCTGCTCGTGATGGGGCGATGGATTCGCATTTTGATCGGAATCATGGGACATTCTGTCTCTCCTTTCCTGTTCACACACCTGTTATTTATAGAAACCTATTTGGTCTTTTACAAAACAAACTTTTTTTGATTAGACCACAAAAACCTTTTTTTACAAGGAGTACTCAATATCTGCGTACTCAATATCTGTGTACTCAATATCTGTAGATTGAATATCAACATATTGAATGTTTCCTTTATTCGTTGTAAATAATAAAAACAGCATTTTGATTATAAATGAAACTATAACGATTACAGAAAATTTTTTGTAACTGTTTACGGATATAAAGTGAAACTACGGATATAAAGTGAAACTACGAATAACACGGATTTTCATGGATAGTTTTTAGTAAACAAACTTTTTTATGATAAAATTTTTATTATGATATACTGTACGACGTTATAAATTCGGCATTTCCCGGGAGGGCGGACGCCATGCCTGACGGCAGGCAGGTCTCGTCACATCCTTCAAAACAGGCGTCTCCCCTGTTTTGAAAAATAGACTTTTATAACGACCTTGAGTATAGATAAAAAGGTTTAGTTTGTTGTTTTTATATATTGTATTTTACGGCAGACTATCTGTTTTTATCCGTGATAACCGTGGTTTCAAAAGCGTTTGTGAATGGTTACTAATTTTTCAACGAGTCTCAAACGAGTATCAAAATAATAACAGTAATATGCTGTTCTTCTAAAAAGTACTATTATTGTTGATTTTGTTTCTTTAACGATTTTTTGTTTTTTCTCTGTTTTTCTCTATTTTGTTGTTGATAAATTGGAAAACTCTATTATAATATGTTTAGTTGACCTATATTACCTATCCTATTTAAGTTTTACAATCTGTGCAATATGTCTGTGTTTTATAGGTGCAATCAAAATTCTCTATTATAAAATACAGGGGCTACAAATATCTGCCACTAATTAAAAATAGTAAATTTTGTGTAGCAATAGATTAGTTAATTTAATAATCATGTTTTTACGTGAATAATAATTTGTAAAAAGACATTTATTCAATGAAATGAAAGGGTTTTTGGATGAAAAAGCTGTTGTCTGTTTCAATGGGCATTCTTGTAATGTTTGCTCTCTGTTCAGTCCTCAAGGCGGACGATTGTAGTACGGGTACTTGTGCCGATGCTTCCTGCACAATTTCTGCACCGGTTTTTGACTATGTTGGTTGTGCCAACAATTGCTGTAGCAAAAGTTTCCATTGTGGTTTTTTCAAGAGAGCCATTGGTTGCTGTTATGGGACGGCGAAAATTGTAGAACCGAAATATGTTGAAGAAAAAGTCCCGTATGAAGTAGTTGTTCCGGTCTGGACGGACAAAAAGATTACCTGTAAAGTGAACGTTCCGGTTTGGACGGATAAAAAAGTAACCTATACCGTATGCGTACCCAAGACAGAGACGATAAAGGTACCATGTATGGTTTGTGTTCCGAAAACAGAAACCATTACGGTTCCTTGTACTGTTTGTGTTCCTAAAGAGATCACCAAGGAAATATCCTGTATGGTCTGTGTTCCCAAAACAGAGACGATCACGGTTCCCTATACGGTTTGTGTTCCTAAAACGGAAACCAAAAAAATCGAAAGAGTGGTTTGTGTACCGAAAACCATAACGAAGGAAGTCGTATGCCGCGTCTGCGTTCCTAAAGAAGAGACCAAACAAGTTACCTATACAGTTTGTGTTCCCAAAATTGTTCCCCAGGAGATTACCTATACTGTTTGTGTACCGAAAACCATAACGAAGGAAGTTCCCTATACGGTTTGTGTTCCCAAAACCGTGGTACGTGAAGGCGTTCGAAAAGTCTTCCAACGCGTTCCAGTTAAAAAACTTGTTGATGTTAAAGTTTGTACCTGTGACGTCGAAAACATCGAAGTTCCGGTTATTCCCTCCAGTGGTTGCTTAAAGTCCTGCTGTTTATTTGGTCGTCATCGTGGTGTTGCTTGTGCTGCCAGCAGTTGTTGTAATGACTGCGGTTCCATCGATTGTTGCTGTGGTACTCCATCGACAATGACCGTTCAACGTTTGGTACCCAATTATAAAACCATCCAAAAGGAAGTTACCCAGTGGATTTGCCAGGCTGTTGATGTCCCTTGTACCTATAACGAAACAATCTACACGCCGGAAGTACGCAAACAGACTGTTAAATGTACAAAAATGGTTCCCGAACAACGAAAATGCACAATTAATACCACTGTAATGGTTCCCGAGAAGAGAACGAAAACCATTAAATGTATTAAAATGGTTCCCGGAACAGAAAAAAAGACTGTTAAATGCACACAAATGGTTCCTGAAAAACAGACCAAAACCATTCAATGTACAAAAATGGTCCCCGAACAACGGACCAAAACCATTCAGTGTACAAAAATGGTTCCCGAAAAGCAGACCAAAACAATTAAATGTACAGTTATGGTTCCGGAACAACGGACCAAAACCATTCAATGTACAAAAATGGTCCCCGAAAAGAGATTCCAGGACGTTCAATGTACCAAAATGGTTCCAGAAGAACGAACAAAGATGGTTAAAGTTTGTACGATGAAAACAGAGGATAAAGAGATGACTGTTAAAGTATGTACCATGAAAACAGAAACTCGTTATCGCACTGTTCGAAAATATCTGAATAATTGTTGTGGCTGTCTCGGTGGTTGTGTTATGTATAACTGCTGTGACGGTTGTACGTCGTGTTGCAACTGATTTCCCCCTTCCCTGATGGAATAGACGGAATAGCGGACTATTTGAAATTTATACGCGAACGACTGTCCGTATCCTTGGGGACAGAGAACATGATTCCAGCAGAAGATGTTATACTCAAGGCCGTCTTAAAAAAAGGAATTAAAAACAGGCGGACGCCTGTTTTGAAGGATAGAGGCGAGACGCCTGTGTTTCCCAATACAAACAGGATAATACAAGCAGGATAATATTCAAGGTCATTATAAAAGTCTGTTTTTCAAAACAGGCGAGACGCCTGTTTTGGGAGGATGCGGACGAGACGTCCATACGCATTAACATAAAGTTATCTCCTGTAAAA
>CAYUAP010000081.1:0-22681 GCA_964442735.1 uncultured Planctomycetaceae bacterium | reverse complement strand
GGTTGTGAACACTTAAAAAACGGAGTTGACTGGAACGCGGACGCCATGCCTGACGGCAGGCAGGTCTCGTCCGCAATGCCGGGAAAACAGGCGTCTCGCCTGTTTTATTCTCCTGAATAATAGAGACCAATACGGAGGGATGATCGACAATCTTAACCGTCGAGGTAAAAGCGGACGGTGAAAAAATTTACTATTTCACCATTGAAGTTCCGTCATCTGTTCATCAGACGAAAAATAATATAAACGGGACGGAAATTATTTGTCCTTCCAATTTATGTGACAGGCTTTTATCCATCATTTTTAACGCTTTATTTCTATCACTTTATTTCTATCCATCATTTTTAACGCTTGTTTTTAACGATCCCAAGGTGGTCTTCGCCATTGTTTGTAATCAAACAGCTTCCATGGATCATTCCCACAGATAAACGTATATGATATAAAGAAACGTATATGATATAAAGAAACATACATGATATAAATAAACGTATATAATATCAATTAAGCCTGTTAATACGCACAATTCTACTCTACTAAAAAAATTTCCATCAATTACGGGGCCATTGTGGAAATAGCTTTTTCAAGAGCAGCCCCCCAACGCTGATATCCTTCTGCGTTCGGGTGGAGATAGTCGGGCATAACACTAGCGGGCAAATTACCATCTTTATCCAGGAAGACATTATTAATATTGGTTAGAGTTACATAATCAAGGTCGCGAACGTAGAAGGACAGATTGGCATTAACGTCCTTAATCTTGTCATGCTTGGCGGTTTCCTCTTTATTGCCCCAAGGGAAGACATTCAGAACAATAATCTTCATTTTTGGGAATTTTACATGAAGTATTTGACAAATTTTACGAATACCTCGATCTGTATTAGATGCAGTACTGCCTGCTGACATATTATTAACACCGATCAATAATACAGCCAGACGCGGATTGTTTTTAGCGAAATCATAATGTTCCAGACGCCAAATGACGTGTTGTGTCTGATCCCCGCCAATTCCAAGATTGACCGCACGATCACCATAGAATTTATTCCATTTCTCTTTTCCGCTCGTTTCCCAGAAATGGGTTATGGAATCACCAACCATCAAGATATCGAAGTGACCCTTTTTGAGAATATCATATTTCTCTTTATAACGATTCTGCCACCAATCGAACGATCGATCGACGCCAATACATTCGGCAGGTTCTTTATCGAGAACTTCAGAAACCATTGGTTCAATGGCCTTGGCCCAAATTTCATAGCCGGCTTCATTTGGATGAAGGAAATCGGGCATAATTGTATTCGGCAGATTTCCGTCTTTATCCAAAAATAGTTCATTAATACTATAGAGCTGAACGTTTTCGACCTTTTTATCCTGATAAATTTTTCGCAGACCTTTATTGATCTCGTCGACTTTAATTCGCAGATTATCAGTTGCTTTAGGCGAACGGGGAAAAACTTCCAAGAGCAATATCTTCATTTTCGGATATTTACCCTTTAAAACATCGACTATTTTCTGAACACCTTCAACGGTCTGGGAAGGAGTGTTTCCATCCTTGTGACCGATATTATTGGTTCCGATCATAACGACAGCCATTTTAGGTGAAATTTTATCAGTTGGCGCGTTTGCCAGCCGCCATAAAACCTGTTGTGTTTTATCGCCACTAATTCCAAAATTCATGGCATTGCGATTGGCATAGTATTTATTCCAGACATTTTTTCCATTCGTCTCCCAAAAATGGGTAATAGAGTCACCAACCATTAACAGATCGACGTTGCCTTCAGACATACGTTTGGCCTGACTCTGGAAACGGTCACAATCACGATTAACCTCTGTTATCGCCGTGTTCTCCGCCGCATTCGTTGCCAATGAACAGGTCAAAATCAGAAGACCCAGCATTAGAACTCGAAAACAAAATCTTTTTTTTTTCATTGAACAATCCTTTCTTAAAATTTAAAATACTGTTTGGCATTGTTATAGGAAATATCTTGAACAATATGACCTATCCATTCAAAATCGTTTGGAATAATTCCCTGTTCCATTTCAGATCCGAGAATATTACATAGAATACGTCGGAAATATTCATGGCGCGTATAGGATAAAAACGATCGACTATCAGTCAACATACCAACGAATCGAGACAGTAATCCCATATTGGAGAGCGTATTGATCTGTTCCTGCATACCATTCATTTGATCGAGGAACCACCATCCACTTCCATACTGCATTTTACCCGCAAGACTACCGTCGTTGAAATTGGCAATTAATGACGCGAGCATATAATTGGACGATGGATTCAAATTATAGACAATAGTTCGCGGCAGAAGACCATCTTTATCGAGTGCGTCGAAAAATCGTGACAATGGTTTGGCATACGACCCGTCTATCATGGAATCACATCCGGCGTCCGGCCCTAATATATTATAGATTCGCGTCGAATTATCACGCATTGCCCCTATATGCAATTGCATTGTCCAGCCCTTTTCCGCGTCCCATTGTCCAAAATCAGAGAGAAGAACGGAACTTAATAAAATCGTCTCTTCCGAAGAAAGAGGAAGATCCGCAAATATTTTATCGAAGGTTATCTGAATAACACTGTCCGTCACCTGATTATTCCAGTCAAATAATCCAAATCCGTGATCGGAAAGACGGCATCCATGATCTTGAAAATACTGATGCCGATTCTGAAGTGCCATTCGAAGTGCTGTAAAAGAATTTATCTCTATATCGGCCGCTTGTCCCAATCGAATCAAATATTCTTTATATTGGGTGATACCTTCAATCGTTATACATATCAATGGCAGAGCCTTGTCCGGTCTAAAAGTGGGAAGGACCCGAACCGGAAAAAGACCTTGAGCATTATCAGAAGCTATTTTTTCATGATATTCCAGTGTATCGGACGGATCATCTGTCGTACAAACCAATTCGACTGCCATTTGTTTCATAATGCCCCTGGCAGAAAATTCCGGCTTCGCCAATTGTTCATTACATCGATTCCATATTACATCTGCCGTATCAGGATTCAAATAACAGTCGTTAATACCAAATGGACGATTTAATTCGAGCATAGTCCAATGAAAGAGTGGATTACGAATCGTCATGGGACAGACGGCAGACCAGGCATCGAATTTTTCCCTATCCGATCCGGAGCCGGTTATATATTTTTCATCGATCCCGGCAGATCGCATGGCGCGCCATTTATAATGATCCCCCCCAAGCCAAATCTGCGTTATATTATCAAATTGACGGTCTTCCGCCACTTCCCGCGATGAAAGATGACAATGGTAATCGATTAGAGGCATATGCTTCGCATAATCGTGATAAAGTCGCACGGCACTAGCTGTCTGAAGAAGAAAATTTTCAGTTATAAAGGAAGACATAATTATTCATACCTCCAATTAGAATGGCTCCATTGACATTTGTTTGCGGGATGCTTGAAGTCTACGGCGAATAACCGAGGCTATATAACCCATCATCTTGAAACCGAACTCCGTATCCCTACTGCAAATAGCAAGTAATTTCCTGCCGTCTATTGCCAATAGTTCCGATTCGGCACGGCAAATTCCTATTGAGTTCGTTTCATGCGGTTCGACTAACGCAGACCAAACCAGATGATCACCTTTTATACAGGTGTCAAGCGTTTTACGCCGACCATTCTTCAAAAGATATTGTACATCTATTTGTCCGGAAATGACAATAAACAAACACTGTGAATTTTCATGTTCCCGATATATAATATCGTTCGCGTTATATTTCCTGATATCACTGATAGCCTCGATTTCACGCAAGGTCTCCGGATTGGACGCCGAAACATGAAGATGTTCGATCAGACAATCTTTAATACGTGACACAACTTCGTTCTCCTTTTTACCCATAAAGTTAAATTAATTTTATTTTCCCTGTTTTAATCATACTTCCGATTCAGGAAACAGGCTCGATAGACCGGTAGTTTCTTTAAAAGAGTACGGCGTTCAAAATGGGTATTGAAATGCTCCTCTTCGAGGGGAGGATCTGTAATCTCTTCCGTAAAAGGTCCCTGTAATTGTGTCTGTTCGGCAATTAATTCAAGAGTAGAGAGATAGTATTCTTCCACATCGGTCCAGAAATGAAGTTTTCCTTCGAATCGGAGTTTATTTTCAATGGAATGAAGGACCTCCGTCCGCATAATTCGTCGTTTTCGATGCGCTTTTTTCCACCAAGGATCAGGAAAAAGTACGTGAATTGCTTCGAGGGAATGGTCTGGAATCAAGTCGGTCAGAACCTTGGCAGCGTCTCCCTGAAGAATAACAGCGTTTTCCAGACCGGCTTTACAGAGCCGGGCCGCCGTTATCAATGCGTAACGATAGGAAATTTCAACTCCCATAAAATTATGTGCCGGATTCTCCTCCGCCGCCTGCTTGATAAATAATCCTTTTCCGGACCCTATTTCCAATTCCAACGGAGACTTCTTCGCGAAACAATTACACGGATCCCAGGGAAGTTCTATCTCCTCCACCTTTTTAAGATGAAAGGAAAGGTCAAGGTCTTTCTGTATATCCACAAAAGAACGTCTGGACATGGGCTGATCCCTCCATGATAGTACAATAAAAATGATAATACACCTTCCGATATTGTATTCTATTCAGATTATTTTACAACGGACCGGAGATAAAATATTTATCGTGTACCATATTGAAAACAGGCAGCTTTATGGTCCCTGAAACATCTCCGTTCCAAGGAAATACCGATTTTATAACAACTTTATAACAACCCACAACATAAACAAGATATTCGAATAAAGATACAGGAAAAGTATAATAGAGAATAAAGGGATAATTCTATTTACGGGTATTTCCGAAAACCTTCGGATAACTCCTGTGTCCGCAGATCCTTCTTTATATGACAAGATTTGGCAAATTACAAAACCCGATGAAACCGTTCACGGATATAAAGTGAAACAACGGATATAAAGTGAAACCAGGGATAACACAGATTTTCACGGATAGTTTTTTGGCAAACAAAAATTTTTATGATAAAATAATTTATTATAATAGTTAAAATGTTAGTTTATTATTGTAAAAATTGTATTTTATGGCAGACTATCAGTGTTTATCCGTGATATCCGTGGTTCCAATATCGTTCGTGAATGGTTACACCCGATAAAACCAAAAAATGATAAAATCGGATTTAAAAAACCACCTGTGATTATCGGTATCTGTTTGTGTTTAAAAATGTATCTTGTTTATACTTTAAAACACTACATTTTATATTATAATGACCTGTAGAAATTATCCTTGGAAATGAACAGGAATGTTCACAAAATAACAATAATGGAATATCAAAAAGCAAAATGAAAAAAATGAATCTCGTTGTTTGTTTTAAAGAGACATTGGTGGAGGCACCGTTAATCGATCGAATCGCCCGAGCCTGGCCGGACATTAATATTATTAACACCAACCAGAAGGGTATTCCGGACGCTCTTTTAGAGGCGGACTTTTTCTGTGGTCATGCTAAAGTTCCAGTCGATTGGGAACGAATCGTTGCGCAAAAGCGTCTTCGCTGGATTCAATCGTCCGCGGCCGGCATGGATTGGTGCCTGGTTCCTTCGGTCATAGAGTCGGACATTATGATAACAACGGCGGCAGGTGTCCTGGCAGACCAAGTCTCCGAACATGGTCTGGCCCTGATTTTAGCCTGGCATCGTAATCTTCATTCTTTTATAATGGATCAATCCGTTCGTATGGGAAATCCGGACTATCATAAATTCAAAAGAAAACCGACAGACGATCTAACCGGTAAAACGATTGGAATCGTCGGTTATGGCGGCGTTGGACGTCGTTTTTCCGAAGTTGTCGCCCCGTTCGCCCGACGTATTATCGCAACCGATCTCTATCCGGAAAATCAGCCGATTCATCTAAATGCACTATGGCCGGCAGATCACCTGGATGATCTTCTCGCGGAATCAGACGTTGTTTTTTTATCCCTACCCCTCAATGCAGATACCCGAGGTCTTTTCACAACAAAAAAATTCGCTATCATGAAAAAAAACGCTCTCTTTGCCAATATGGCCCGAGGTCCACTCGTCAATACCAATGCCTTGGTCACGGCACTTCAGGAAGAACAGATCGCGGGCACTATTATGGACGTTACCGAACCGGAACCGTTACCCCCGGATCATTCCCTCTGGAATCTGAAAAATGTATTGATCACCCCCCATGTCGGTGGTCAAATACGATGGCGCTTCGAAGATATCTGCGATATCTTCTGCGAAAACATTCGACGATTTCATCAGGGAGAACCGTTAATCAATCGACTTTCCTATCAAGGTAAAAAATTGGGATTTCCACTCCGAAACGGTGAAACCCCTCTCTGGATTGATTTAAAAAAACAGTATTCAACACGATATCTACTTAATGATATCCAATAACAGAAACAAATATCATTAAAAAATGGCATTACCATCCGTTTGTTCTCCATAAACCACAGCTATTCATAAATTATATCCAATATATAATATCGGTATAAACAAATATTTAAAGGAGTAATTAAATGATTGTTCCCAACAGAGCGAATAAAAAAATATCAGTACACAATAATTTTTTTCAAAAAGTGTTCGGACATCTGGATCTTTTAATAGATTTACTGGAAAATTATGTAAATAGGGATATAATAGAGTATATTGATATGTCCGCAATGAAATCATTGGACCCTCGTTTTTTTGGCGAGATAACGGATTTGGGTGAAGCTGATTTGTCTTGTATTACAAGATTCAAGAACCTTCCGTCCACGCAGTCGCCGTCAGAGGCGTTCTTAATGATCTTCTTGGAACATAAATACACTTGGGATCCAGGGGCACTGGTTCAACTCAATTATTATATGTCGGCGGGCCTTTTTCGATATTGGAACGAACACAATCGGCAAAATCCTTTAATACATCAACTTCCCTGCCCTGTTTCCATTGTTTTTTATCATGGAAAAGGTAAATCGTGGCAGCCATTAAGTTTTAAAGATTTATATGCCCATCCAAAACCACTTGAAGAACATGTTCCAAATTTTAAACCGATTGTGATTGATATAACCACTATCGATTATAATGATATTAAGGGCAATCCATTAACCAGAGCTGCTATCGAAGTACTCAAAAGAGCTTCCGACAATACGCTCAAAACCCATTGGCCAAGCTTCCTGCGGCATTTTAAAGGACTCAACCTGGGAGGGAGAATCTTCATAATGCTGAAGGACTGCTTAACCTATATTAAAATCATGTTGGGTGATTTATCAAAAAAAATGTTTATAGACGCCTTTAAAAAAATTTTTGGAGAAAAGGAAGGAACTGATATGTCAGAATTTTTTATTGATGATCTTTTGGCTGAAGGAGAAATTAAAGGAAAAATTGAAGGAAAAATTGAAGGAAAAATTGAAGGAGAAATTGAAGGAAAAATTAAAGGAAAAATTGAATCTTTAATGATTATTCTTGAAAACAAATTTGGTCCTGTATCCGACAGTATTCACACACGTATTCAACAAATAATGGACGAGGTTGTATTGAAATCGTTGATCATTTCTGCATCACAGGCCAAAACGATGGAAGAATTTCTCCGAGATTTAGAATAAAGCAGAGATAATAAACATGCCAAAACGATAGAAAAAATATACAGCAAGACGCTACAATACTCCCTTTCCTGAAAATGCGGACGTTTCACCGCTTCCTCCAAAACAGGCTTCCCACCTGTTTTGAAAAAAGGGATTTTAAAATGGCCCTACGCATATATAGTGATAGTAATTCTTTTATCCTTCCGGGAGGGAGAATCTTCATAATGCTGAAGGACTGCTTAACCTATATTAAAATCATGTTGGGTGATTTATCAAAAAAAATGTTTATAGACGCCTTTAAAAAAATTTTTGGAGAAAAGGAAGGAACTGATATGTCAGAATTTTTTATTGATGATCTTTTGGCTGAAGGAGAAATTAAAGGAAAAATTGAATGAAAAATTGAAGGAAAAATTGAATCTTTAATGATTATTCTTGAAAACAAATTTGGTCCTGTATCCGACAGTATTCACACACGTATTCAACAAATAATGGACGAGGTTGTATTGAAATCGTTAATCATTTCTGCATCACAGGCCAAAACGCTGGAAGAATTTCTTCGAGATTTAGAATAAAGCAGAGATAATAAACATGCCAAAACGACATATCAAATATATAGTAATAGTAATTTTTTTATCCTTTTTATGTAGTACGAGGATAACCTGGAAAGATCGAATTTTTCATTATTTGATGGATCTGATGTCGGCCAAAGCACTGGAGCCGATAGAAGAAGAAACACTTTTTAGCGGAGCATTATCAGGAATGACGCAGATGGCCCCGGACTATCCATATACCTGTTGGCTCCCGAAGGAGGAACAGGACAAATACAATAATGAACTTCAGGGCAAGTTGGCCGGAATAGGAATTATAAACCTGAAGAAAGATAAAGAGAGTGGAGAATATGAATTTATTCCCATAATGGGTATGCCATGTGCCAAGGCGGGACTAAAGTATGGAGACCGAATCGCGGAGGTCGATGGAAACTCGGTCAGGGAATTGCCTTTATCTGATTTTATCGAACTGATTCGTGGCGAACCGAATTCGAAACTTGTCCTGACCATTCGGCCTAATTCGGATTCATCGAAGGCTGAAGAGATAAAGGAACAATTCAGGAAGGTGGAAATCTCCCGGGAAATGCTCCAGCAGGAGATTATTTGTGGCGATTCCCGACAGACAGATGGATCTTGGAATTATACCTTGGAAAATCATCCGGATATCGGTTATATTCGTGTTGTTCAGTTTGCGGACTTGACAATCCCGGACTTTAAAAAAGCACTAAAACAGATAGAGGAAAAAAAGGTCAAAAAATTAATTATCGATTTTCGTGGTAATCCGGGCGGTTTTCTGCATGGTGCCGTTCAATTATGCGATTTATTTCTTCCAGATGGACTGAATATAGTTACAACTCGTCTTCGAGACGGAACGATTAAACATCAATTCCAATCAACTAATTGTGTAAAATCAAATTTAACTCTTGTAATACTAATTGACGAGGGAAGTGCCAGTGCCGCAGAAGCTGTTTCCGCCTGTTTACAGGATCATCATCGAGCCATTATCATTGGGACGCGATCCTATGGTAAAGGAACGGTACAGGAAACATTCGAGATTCCGTGGAATATGGGAATGCTCCGAATTACAGATGCGAGTTTCTGGCGTCCATCTGGAGTCCCACTTCATCGGTTTAAACACTCAAAAGAATCAGACGATTGGGGTGTTCGTCCCGATTATAATATCCCTGTAAACTCAAAAGAGTTAGAAATAATGCAAACAATTCGTATCATTCGGGAATCAATGGAATTACAGGATGCAATAAAAGCAACAAAATACTATCTGTCAAAAAAACAAAAGAAGTCGGATTTACTATCTGATTTTTCTTCCTGTTATGATCCTCAATTGAAAAAGGCCATTGAAGTTATTGAAGTTCAGGAAAATAATCATTAGTTTTCTTTATTCCCTATTTGCAATATTTTGTAAATAATACTATAGTTTTATATATTGTTTATTTTTCCCATATTAATAAATTTTATTTCATTTCAAAAAATTTTGAAATTGATCTTGACGCATTTTTAATTTTCAGATATGCTTTTACTATCATCATGACGGTGATATTAAACACGGATGTTTTTATAATCGGACTGCACTGGGTGGATTTGTTTTATCATGAATTTTGCCTGCGGTCTGCGTAGTGATGGTATGGACAGGAGGTCTGTACCGCATTTCGTTAATCCCCTATCATACAAACAAAACGTTTGTTCCCGCCTTTGTTGTTCAAGCAAAGGATGGCTTAATAACAAGATAACTCCCGACTCTTTAAAGAGTTCGGGAGTCTTGTTTTTACATTGTATTAAAATGGATAATTTGTAAAATATAGGGGAGTATAAAAAAGGGGTTCAAATCTAAATATGGTACTTTAAAAAAAGTTCCGTCAAGATAGGGCCCATGACTTGAAAATTTAAAATAATTGTATAAACTTTAACGCTGACGGTTAGCATTTCGATCATTCGGATGTGACGATCCGAACAACCATAAATATGGACCAGCATCGAAAAAGTATGTACCGATGTATTGTCATTAGAACATTTTCGGCAAGGAAAATTGATTATCAATGGAAGATACAATCAGAATTTTTGATAGAGTACGTTCTTTTTTATTGTGTTTATAACAGGTAATTTAATTTAAGTAAACAAACAGGATAAATTAAGGATGATTCCTGTTGTTATAAATCGGACAAGGAAGATAAATTAGATAAAATATTCATAGTTGGTTTTAATAAAGGGAGTGGTGTCCTTTTGTTGATATCAAATTCAAATAGACAACGATGATTTATTTGAATATTATTGTAAATATGGTGAAACATGTTTTTCTGTATTTATGATATTATGGATAGTTTAATTAATTTAGATAATTCGATAAATTAGATAAACCTGATTATAGGGCACAATGGTTCGCAATTCTCGAGGAGGAAACGAGATAATGGTCGCAGAACGTCAGAAGCCTTTAATAGCTTTAAACGCGGATTTTAAACGTGGAATCGACTCCACACCATCAGTACTTTTTACCTTTACCGGCTATTACGAGTCGGTTATAAAAGCGGGGGGAACCCCAATCATTCTGCCTCCGTGCAATAATATTTCCGATTTAGATCCTGTTTTGGATATGGTTGACGGAATGATTATGATTGGCGGTGGAGATATTGATCCGCGACGTGACGGTTTTATGCTCCATCGATCACTTCGGCTCATGGACGAGCAACGTGAAACTTTCGATAGAGCTTTAATCAAAAAAATTAAAAAAAGACGGCTTCCTCTCTTCGCTATTGGAGCGGGTATGCAATTATTGAATGTCGTATGTGGTGGAACATTATTTTTGCATATTCAGGAAGATTTTTCCAAGGCTCTTCCCCATTACGATTACAATGATATCTATCATAGACATGCTCTTTATGTCGAGAAAAAGTCTCTCTTCTATCGTGTTTATGGTGAAAATGAAATTAAAGTCAACAGTCAACATCACATGGCTATTGACGATGTTGCCCCCGGTTTTATGGTTGCTGCCCGATGTCCGGACTCCATTATCGAGGGAATTGAATCTACAGATGATTCCTGGTTTACTTTTGGTACTCAATTTCATCCAGAGTCAATATCGGCTACGGCTATGGATTTAAGATTCTTTAAAGAATTTATGGCGGGCATTATTAAAAGGTCCGACCGATTCTCCGATGCTTGTAAAAAACACGTTCAAGAAATGGAAGCGGCTCTATCCGCTCGTAAAGGTATTGTTCGTAAACGTAAAAAAACCACTCCGGTTTTTACTGAAGAAGAGGCTATCTTTAACAGTTTCAGAACAGCACGTATCTCTATCAATGCCGATGGAATACCTGATGCCGACATACAAGACCATGATGTCGGTATTAATACTAATATCAATAATGATATCAACGTTAATATAGGTATCGATACAGATACCGATACAAATACTAATGAATAACTTTTAATTACACAAGTTGTTTTTAAAAAACTACAGTCTTGGACAGGATGTCTGTATTCCTTGGAAACCGTATTTTATAAAATGGGCATGATGTCTGTTTCTCCAAGGAAGCATTTTCAATACAAGTGGACATGGATGTTCTTTTTTCCAGGAAGTTTGGATCGAAAACGGGCAAGGAAGCCCGTTTTTCCTGGTAATTATAGAAAATGTAATTATAAAAAATGTAATTGAGACTTGTAATAAACAGGAGTAAAAACTCCAGGCGGAAGAAAGGAAATAAACGATGTTTTTCCCTTTTCGGGGTGATCGAATTGACGCGGGAACCAACCGAACATTATACGCAGGAGCATGTATTAACTCGGATTGTAATCGAATTGAGACGGCATTAATCGGCATACATGGATGTGAAGTCGGTTCGCCTGTCTATCTTCATAAATGTTCATCATTTGACCTTCCGCGGGAAGTGGTGGACCTTTTTGAGACAACGAGAGAGCAGGTCATGGACGACACGTTCCAATCACAATGGACTGTGAAAGGAACGAATTCCGGGAAAACAAAGGGACAAAAAAAGAGGAATGACAACATTCAAATTGAAACATCGTTTAAGGCAGAACCGAATTCATATTCGAGTTTGGTTCTGCCTGTTTCCCTCAATACACTTCGGGAAAAATTAACGGACGCGATGGAAGAAGCGCTCGACGATTTAACCATGGACACCGTTATGGCCCGAATAAAAATTCGATTGGCAACAATACAAGGACCTGATTTTTCATGGTTCGGTGGTAGTGTTGCGGAAATACTGGATATTGGTCGTATAGCCAGACGGACGGGAATGACAATATTTTCTTCATTACGCCAATATAAAGGAGAATCGGACCTGTACGAGAAGGATGGTCCCCTTCCCTATTGGGTTTATTTGAGTCATCGGGACAAAAATAGCGTTTTAATTGATTTAGGAAAACGGGTACGGATTATTCGACTTCCTCGTGATAAAGGAAATAATTGTCTTGAACAACTTGAGCAAATAGAGACAATACCATGTGGTTTACTTTTGGATCCCCTTGTTTACAAGGCGAGTCGTGGAAGTGCCTCCATGGATCGTGGGGGACGTTTATCGGTACTTGGTCGTAATATACCGGAGGTTGTTTCGACTTGGAACGGATTACAAGGCCAAACTTTAACCGATTTTCTACAGAAAAAATTTCCGAACGAAATAAACAAATTAACAATTTCCTGCCTAAATGCTTTATCGCATCAAGAAGGATTAGAGCGTTGGTCGGATTATGACATTTTGTGTTCGGCGGTACACTGGATTGCGGAACGCACGGCGGCTCTTGTTGGTGATTTTACGGAAGAATTATCACCTAACGCAATTTATGTTACAGGAGGAGGACGATTAAATGCCCTTCTCTATACCTGTTTAATGAAGGAATTCCTTCCTTCGGAAGAACAAGATTCCAAGGATAACGGAAAAATTATTCAACTCCATCATATAACGGCTCCTATTAAAACCGTCGATGAATTGGGGATACCGGGCGATTCATTTGAGGCCATGATCTCCGCAATGGCCGGTTTATTGTTCGATACCGGTATTTTTGATAATTCATTTTCTATTTCAGGGCAAATTACTCCCGGATCAAGAGAACACTGGAATCATTTTCGGCGAACGTCTCTTTTATGACTTCTCAAAATAAACACTTAAGGTAGAATAATAATTGATGGTCTCCTGATTTTTGAATTATCTATTTATATTTTACAAGATATTTATATTTTACAAGATATTTATATTTTACAAGATATTTGATGGAAAATACAGGAGATGTTTATTGTTTTATCAACAGAAAAAACAGTGGAAAGAGCTATCGAAATGGTCAAGAAGAAGGGCCCGGAAAAGGCTTGGGGCGGTGTATTCACCGAGGCAACGGATAAAGGAATGGAACTCTTTTCGGAGAGCATCTCTTTTGATAAACAACTGTATCGACAGGATATTCAAGGGTCAATTGCCCATGCACAAATGTTATCGGAAGTCGGACTGTTGACGGAAAAAGAATTTAGCCTGATTCAGAAGGAACTACTCGCCATTTTGGAAAAAATAGAGTCGGGCCAATTTACCTGGTCTATTTCTCTGGAAGATATTCACATGCACATTGAGAAGGCGTTAATCGATAAAATCGGAGATATTGGCAGGAAACTGCATACAGCCCGAAGTCGCAATGATCAGGTTTCGACCGATTTTCGTTTATGGATACGCGATGCCATTGATGAACTGGACGATCTGCTTCTCCAGCTTCAGACCTCCTTCGTCAATCGATGTGACGGGGATATTGACGTTATTCTCCCTGGCTATACCCATACACGACGGGCACAACCTGTTTTAGCGGCTCATTACTGGCTCGCCTATTGTGAAAAACTGGACAGAGACCGTCAACGTCTGGCCGATTGCCGACATAGAGTGAATCAATTGAGCCTGGGAGCTGCCGCCTGTGCCGGGACAAGTCTTCCCATCGACCGAAGTTTAACGGCAAAATATCTCGATTTCGAAGGTATCGGCGCTAATAGCCTTGATATCTCCAGTGACCGTGATTTCGCCTTGGAATTCGCTTTTGATTTAGCCCAAATCGCCTTGCATTTGAGCGGCTGGGCAGAAGAGTGGATATGGTGGTCCACCGATGAATTTCATTTCATTCATCTGCCACAAGCATTTTGTACCGGTTCGTCGATCATGCCACAGAAAGTCAATCCTGATGTTTTGGAATTAATTCGTGGTAAAACTGCGCGTATGATAGGAAATCTACAGTCTCTGATGGTTCTAACCAAGGGCCTTCCACTCGCATATAATCGTGATCTGCAGGAAGATAAAGAACCTGTCTTCGATTCCTATAAAACAATAAAAATGGTCCTCTCCATGGCAATTCCACTGGTCGCACAAATGGAACTCGATCGGGAATCAATAGCATCCCGATTGGAGGAAGGTTATCTGGACGCTACAAGTTTCATGGAATATCTGATTCGAAAAGGTATTCCTCAACGAACGGCCCATGGTATCGTCGGACATCTGGTTCGAAAAGCCATGGATCAAAATGTTTCACTCGCAAATCTTCCATGGAAGGATCTGCAAGACGCGTCTCCGGAAATCGATAAAACCGTCTACGATTTTCTCGGTACTAAAAATGCGGTTAAGGTCATGAAGAGTTTTGGTTCCACGGCCCCGGCTCAAGTTCGATCACGTCTGAAAATATGGAAGAAGAAAATCGCCAACAATGGAAAAAAACATCAGTAATTATGATGACGTTTTAGGACCGAACGGCCTGATAGCTCAACGATTAAGCCACTACGAACATCGTGAAGAACAATTGGAAATGGCCCGATCCGTTACGGATGCGATTCGAAATAAAACACATTTGGCGATAGAGGCAGGAACCGGAGTCGGTAAAAGTTTCGCCTATCTTGTTCCGGCAATTCTCTATGCGGTAGAAGATCAAATTGCTTCCCCGAATAAAGATCTTGATCAGGATAACACAGACGATTATGAAGAACGAAAACTGCGCCGTGTCGTTATTTCAACACATACGATCAGTCTTCAGGAACAGATCATGGGTAAAGACATTCCTTTTTTAAGAAGTATCCTTCCCTATGAATTTTCCGCAACCCTGGTGAAAGGACGAGGAAACTATATTTGTCTGCGTCGTCTCGCCCAATGTTTGAAAAAGGGAGAATCTCTATTTGAGAACGATTATACATTTACCCTGGAACGTATTGTGGATTGGAGTAAAAAAACAGCCGATGGTACACTCTCCGATCTGCCATCCAAACCACCAACCGAACTCTGGATGGAAATAGCCTGCGAACAGGGAAACTGCCTCGGAAAAACATGTCCGTTTTTTGATAAATGTTTCTATAACAGAGCGCGACGACGTGTTTCCAATACACAGATTCTGGTTGTAAATCACGCGCTTTTATTTAGTGATCTGGCACTTCGACAAGGTTCGGAATATGGAATTTTACCTAAATACGAACTATTAATAGTGGACGAGGCCCATACCATGGAACAAGTAGCGGCAGATCATCTCGGATTCAGTCTAACCCAGGGCCAAATCGACTTTACCCTCAACCGATTGTTCAGTGAACGAACATTTAGAGGTCTTCTGTCAAGTCCTTCGGATTCAAATCAAAACCAGGAAGAGGATACCGCCCAGGATATTATTGATATTACGGAACTTCATAAAGCCCAAGATCTTGTAATGGCCTGTCGAATGCGAGCAGACGAGATGTTCAACTCTTTAATGAACTGGCTGGACAATCGTCCCGGTAGTAACGGTCGAGTTCGAGAAAAAGATATCGTTACGAATACACTCGGACCGGCCCTCTTGAGTTTAGGTCTGAAAATTAAAGAAATTGCCGTCAAAAATAATGATCAGGGCCGAAGATCGGAGTTGGCTTCCGCAGCGCGAAAACTGATTCAACTGGTCGATTCGCTAAACGTCTGGTTTCCCCAAAATGACGAGACTGCCGTCTATTGGCTCGAACAGAATTTTTCCCGTGGCAAAAGACGTATCACCATGGAAGCGGCACCAATTGATATCGGTCCTCTTTTAAGAGAAAATCTGTTCGGAAAAATACCTTCGGTCATTATGACCAGCGCCACTCTTTCAACCGGAAATGGAAAAAAGAAACATTATACCCCAGCCGAAACGAAAAAAGCGTTTCTTTATTTCCGATCTCGAATCGGCCTAACAGATATTCCTTCGTTTCAGGTCGGCAGTCCCTTCGATTATCGAAATCAGGTTACTCTGGTTCAATTAAGACATTTTCCAGAACCCAATGAAAACAATCCAGCCTATCAGAATCTTTTTCGCGAAACACTTAAACGCTATTTGACAGAAACAGATGGAGGCGCTTTTGTCCTCTTTACCAGTTATGCGTTTCTCAAGAAAATGAGCACGGAATTCATTCCCTGGTTTACAGAGAAAAATATGCCCTTCTTTTCCCAGGGCGATAAAATACCACGTTCGAAAATGCTGGATGAATTCAAAAAAACAACCCGTGGCGTCCTCTTCGGAACGGACAGCTTCTGGCAGGGAGTCGATGTGCCCGGAAATGCTCTGCGCAACGTTATTATTACCAAATTTCCTTTTTTAGTACCAGGACAGCCATTAACAGAGGCCCGAATGGAAGCCATTGAAGCCCACGGCGGAAATTCCTTCCGCGATTTTCAACTCCCACAGGCCATTCTGAAATTCAAACAGGGTTTCGGTCGTCTGATTCGAACCCGAACCGATAAAGGACTTGTTATCATTATGGACTCCAGAATCAATACAAAATCCTATGGACGTCTCTTCCTGGAAGCACTCCCCGATTGTAACATCCGAATCGATGGCTAATTTATGATGTTGACTAATTTATGATAATGACTAATTTATATTGATTCTTCTATCCGTTTACAAGATCATCATCACAATACAAAAATAATCGTTATATTTTCTATATTCATAATTTCTAACCTATAATTCCTTAATTATACATAATTTTTATTTTATCTATTTAAAAAGCATCGCGCATTGGGCGAAATAATAAATACAGTCTATAAAAATTTACGTATTTTTATTATTTTACTTAAATTTACAAGGAATAAAATTTTAATAAAAAAAGTAACTGAAAAAACTCTATAGAAGTTTTTGTAAAACAGGAGTTTGTTTTAGTTATCGCATTCCGCTAAAATGGAGGTTTGGAATGAAAAAACTATTTTGTTTTTGTGTCGCAATGGCATTGGCTATATCTTTTACAACGGTTTTTGCCGCAGAGAATAGTCAAGCTGAAAAAAAAGTGACAGCTCCAGTAACGACGACGGATGTCAGTTGTGGAGCAATGATATCGGATAATTCCAATATTGGTTGTAATGATTGCACTAATAATGGGATGGAGTTAATTGGTGGACAACGTTTTGGATTCGGTAAATTATGCGGTTTAAAAAATCGATTGGGATTTGGTAATTGTGGTTTCGGCGGCTGTGAATTTGGTAATTGTGGAATTTGTGGCCATTATGACATTACCTATAATAGAGTAACAGAGCCCGTCAGTTGTGTCATAAATGTACCATCCTATGAATTTCGTCAGATTTATGTTCCTCAAATCACCAGAATTCCAATGGTAAAACAGGTAGCACATACCATAAAAGTACCCGAAAAGATTAAAGTTCCGGTTACAAAAACAGTTATGGTTCCTGTTGTTTCTTTTACACCGGTAACCCGTACCATAAACGTTCCGGTAAAGGTACAAGTTCCAGTACAGCACACTGTTTGTGTCCCTGTCATTTCCTATAAAACAATTCAACGATGTATTAATGTTCCGATTACAACAATGCAGCAGCAATGCTATTCGGTAAATGTCCCCTATCCCGTTGTACGAGAAGGTGTTTGCCAAGCCTTTCAATGTGTTGCCGTTAAAGAAATACAAAATGTCAATGTTTGTAAATATACCTGGCAGGATTGTCAAGTAACTTGTTGCCAATGCGTTTGTACGGATCCCTGTTGTACGGATAATAATTACAGACGATGTATTTTCAGTCGTGTTAAATGGGCAAACAATTGTTGCCAAATGGTTCCATGTACCTATCAGTGCAAAAAATTGGTTCCCTGTATGACAACAGTTCAAAAAGAAATTACAAAATGGATCAATCAGCCGGTTAACGTTCCCTATAAATATACAGAAATTCTCTGCCGACAGGAAACACGAGTTCGTTGTGTTCCGGTCACAACATGGCAGTCTAAAGTCGTTAACCAAATTGTACCGTGCAAAAGCTGGACGACCAAAACATGTACTCGTATGGCCTGCCGTATCGTTATGCAGCCCAAAACATGTACCCGTATGGTCCGAAAAGTTACAATGCAGCCTAAAGTTGTGACGTGCATGACCTGTAGAATCAACTGGGTTGAAAAAACTATCGTTCGTAATGTTCGTTATTGTGTTTTCCAAAAACAACTCGTTCCGCGTACAATTCGTGTTTGCAAAATGCAACAACAAGTTATTACGAAAATGGTAACCCGTTGTGTTCCCTCCCTTGTTTTCGTTCCATGTCCTCCTTGTACTCCCTGTACTCCCACTATTTCCGAATGTTGCTGTGTTCCGAACAATTGTGTTTCGGGTAATTGCGGAACTTGTTTCGGAAATATTGGAAAAGGTTGTTTATTAAATGGTTTGAGAACAAATTTATCTTGCAAGATGGGTAATATCTTTTCGGGATTGCATTGTCAGTTTTTGGGCTGCGGCCTTGATAAAATCGGGGTCTGCAGCCCCACAAATGAAGGTGGCCTGAATGGAGGTTGTGGTTTAGAATCCGCTTGTAAATAAACTAAATCATCATTCTCTCAATTCTCTATAATAAAAGGACGTGCTTGCACGTCCTTTGGCCTATTAATATGGTAACAATTCATTCAATACAAAAGGATCAAGCAATCCATAGGGAATTGTATCGTATTTATCGCCGTATGGCATACATTTCGGACCGGTTGTAAATGCGTTAGGCCAGGCACGACCACGCATTTTTCCGGCATGAAATGGACCAAATACATTTTTCGGCGTTCCTGTAATAACAACTTCCACTTTATTTAAACCATTCTTCAATAAAGAACCAACTTCAAGTTGACACGGTTCCGCGATAATATGTCCGGCCAAACGATCATTAACAATAACCCGGGCAACAGAGCCATTCCATCTTGCCTTCGAATTTACATTTTCCAAATTCCCAATACGAGGTAGTTTGACATAGTATTTTGCATTCTGCTTCAACGCGACATCGAAATCTTCCCGATAGGATACATCATAGGAGTAAAAGGGTAGTCCCTGCATGTTCCAAGGTTTTTCCACGACAAGCGGCAACTCTTTTTTAACGATAAAACCCTGTTCTTCCGTCTGCAACGTAAAATTACCCAATAAAAAAATCGGCATAATTTCACAATACATATTCATGGTATCCCTTTGAATGGTCAATTCGTTATCACCAACTTGAACCACGGAATTCAAATTAATTTTGCCAAATGATTTATCCAACCACCATTCATCCTCTTTAGCCTGAATACACTTGCCGTTACAGGTTATTTTATATTGGACCGCTTTTTCAATAACGACCTCAAGTGGATTCTCTTTTGATAACCCCTTCACATATTCGGCGTCTAATTTGAATCGATAGGAAACGGAAAAACCTTTACCTTTTTCAAAATTTCGTTTAATTAATTCATCTTTAAACTGAACGGCACTTCGCCAGGGATTTGCACTAAAGCCAAACGATTTCCATAACTCTTCGTTGATATTAAAGAAATAGGCATCTTTAATTTCCTTGTCCTTCATTTTTAGAGAACAATAGTCAATCACGAGTGTATTGGGATTCATACGCCGTGGCGGATACATTTTTTTCGCCGATATTGTTATTTCAGAAATATTCAACGACGGTTTTCGTATTGGATTTTTATCACGTTTCAGTAACCAGACACGCCCTCCACACGGGGGAAGTTCGAACGCGACAGAGGTATATTTTCCGGAATCGGCATTAATATCGACCGAAAGAACAGAATCTTTATCTGCCGTACCATTCAGTGGATCAAGGACTTCGATGGAATAATCGGAAGGAATACAAAAACAACCGGATTGGGTATTCTCGATATCTGTATTACATATAAAAATCATTTCTCCGTCAATAAAACGACGTCGATGATGATAAAGAAGTGTCGGACGAATACGAAAACTATCTGTATATTTGATATTTTTATCCTTTTGCGCCTGTTTAAACGCGTTCGTGGAATAAAGAGGAAGGGTCATATCAATATTATTCCATAAAGATAATTCCTTTATCTGTTTTGCTGTGCCCGAATTATCTTTTTCATCTCCAAACAGGAAGTGAAACGCATTTTGTACCATTTTATCAGACAGATTGACAGGCATTCCTTCAATACGTTGTGGTACCTGCCCCATACGATAAAGAACACCTCCATTTTTGACATATTTTTCCAATAGGAGCAACGTTGCCCGATTAAGATTTTCCATTCCTTCCGGCAGTAAAACGGAGGAATATTCTGCCTTTCCCACTGTCAAAATGTTTTTCTTCTCAACGGATCCCAATCGATCAAGGATATCTTCGCTCCCGAGGTCGTATTCGACTTGGGCACCTTCACATCGTTGGATAAAATTGGCAAAAGCCTGCCCGCGATCTGTCAGATCCTGTTCGTATTGATAACACCACATCGTCGTTGTTGGCTGGAGTATCAGAAGTGGATTCGCTTGACGTCCTTGAGAGAGAAGCCAGGACATTCGCGTATGCCATTTTGCAATAACATGATAATTGCTCCACCAGGATGCATGATAGGAAAACGATTGCGGATGGTCATGTTTTCGAGCCCCCCGAATCGTTATATAGGAAAGATGTTCATCGGTTGCCGTTACCCCGAGCGCATACTGCCAATCACCAATTCGTTTCATATCTTCGAAGCGAAGGTCCCATCCTCCTGCACCATATGTTTCACTCAATCGTTGGGAACGCCCCAACTGATTAGCCACAGACGATAATTCACGCACGGCCCGAATATTACCAAATTGTGCATTCACCGAATCACTCCGGTCATTCATTAGCATATCAATTGCGGGTCGATGATGCCAGACATACATCGCCATGGGGTCCGGTCCATGAAGAATGTTTGGCCAGCCATGTTCCCAATAATGGCCGGTATATTGTAATCCATTTTTTTCACAAAATTCGAAATTGGGTTTGGACCAACGTTCAATAAAAAGATTGAGAAGAGTCTGATAAAAATTATGCCGAACTTCCTTCCAATCGACAACTCTTCCGTCCGATATTTTATATTGACCATGTTGTGTCAACAACGGTAACACATCGATTAAGGAATAATGATATTTTAATTCAAACTGTTTGGGAAGGTCTTCGGTCCATTTTATTTGACCGAACGGTGCAATATGCGGTTCGTCTGTAAAAATACCGCGAATACCTGTTCCGAACGTGGAACCGAGTTCTTTTTTATAGGCCTGATGCGTTAAATCGATAAATTTTTCCGTAACACCTTTTTTCAGAAGATCGACATAAAATTTACCGGCAAACCAATCGCCTGTCGGTGCATATTGAAGACGAGCAATCAGCCAATTGCCTTGAGACAAAGTACCATCCTTTTTGGCCTTTTCCGTTATATTTTTATACTGATTATTCCCCTGTATTTCATAAACAAAAAGAACATCATTATCAATGGATTTCAGTGACTTTACATTTTGAAAAGCGAGTCCTTTAGCACGAGATTCCGGCCATTGATCCGGAACGAAACCACCGGCAAATCCACTAGGATAGGAATTTTCATCGTAAATCCACAGATTCATTCCAAGTTTTTTTGATTCGTCGAGAGCGACGCGCCATAATCGGAACCAGTCTTCGGACAAATAGGGGGTCATTAGTCCGGGCCGGGGATGAATAAACGCCTGTTTGACCTCTTGTCCGGCCAACTCGCGGAGGGTATCCCTAATCTGCTGTTCCGATAATAAATCGTTCCAAACCCATAGAGGAGCTGTGGAAAAATCTTTTCCCGGACCTTGAAGAAATGTTTTCTTCACTTCGTCCACCGTTGGAGTTGTCAATGAATTCAAATGGGACATTTGGCCCTGAACAGGAACGATCATGGTCAATAAAAGTCCTAAAAATAAAAGTAAATAAAAATATTTCTTCATAAAAAACATGTTATAACCTGTCATAAAAAATAAAAGTTCACACTTTAAATAACATTCTTAACAACAATTCACGAACGATTTTGAAACCACGGATATCCCGGATAAACACAGATAGTCTGCTGTAAAATACAATATTTTAAAATAACAAACCAGTGGTAGACAACACTTTCATTCAGGAGTTCATTTAGGGGAATAAAACAGACGAGACGTCCGCGTTCCAGTCAATCCCAGGGGAATAAAACAGACGAGACGCCTGTTTTCCCGGCATTGCGGACGAGACGTCCGTTCCAGTCAATCCCGTTTTTTAAGTGTTACAAAACACTAGACCTTTTTATCTATTATAATAAATAATTTTATCATAAAAAAGTATGTTTGCCAAAAAACTATCCGTGAAAATCAGTGTTATCCGTGGTTTCACTTTATA
>CAYUAP010000080.1:0-22754 GCA_964442735.1 uncultured Planctomycetaceae bacterium | reverse complement strand
ACAGGATTTGAACCTGCGGTGAGATTACTCCCACACGGGTTTAGCAAGGCCACGAAAACCCCGTAAAATACGGACTCAAACCGCTATTAGGTAGTTAATTTGGTCACGTAAGCATTAAACACCGTAAAACAAGGGGCTTATGATTTATGTTAGTTTGTTTTTGAGTTGACGGACCTGTTGGAAGTTTTTCGAAAAAATTTGCATTTTTATATTACATTGCATTATCACTTAATATTTGATTTCGTCTAAAAACGACTAAAACAGTCCAATTGGTACCAAATTTTGATCCTGACCGCGACTTTGTCCAACTGTCGTGTTTTTGGCTTTTGTTCGGTGAATTGGCCGCCATTACGATGGTATGGGCACATATGAAAGAAGATGTGGTATTACATCATTTGTTTTATCTATCTTGCTTTTGTTATCTACAACTCCCCCATATTAACAAGCATCGTATCAACAGGGGGAAAAATTCCAGAGATTTTTCTTTCAAAAAGTATTCGTACTTCTTGACCTCCACCTAGACATTCTGTAAAATATAGTGTCATAAGGTTACAAAGTATAACGTACATTATGGTGATCGTTAATGCTATGTAAATTGCAACATAAATGAAATCGGGCACACAGTGGAGCTTGTTTCATTCGTCTCTATATATAGGGAGTTTCCTTGTTTGGATATTAAAGTATCCCCCCTTATATATATTATATTATTAACGTTAAAATATATTTAACAGAAAGAGTTCGTTTCTTCTTGTTGTATTGAGAAGAAGGATGAGAGCTTTGTATAAATATTGTGAGTTTTGTAAAGGAACTATCTAATGACCAATGACGACTACCAACAGAATGATGAGTGTGATGAAAATGGTGAAAACATGACCGAGAGCGACGACTTAAAATATCTCGACAATAAACCTGAAGGGGACAAAAACAACATCGATAGATGCGGTGATGGCATAGTTCTTAATGAAGAACTGTATCAAAAATGGCGTGATAAATTTTCTAAGGCCAAATCAGAAGACCGTAAGCAAATCGTCGATGAATTATTGTCGGAAATTTTGCCAATCTTTCTTGATCCTGATGAGAAGAAACATGATAATGAATACTGGAACGCTGTTTCCAAAAAAGCTCGAGACAACTCAAACAAACAGATTACATCAGGAACTGTGAGAGGACGATTTGTTGTGAAACTGTGGGAAGATTTCAGAAGAGATGTTATTCCATTGGAAAAATATGAGACGCTGAATCAATTTAAAATACATTTGTATGCATTAATTTTTTGGGCCATTAGAGAAAAATGGCAGAACGACCAAAAGAAGAAAGATGGAGTTGAAGTGCCATGGCCTAAAGACAAAGATGGGAAAGAAATAGCTTTTCCTTCAGAGCATGATTTTGTAGAGGCCTCGGTACAACAGGAAGTGGCAGAACAATTTTCTAAATTACTTTTTGAATACGTAACCGAACGTGATAAAAACATTCTGATGGAACATTTCTTTAATGATAAAACATATCCAGCTATCATTAAAGAACTTAAATTGGATAACTTTACTCCCGATACGCTGGGACACTATGTCAGAAATCTGATCGGTATGTTGCCGGCAAATCAAACCATCAGGGACTTTGGATCTTCGAACGAGCTACAGTTTAAGTCTCTGAACAAACTATATTCAGAGATTTTGGAAACTTTGACAAGGCGTTTTGGAGTAATCGACACTGATATCATACAACTTCTGAGAGACAAATTTGATATTAATCTCGTAGGTTTTGATTTAGATGAAATTAATCTTCTTGAGAATTATGCACGAGATTGCTTAAGCCTTAACGATTTTAGAACTCATCTGCAATAAGTGCATATTCACGCAAAGTGTCCAATGACTTTGAATCAAATCATCAAATGAAAAAAGGCACGGGATACTTATGTACTATTATCGTGTATCGCATTTTGTTGCATAAATTACTTTTATACTGTCGACATTTGAAATTTTCGTCTTTATCCCGGTTGCCTTCGTAAATCGGGAGTTATTTCAGCTTCGCTCAGGAATATTCATAATGGAATTGGTATAGTACGCTGTACGGAAAGAATATACATGTCCAACCAAATATCTATAATGACCAGTATTATTCATCATTGGCAAGATATGAATATTCTTGCAAATCCCAACGTTTTGTCTGATTTTATCTTGAAACAGTCTGAACTCACATCTGAAAATAAATTGAAACTGGCTATTGTGTTAATAGCTGACGATTTTCGTCAGCAACGAAACAAGGGGATGGAAATCTCTATCGAAAGACAAAAAGATCTATTTTTACAAGTACTTAAAGAGAATGGACTTGATCTTGATATACATCGTTTGACCCGTGAATTAATCATGGCGGATGTGGATACGATGCAACAAACTTGCGATGTTGATGATTTTATTCGACGTTTTCCTGAATATAAAGACTTTATTCGTCATTTTTTTGACCGTGCCAAAGATTGGATTGAATCTCGCAGCAGATGTATTAATGAGCAAGTTGTAAAAAAAACGGCTGTGTCAGGTCATACTCCAGGAGAGACACTGTCTCTTTCTGAAAAATACGAAATATTGAAGTCCATCGGAGCAGGTGGTCAAAAGGATATTTATGAAGTTAGACAGGATAGTACTTCACAAAGGCTTGCGCTCAAAGAATTGAGAGGTGCCGGTCACTCGAGTAGAAATGCAATGATTTCCGAAGCGTCGCTTCAAGCTCAATTGTCTCATCCAAACATTCCGATGATCCTTTCGCTTTCCGAGCAAGATGAAAAACCACCCGTTTTTGTAGAGCGATTGATAACGGGGCGTGATTGGCGAAGCGTCATGGATACTATGACAATTGAAGAGAATCTGAATATTCTATTGACAGTATCACGAACGCTGGCATTTGTTCATGAGAAACACAGAATCATACACGGAGATCTAAAGCCTGAAAATGTCATGCTTGGTGAACAAGGACGCCGGTTTAATGAAATCTACGTTGTAGATTGGGGGTTGGCGATTTCGTTAGATTCACCGGATTTGGAGATAATTATACTTGGCGGCACACTTCCATATATGCCTCCTGAATCACTTATACCATCAGATAGGCTCTCCCCTGCTACTGATGTGTTTATGCTTGGAGCCATTGCCTATCGTATTTTATCTGGAAAAGCGCCCTATGAAGATGTCTATTATACGAATAGAGCGGATGCTGAAATACATGTTGTTACAGCCGACTATCTTCCGATTCCGGAAATTAATCGTCAAACGGGCAAGAAAATATCGCCGGAGTTAACCGAAATTGTGTACAAAGCTCTTTCCTTGAACTCTTGGGATCGTTATGCTAATGCTGAGGAATTTGCCGATGCCATAGCTCGATACCAGAAAAGGTCGGTGTTATCCGAACGGCTTGATAACGCAATTGTTATCTTGAACGAACATCAAATCGGCTTGCCTGTCCCATCGGTGATGGCTTTAATAGAAAACACAAATGAACTGCGTCTGATCAGGGAAGCGGCGATGGAATCGGACGGCGATTCACTTTCCTCCCTAAGTCGTCGTACATTGCAGACGGAAGAAACCGCACGTAATCTACTTTTAGAAACGTCTCTCACCTCAAAAGATTTCAGTTTAACCGAAGCGCAAATTCTCATCGCACGCCAACTGATTGCCATTCTCGAACGCTTTGATAAATACGGAGCTTTTTCTGAACAGAAAAACAGGCTCAATGACTTCGAAAACAGACTACACTCCGGTCTGGCGGCACGACGACGTGAACGGATATTGAAATGGAGCATTGCTTTGGCCGCTTGTGTAATTGTCTTGCTTTCTGTCTTTATCGCACAATATGCGCAAAAAAATGAAGAACAACAGAAAGTTATTAATCAACAACTTAAAACGAGTATTGAACAGAAGGAAAAGATACAAAGGCAACAAACTCAAATTACGGAGGAAAAATTAAATACCCAGGCCAAGGATATGGAGGGAGGCATTGTACCATCGAATCGTCATGGGCAGGGGGATTTAGCACTACTTGATCAGATATACCAGCTTCGCCCCGAGAATAAAGAAATACTTTCACGCATGGAAGATGCTGCTGTTACGTCTTTGTTATCAGAAAAAGTTTCTTCTTTTCGAGAAATTATTGATGCGACAACATTTTCGTCCGATGGAAAATATTTTGTAACATTTGCATCGACAAATGCTCTTACCTGCTGGAATACAGAAACACAGGTTTCGAAGGCGCGAGTCATTCTGGAACAGCCGGAAGATTATCCCCTTTACACAGAAACCAATCTCCTGTATGGCAAGGATAAAATCGCAAAACATCTCACTTCGTCTCCTTATATTCTATACTCAACTTGCGGTGCGGTGAAATTTCTTTCAGACGATCTATCTGTTCAAAAGGAATTCAATCTCTTTGATATCAATGGATTACCAAATGATATTATAGACGATAAGGCGCGTTCCGTCCTCTATCAAACGGAAATAAATAATTCGTTGGCATTGGCGGCGACCGGAAAAAAGGGGGAGGTCTATTGCTTTTCACTGGACGATGGCAAGTTACTCGGCTCGTTTCAAGCACAAAAAGCGGGTCTGACATGTCTTGTCATTTCTGACAACGGGCAAAATATGGTTACCATTGGAAAAGATGGTTCGTTCGACTATCGAAACATGGACGGTAAACTTCTTCACTCATTTGACTTTGGTTTTTCCAAGACGCCCGATCCGAATTATGGATTTGTTCGACGTTGTGCTTTGAGTCCGTCCGGCAAACGAATTGCTGCTGGAAGTGAAAACGGAGAAATCATTATTTGGGATATTCCGGGCAATAAGCCAATTGCCAAAATGAAGGAGCCCGATATTCCCGGCACTCTTGAGAATTTTATGAATCGTTTTTACTGGCTCGACGAGGATCGTGTTCTCAGCCTTTGTTTGAATAACCATTATTGTATTTGGAACTTGTCCAAAATCGGCAAGGACCTTGTTCCCGTATCGCTACTAATGAAATCGGATCAACCCAATACCCTTTCCGGTGTGAGTGCCAGTGCTTTTTCAAGAATAAATAAGAAACTTCTTGTTGCAGGAAACGATCATACACTGCGATTATTCGATGCCGAAACGGGAAAACAAATAGCGAAAACAGAGGGACTGATCAAGTCGGTTGCGTCGATGGTCACCGTTTCTGTCGCCAAATACTTTGAAAACACTGATCGTATTCTGGTCGGTAATCATGGACTCCAGTCTCTCTATTCATTCAATCCAAAGACATTGCAACCCGATAAAATTTTTGTGCCCTATCCTGATATCAATTGGATAGAAGTCCAGCAATCAAAGAATTATCCTTGTTCTATTGCGTGTCCACAAAAGGGAACGGAATTCGCCGTCGCTTTTGGTTCCGGTGATATCATGACTTTTGATCTGACAGATTCAAAACCGACCCATTGTTTCAAATCTGTCTTCCAGTCCGTGAAACCCGGGTCCGGGAATTGTTCCATTATGTCTGTTTCCCCGTCTGGAAAATACCTTGCCGCGACAAGTACTCAAATGGAAGAGATCATTCTGTTTGACCTGAAACTGCGGAAAGAACTTCGCCGTTTCAATAAAACATCAATCAATACCAGTTCGAACAAGCGATCTTCCCATATGGAACAAGGCATGAAAAGGACGATGGGATTGATATTCACGGACGATGAATCATTATTCGAATTGACGGGTAATGGAACGCTTAAACAATGGAATATTATGGAAGGCAAACTTGTCAACTCTGCGGAATTTGGCGATTCCAGCTACGATGTGATGAAGTCGCCCCTATCATTGACAACTTACGAACTCTCGCACGATAAAAAACGAATGGCACTGGGATTTAACGACGGTTACATCAAACTGGTCGAATTAAAAAATCTGACCACCGTTTATTCGACGTTGGCTCTGTCTTTACCCATTTCAAATTACAACGGAATAGCACGTCGTGATATTGATTCGTTAAACACTGCAAATGCGGCAACCGGACTTGCCTGGTCGAAGGACGACTCTGTTCTCGCCGCCTCCTTTGTAAATGGGAAAACGGCACTGATGGAAACACGTTACAACACGCTCTTTGCCGCTATGACATCGAACGACAGTGCGGCCATACTTGGAAACATACCATGTATCTATCCATTCTTTACCAAAAATGACAAAGTTATTACTCTTGGATCAAACGGTGTTTTTTCCAGATGGGATTATCAGCCCTCAAAAGAAAAAGCGACCGTATTGAAAACCGGTTATGGCGCCGATATGCTTTGTTCACTTAATCAACCCGGTCATTGGGGGGGAGTTCGCGATAGCGGGTTGCAACAGTTCGCCTTCTTTGTTTACGAAGGGGACAAGGAAAAATACAAAGTTGAACAGACGGAAGATTTTCGCCGATTCGAACCGTCCACCGATTTCCGATATTTCATTATTCTTGGAAAGGATGGTAAACTGTCCGTTATCAATCAAAAGGAAGGAAAACCGATCGATTATCCAGCCATCACCAAAGCGAAAAACCCGCCAAAAAAAGGTTTTTTGCGAATCGAAATCTCGCCCAATCAGCGTTATCTTGCGGCGATTCCTAAAGATGAAACAACTCAAAAAGAGTTATATGGAATTAAATATCCAGGAAAGTCTCTTTATTTACTTGATTTAAAAGAATCGTCTCCTTCCTGGAAACCAATTTTACAGAATAATGAGAATCCCTTTGTCCAGACAGCCATTTCGCCCGATTCAAAAATTCTGGCAGTTGTCGACAGTACAGGAAGGCTCCGCGTCTTGAACCTGGATACAATGAACGAGTGTTTGAACATCGACCGATTACCGCTCCAGGGATCAATGGTTGCATGTAATCAAGGGCGTATTCGCTTCATTTCGAATCGATTTCTTGCCCAATGCGGAGCTTCGAAGACGGTCGTAATTTGGGATATGGAAAAAATGCAAGCCTTTCAGAAGATTGAACTGAATCTGTTCGACCGTATTGTCAAGGAATACAATAGTGTCAACGGAATCACGCCGATTCACAATCTGGCCGGAAAGGAAAAAGAACCGGCGTTTGTCGTTGCGGGATATGACGCGGTGTTGCGATTCTATCAATACAAAAACGAAGAGGACAAATTCATTTCTGTCTATACCCATTCCTCTTTACAACTGTCGAGTCTTATTGGGAAACCCCTTCTTGAAAAAGAACCATATCCGGGTTACAACAACTTGAAGGATTTTATGGATCCGATTTCCGATGATAAAATGAAGCAGGAGATTGCTGAACTCAGGAAAATTCTTGGTGAGAAAAAATTCAATGCAATGATGGATGAAGTTGACGAACCTGTTTTCTATTCAGCGGAGACTGCCGATAGCGGAACTTTTGTTCGCTCTCCCAAAAACTGGATTCTGGATATTGCGTTGAGTAACGATGGACAAACGCTTTACGTTGGGACCTCTGACGAGGTTCGTTCTTACCGCATGGATGAAATCAATCGTCATATCGAAAACCTTCCACAAAAATGGGAAAGTATCGATATTTCCGCGTTGACAGGTCTAATCTATCGTCCGGGTTTGGGGCTTTATCCCCGGGTTATGAATTATATGTGCCAAGAACCAGAACATCAAGAGCCATAACATAATTGCTCCTAATTCTTGTGCACATTATGAAAACATAAACAGCCACTTGATACATATTGTACCGGTGGCTGTTTTTTGATTTTCGTCTTTCAATTACTAATGACAAACACGACACCAACAAAAAGTATGGTGACCCCAAAACCGATTCCAAAAGCTCCTTCGGCTTTTATATGGAAATTAAGAGCGACCCAGATTGTGGCAAAAAATATCAAACCAGCACACATTCCGATAATTCCTCCCTTCGCCTGCTCGTTCATTTCAGAAGAAGTTTTACAGAGCATATTAATCAGGAATGCAGTACCGCTAAAAATCGGCATGGCACTTATGATACCAGCAAAAGACATCGAATGCTTTGAAATTAGAGTGACTGATAACATAAGAATCCCACCTAATACAAAACAAATGATGCAATAAGTCATAATATTTTCCTCTTTACAGTCTTATGCTGCTTACTCTCCGTCATGCCCAAGCATTGCTGCAATATCGTCATACTTGTTTGCCCATACCAAGAAGGCAATTAGTCGTTCTCGATATTTATCAGGAGTATGTTCCCAAATTGCATCAATCCTTTTGACAACAGATTGTATAATTGATGGACCTGGTGCCCAAAGAATGAAAATATGGACAAAATTGACCAAAAGGTTCGAGTAAAAACCAAAAGAAAGCCTTGGAATAATATAAAAAAATCCTTGGCGAATAATTCGTTTTGGATATTGATTGTTTTTGGCTTCTATAAAACACTGTTTTAATGTCATGATTGTACCCCCTGTAGTAGTTGTTGGTTCAAGTAAAGTAATACATTAATCGATTATTTGGGAACAGCTATTAGTTAATCATGTATCAAATGGTAGATTTCTTTCAAATCGCTAACACTCGGGATTGGCACAAACAAACGGAGTAAGATTATACTGATTTCTTTGATCGTTCTGTCGTTTATGTCCGTTGTTCGTAACATTTCATGGAATGCAATGCCAAGTGCGTAGGTATAGTAGCCATTGAGCATGGCATTTGCCCCCATAGCCCCTAACGTACCGATTCCCGGAATCAGATTCAAGAGAAAAGTGAAAACCTTACTCCCGCCAAGATAACCGAATATACCGGCCCCACAACTTGTAATGATCTTGACAGCAGTTTCTGAAGTCATCTCAACGTTGTGATACTCAGCAATACGACAAAACATTAATCCCCATGTGCCACTAACTGTACCTATATCCAGAATTGGACACAAAGCTCCTGCCGGACCAACCCCAGCAGTAATAATAACACTTTGAGTGATGATGTCCTTGATTGTATTAGGTATTCTTTTTTTATCGATACTCATTGTTTCTCTCCTTTAAATATGAATCAAACTCATAACTCACTTTTCACTGTCCTCAAAAGGTTATCTTGTAGATTGGAATGAATAATTATCTTCAACTCTATGGTTATGAAACTCGTTCTCTTATACATATATAGAGAGCGAAATATTATGAACACGAAGAAATTTTGAAAAATTATTAGAAAAAAGGATTGAAACTGAAATACTCTTCAAGGCAAGGAGTAGCGTTGGTCGTATTAAAAAAGAGATCTCTGACACGAGCTATGGGGATAACGAAGACCCAAATGGTCGAGTACGACCATTTTTGGTTTTTTTAGGGATGGAGGCAAAGTAATCCCAGGCAGAAGGTAATGCCCTTCCGGTTTTATACCGGATGAGGAGATTACTTCGTTGATCCCTGACAGATTACTTAAGAGCCTTGACTGTTTCCTCTCCAGTCTAACAAGGATATTTTAAAAAACGGGAATAACATCACGAAAGATCAAATACTGAGTACTCCCACCAAATGAAAACAGCACTTTTGACGCAGCAATCGAAAACATACTGGAGACCTATAAAACACGATATAATAAGCGTATTCCAGTAATCTGCATGGATGAACAGCCGATTCAACTTCTTGATGATGTTTGGAAGCCCCGATTCCAGAGACGATCGCTCATCCAAAACGAGTCGATTATGAATATGAGTGCAAAGGAACGGCAAGTATTTTTATGTTTACAGAACCGCTGTCAGGATGGCGACAAGTTCATGTTCGTAAACATCGAACCAAACAGGATTGGAGCGAGGAAGTGAAAGGGTTACTTGACCGGTATTCGGAGGCTCAAAAAGTTATTCTGATTTGCGATAACTTGAACACTCATGGATACGGCTCGTTTTACGAACGATACAGTCCGGAAGAGGCATTGTCCATTTGTCAGCATTTGGAAATCCGGTATACCCAAAAGCATGGGAGTTGGTTAAACATAGCGGAATGCGAATTAAGTGTTTTAACACGACAATGCCTAAAGAGCCAGTGCTATCCGACATTCGAAACATTATCAACAGCACTGGAGCTTTGGAATATCGAACGGAATACGCGTCAGAAAGGAGTCAATTGGCAGTTTACTACAACGGACGCAAGGATAAAATAGAAGTCGCTGTACCCACATATAGAACTTTAACAAACCATTAAGTTTTTCGGATAATCAACTTTGTCATAACAACAACGACGTTTCTTTGACATGGAAACAGAATCCTCGAGAATAAAAAGTTTTCACTTTCGTCCGTACCTTTCTTCTATAATACTGGATAGCGACTGTTTGTCAAATCTGGGTAGCTCAAGTCATCTTTCTGATATTGTAGCTGTATTTATAGTTTGAATTCCAGATTCCGCAATAATGAAGGTCAATGTTTTCTTTAGCATCTGGTATCCTTGTTGGAGGAGTAGAAAACATTTTTGGTCGTAAGGCGGAAACTCTCTTGGACACATAAGATCAATCAGCAGGGATATGGCCATTTGTGATTCATCGTAATGTCCATTACCAAAACAATATTCCGCGTAAACATAACAAGTTTGAGCTAGGTAAACACGTTTTTGATTCCACTTATCCCGATTGTTTTTAAAGTCGTCCAAGAGGTTGTACTTTTCGTGAATCGCTTGTAAGAAACAATTTGAAGCCTCTTCATTATATCCTTCTAATAATTTATGATAGCTTTTTCTTTCCAATACAGTTGCCTTATCCCATTTCATATCAGGACAATCTGGTACCAGCCGTAAAAATATATTCGCGATACCCAATAATCTGTCGTAGTCTTCCATCTATTTACCCTGTTAATAATATTTGTGTTTTGTAATTTCAACACAAAACGATATTGCATTTTGTGCTACTATATTGTTTTGTGTATCATTTTAGAACTTATAAGTTATTTTTGTATACATTAGTTATCAAAATATAACATATATACGAAGATAATACTGAAATGGTTTGTAACAATAATGCGGGATTTCAAAAGATAGTATCCAAAATCGTTGTTGTAACATCCTTGACTATATCGACCACTTTTTCTACATTTTCAACAGTCTCCGATGTGTAATGAACAATATCTTCACCATCAAGAGTACCATCTCTGTTTCCATAAAGTCGATCAAGAACCTTTGGAGTTGGGCGAAGTTCTCCAGATTTCAACAATTGTTTTCCAATAAATGTTGTACAAGTGTCAAGTAAATCAATTGGTGACATAATAATCTCTTTTCAGTTAATAATATAAGTTTGCTTGCTGATAAAGTAACATACGGGGCATAACTGTGATATTTCCCCGTATGTCGATACCTTGCCTAATACATATTGGTTCGCATCTCGGGGTTTTCGAGGAAAAATTCATCTACAGGAAGGATTTCTCCGATTCCTGGTAAAATCACGCTTGCAGCAGCTCTTACAGCAAGATTGCAGACAGCTTTTCCTTTCGCCTCGCTTGTTGACTCATCATCTAAGAGCGTGGCAACATTTTTGACAGTCTTCACAACTACCCAACCCAATAAAGCAGCAGTAAACATAATAACACCTCTTTCATTTAGCTAATGGTCCAAAACATAATTCACGGCAAAGATTGTTCATTTCTTTATAAAGATTTCTCAACGATTTCATGAACTCTCTATTCTTATACTCAATCACCCGATACCTATATAGAGTGTTGCTATTATGTCTTCACGAAAAAAAATAACAAATAAATCGAAAAAATATTTTTTTGAACAAGCTTGTATTTCTTTTTATAATATATATATTGTCTATTTTAATTCTCGCAAACATTGCAATCTTGTTCAATAAAAGAGAGATGGAACACAGTGAGTATTATGGCGAATGCCAAATGATAACAGTATCATCAAAAAATTTTTCCATAAAACCTCTTTACTAATTCAAACTATAAACGATTCGCAGTCCCTGTTGGAGTAGTTTACGATAGATACGAAGATCGACATCACGAGGTTTCTCCACTACCTCATGATCAAGATCGTAAGACAATGAACTTATGAATAATGTAATACTATTGTTTGTTGATGGAGTGTATGAGGGTTTGAGAAAAATCAATATTTTATATAGTGTTACATTATTAGCTATTTTTTTGATTTCACTCAATAAAGACTAAAAGTAGACAAATTGGTACCAACTTCCGATTTTAGTCGTGACACTGTCCAACTGTCGAGTTTTTGGCTTTCGTTCGGAAGGTTGGTCGGATCGGACTAACTTGGTGTGCGGGGGGAAGTATTTGTAAACAGGACGGTATTCTATCGCTGTTTTTAGAGCGTTTCTATATATTATTTGCTACATTTAGAGTTTTACTGAAATATCCATGGCAATCATTGGGAGTAAAGTATTCCGGCCCATTTTGTAAAAACTCAACGACCTGATCGACCGTGCGTAATTTGGCTTTTCGTAAAAGAGTTTTAACTTTACTGAATGACATTTCAATTGGGTTCAGATCAGGACTGTATGCGGGGAGAAGTAACTGTCTGGCTCCATGAGCCTCAAGTATTTCGGCGATGATTTTTTGTTTGTGCGACGCAAGATTATCGCAGATAATTGTGTAACCTTTACGAACAAGCGGGATAATATGATTTGTGATATAATCCACAAAACGAACGTTTGTCATGCCGCCTGTAAAAACGTACGGAGCGACAAGTCCGTTAAGCGTCAAACCAAAAACACCCGTTATGGTCATCCAATGCCCGTGAGGCGTGTGATCAACAAGACGTTTTCCTTTCAGTGAACGACCGTATGTTGGTGTCATATTGGTTTTTGCGGATGTTTCATCAAGATAAATAACCTTGTTCTCATCGATGTTTTTTAATTTGTTTTTCCAGTTTTTACGTTTTACCAAAACATCAGGACGGTTTTGCTCGGCGGCATGAAGACTTTTTTTTATAAGTAAACCCCAGTTTTTTCAATTCGAGGTGAATTGTCTGGAGACTGACGGTTACAGGAAGAAGGGGCTGAATTTCCGCCAATGTTATATCCGGACGTTCCGTAACAATGTTTTGAGTAACTCGCGATATTCAATTAACTTTGGACGAACACCGCGATTCCCCTTTACCGGGCTGTAACTTCCTGTTTCCCGATAGCGTTTCAGCCATTGGCTGATCACTCTCGGCGATATATGCCATTTTACAGCGGCTTTACGAATCGAAATTCCCGCGTCAATATCGTTGATTACCCGTTCCCGTAAATCGTTTGAATAAGGTCTCATTTCGGACTCCCTTCCTTATTCTTTCTTATCAGATTCGGATTCAACATACTTCAATTATTGTCTCCATTTCGTGGAATATATTTCTAGGATACGCTCTAGCGTCAGTTCCTCTTCCGGAATATAAAGCGAATACCAGGTCTGATTACAAAGCAGTTTCGGTATAATCGACCGCGAAAGATTCAGATTATACCAGCCCCGTTGGGCTTTGTATCGTTCCAGTTCAAAATAGATTTTATCGATATTGAGAAATACGACCTGCTTCTGCTGAAAATGCGTTAAATTCGGGACAATTGCCGTGGCGGTATTTTTACCTTGTGAACGCATTGCCTGAATATTGGGATACCAGTTCAGAATGATCTGGTTCTTTTGCAGGTATTCATTCGGGAAGTCAAGTGCCACAGCTGGAGCGAATTTGCGATACGCCTGACCGAAATCGGAACAGACTTCCCGAATTTTCTTTTTCAATCGAATCGTTTTGAGCGGCTTGCGGCCCGACAGTTTGACCACAGGGAGATAGAATGCGATCTTACGATCCGTCGAAACACCTTCCTCTTTGAGAAAGTCCCTAAATTGAGCCATGTAATCGGCGTGTATCCCGAAGATGGAGAGCGTTTCCAAAAGTTCGATATATTTTGGATAATTGATTTGAGCGTTTGTCGCACCACTTCTTTTCAGCGATTGCTGATATCCTTTGAGTCGGATTCCGCGTCCAAAAAGCTGAATAATTTGTGTTCCTTCTTTTGCTCCGATGTTCATGAGGCCCATCGTACTGACACGCCAACTGTTCCAGCCTTCCGTGAATTTTTTCGAACCGATCAACAGATTAACAGTACTGTTCTGTTTGTTGATTTCGTAAAAAAGAGACCCGGAAAAGGGGGACTCGCCTGTATCAAGTCCATTGGCGGCGCACAATTTCAGAAGTTGGGAATCGTCGCCGACATTTATAACCCCGAACGGCGGATTACTGACTCCGGACTCCAAAGCGATTTCCCCTTGCGCTCCTTTGAGATTCTGTACGTGAAGCGTTCCGCCTTTGGGAGCGTTGAACAAAAGGGATAAAATTTCCTGATAGATTTCATTGGGGGTCAAGCCACACGTATTCAGCCAGGTAAAAGATTCGTCAAAGAGATTGTTCCCTTTTCCATCGCGAATTCCCTCCTTATTGAGAATCCGATCAATTCGGCGGATACTTGTTTTTTGATCCGCAAGAAATTGATTCAGGAATTTCAGTATTTCCACAATATCGGAAGCATCTTGGGCGGCCAGTTTTGCGGTAACTTTACTCCCGACAAAAATCCAGAGCGGTTTCTCAATCGCAAACGGACGCAGTTCCGATTCTTTGGTTTTATAGAGATACAACTGCTGAAAAAAGGACAAAAGACAGGCCGTCAGATACAGGTCAAGCTGCTCCTTTTGTGTCTCCTTGTCCAGATTGAGTATCTGATAATCCTTGCCGAATCCGTCTTCGTAAAAGTAACGATAGGAATAGTCGAATAAAATACTTCGGGAATAGAGACCTGATAATTCGGTATCGTTTCGAACCGCCTGGGCAAATGTCGCAGAATACTCGAATGAAAAGCCTCGCGAACAGAGCTTGTTACGATATTGAAGTCAAACGCCTTTCCCACCGGAAGACATGCCGCGATGTCCTTCATCAACCAATACAAGATTATTTCCTTCGAACGCGTCAACGGCAACGGTCTTAACGCCCATTGTGTCAGAAAGCTTGTTGATATCAATGACCTCAATCTGCTGTCCGGTAAAAAGTCCTTCGGTATTGCCGCGTCGATCTTTACTGAAGGGAACGGCGTATAAACCGGAGAGTTTGAACTCCTGTAAATGCTGTTCGGAAAGTCCTTCATTCGGCGTTAAAAGGATAATGCGATTCAGTTCGCGACTTCTGCCGAATTTCTCCAGATAAAATTGATACTGCAATATATTGACGTGCATTAAAAGCGTTTTACCGCCGCCAGTGGCAATCCAGAACGCGACCTTGTTTAAGTCATCCGCCGGATCGGTACTGCCGTTAAATGATTGAACCTGATTCGCTTTTTCTTTACCAGTATTATACGAATTGATCTGCGCTTCAATATCGTCCCGAAGCGAATCCGGGTCACGAAAATACCGGTCGAGATAGACCTCCGTTGCCAACAAGGCCAAATATTGAAAGTACTTCCAGACAATCGGCGGCTGATTGGACGTTCGACGCGATTCGTTCAATACCTGTGTATGACGCACGATGTTCTGATCATATTCCAGCAGAATGGAGTCAGTCAACTGTTCCGAATTGGGAAAATGACTGCAAAGAATATGATAAAAATAATGGATGTTGTTCTCGTCCAGCCCTTCCTGAACGCGTTCCACCCGTAACGGTTCCGCAAGTTCCTCGAACGTTTTACAGCCGAACAACGAAAGAAACCACTGACTTAAAACCAGTCGATGGGAAAACGGAACGGTTGTCTTTGTACTGCGTTTTGCTGTTTTTGTTTTGGCCATTTAGTCATTCCCCATCTTTCTAAAGACGTATTCGCCGGAAGTACTTTCCGCAACTATCCGGGTCAGTTCCATTCGCTTACTCCCACATCTTCGTCTGGAACTCGTCTTCAATCAGGCGGACTTTCCAAAGTTCGTTCGTTGTATTGAGATTATCGATGTTATTAGTCCCGTTGACGTAAATAATATTGAATTCGCTTCCCTGACTGTCGTAACCGAGCATATTGAACCAGGCGTCCAGAACCTGATTGTCCTGTTCCATTCCTTCGCTTGTTTCCTTACCGGGCCGGTTCCGCCAAATAATCAGAACGCGTTGGCCGTCGAGCGTCGTACCGGTAACCGACCGGAACCACCAGCCCCCCTCCTGGGTTCGTCTTAACTTCCCGTCGAGGATAAGTTTCCCGTCGATATCACGTTTGAATTTCGCCGTGAATCGTTGGCGGCGATCTCTTCGTAAAACTCTTCGGGCACGCGATCCAGAGTAATACAGTAGTTCGTTTCGACGACAAATTTCTTTTTGAGCCAGAGTTTCTTTTGAAAATCTTCCAGTTGGGCCAGGAAGGTTATAATCTTTTTCGCGATTCGGCGAACGGCGCGCAGTTTTGAAAGATACTGTTCCACCCGAGGCGTCGTTTCATTTTCTATATCGTCCAGATACATGATCTCATTCTTAATGAAGAAATCGAGTTCACGACGGAGGAAGGTACCAAGGTCTTTGTGGATGAAATAATCGAAGCTGTTTCGGGCGGCATAACGTTTGAGATGATGAGTCAGGACGGAATATTCGGCTTCCCCATCGTCTGTTTTTGTGTATGACTGAAAGAGTTCTGTTTCTATGCCGGACAGTCGGGACGACTGTCCGGAAGATGCGGGCGAAACGTCCGCGCTCCAGTCCTCGCTTCTCGCAGATTTCAACGTTTCATCCGCAAAACCGATTAAATCGTCCTGTGTTGGGGGCTTTGTCTGACCGGAACGTTGATCTTTCGGCCAGTCGTTCATGATCGCCGGTCGATATTCAAACCGAATGGTCAGTTCGCCGTTCTCTTCTGTACAGAAGTTGTCTTTCGCTAAAATAAAGACCCGATTCTTCTCTTCGCTTGCTTTGATATTACCATGTTCCCCTTCGGTCGCATCGATCAGTTTGAAATGAACCCGACGATTCGACGGCGTTCGAAAACAGTAATCACGCAGATATTCACAGGTCTTGACATAATACTGATCGGCATTCGCCCAATGGAGCTTGACCTCTTCCCCTTCATAAGGAATCGCGTAAACGCCCTCTTTATAGACCCGTTGGCTAATAAAATCGCCGTCGCTGTAATATCGGGAAAAGAAATGATAGAGCGCGTCGTAAATATCGCACTCAACCTGCTTCATGTCAATCGATTCGGACAGTTTTTCCCGCTGTTCCCTGACCACCTTGGGGACGGTTTCCGGGTCAACACCAAGCGTCTGAGCCTGTTTGATCGCTTCGTTCAATCGCTTTTGAACGTCCTGTTTTTCAACCGGTGTATATTCCGTCAAAGCGTCCTTGACTTGCGTTAACAGATCGTTTTCCAGAAACTCGGTAATCTCCTTGCTCCGCATGTGCATAATGCGATAGAAACCGAAATCAAGGTCCGGCTGATCCAGTTGGAACAGCTCTTTGAGTTTTTCAACGAGTAAGGCACGAGTTTCTTCAATAGTCGGCATTTTTATTCTTTCCTTATTTATTTGGAACCACGGATTTCACGGATGAACACGGATTTTTTGATATCATATCCGTGAAAATCGTGGTTTCAAACCTACTATTCATTATATCATTTCAAAGGAAATAAGCAAGATAGGCGTGATTTTCGTCTTTGGGCTGTCCAATTGGGTCTGGAGACTGGAAATCATGGCTTCACGACGCTCTTCGATCTTGTCCTGAACGGCTAACACTCCTGACGCTGTTCGGCCAAATATCGCCGCCGATCACGAAGCGACATGAGAGAAATATCCTCTTTTGACCGGCTGAAACGTCAAATAATACGACTGTGAAAGCAGTCCGATTGAACGAAATGTGTAATCCTCATCGTTGAATTCATGATCCTGGGAATAATAATACTTCAACAGCCGCCAGAAAAGTTCGGTCGTTTCATTCAATTGGATTGTTGTGTTTTTGAGCCGAAGTTGAAAACGCTGTCGAATCTCCTCGTCAAATTCCTGACAGAGTTTATGTTTGGCTGTGGTCATTTTGGACTGAATCGTTTCGGAAAGCGAATTTTGAAGCTGTGTAAAACCTTTTTCGAGTTCCGCTGTTGTTCGGCAACTCTTGAGAATATCGACGATCTGCTTTTCGATTCTCTTTCCTGACTGCAAGGAACCGAACACTTCGTCAGACGCGTTAAAAACACCGTCAAACAGTTTGAGTCGTTCTTTATAGAGCGAATGCAGTTTGACGTCCGCCGTGTTACTTTCGTCAAGGAAGTTAATAACAACAACCTCATGTTTCTGTCCATATCGATGACAGCGTCCGATTCGGGACTCCAGCATCGCCGGATTCCAGGGAAGATTGTAATTCACCACAGTGAGCAGAACGGCAGATCAAGACCAATCGCGGCGGCATCGGTTGCGACAAGAATTTCCGCGTCGTTGGCAAAGGTATCGAAAATTGCCTGACGTCTTTGAATATTACGATTTGTCGATGTTTCAAGCAGACGGGACGTCTGCTTACCCAGATGCGGACAAGACGTCCGCGCTCCGGCCTTACCATTATAAAGGAGGACTTTCCCGGTATAACCGTTCTCCTCCAACTGATGAACAATGTATTCCTGCGTTCGTATGGATGATGTAAAAATAATCGCTTTCCGATTTGGATTTCAGTAACAGAACATCATCCGACTTTACCGATTTTTCAATCTCTTTGAGACGCAGAAGAAACGTTTCCAGCGTTCCGATCAAAGCGGAGAGTGACGAAGCCGCCGACTTTTTGACGGTTAGGGCAAAGGAGCCTTTACTCACTTTCGGAACGGAAAAACGCGATTCTTTCCCGAAGAGATATCCGTTAATTTCGCGAAGGAGTTTCTCCTGTTTTTTATCCGAACGATAAGAAATGGTTACCGACCGCCGACCGGGCAGATTCATAAACGGCAGAACCTGACGACGGAGCGTTCGTTTAAAGTAAGGAGTCAGTTGTCGATGCAGTTCCTCTTGTCGTTCCGGATCACACGAGTGAACATAACGGTCATAAAAGACCTCGGCATTGGGAAACGCTTCCGGATCGATAAACTGCATAAGAGTCCAGAGTTCCATGAGCGAATTCTGTAGCGGAGCCGCCGTCATGAGTATCTTGTGAAAAAAGGCAAAAGCCGACAGTAACGCCGAACCCGCCATGTTTCCACGTATTTTTGAGAAGCTGTGCGTCATCAAAAACAACAAGATTCAAAGCGACCACCGCCGCGTCGATCTGGTGTGGATTCAGATCAATCGGAATATCCGCCAGTGTATCGACGACACGATTAAACGCGTCCACCTTCCGTCGGGTCAATTCAAAGGTTATCGCCTGGGCTTGATAGGGGGGGAACCATTGAACTTGTATTATTTTCTCCCATAAGGAAAATTTCCTAAAATAACGGAACAATCGTCTATTATCGTCATTTCCTTTTTATTGTTTCGTAAAATTTTCAGTTTTATCCATGTAATTTTCCTTTCCTGTTACAATTCTATTGTAAACAAAATTTTGGCTATTGTTTCGACAATAGTTACGAGAGTCTGCCAACGAACAATAGGCGGTGTATCTTTTGGCGTATGAGTAACGTTTTGTGTTTCGATATTATCCAAAAACCATTGGGAAGTAAACACGATGGCCGGTATCCCATTTTGCAGAAACAGGGTATGATCGCCTTGATACCAGGGCACGCCTTCGACAAGCTCGTCGTTTTCGTTAATGAGATTCAAAGCGCTTTGATGAAGATTACTTGGCAAATCGAACAGGGACACGGCTGTTTTACCTTTGTCATATCCGGCACAGTCGATATTAATATTAAGTGCAATTTTGTCAAAGTGATTTTTGTTTGCATTTAGAAACGCCATTTGGCCGGGAACGGCATAATAGTCCTCACCGTTGATGGCAAGTAATTCAATCGTTTTATCATCGAACGAAAAGTCTTTCAAATACTCAGCCAGCAAAAGGAGAACAATCATGCCTGTTGCGTTGTCAATAGCTCCTGGTGTTCCCATTTTAGCGTCGATATGTGCGGTTATGACAATTCGATTTCGGGGATTATTTCCTTTTTTGCCTGTAACATTGCATCCGAAAGAAGGAATCCGTGTCGCGACAGAATCAAGTCGAACCGATTGTCCGCAACAGGTCAGAAGTCGATTTCCTTCTTCTTCCGTCATGAAGACGGAGGGAATATCAAAATCGCCATCTTCTATCATGGGAAAAGGATAGACGCCGCCCGCCAAGGCCGAATGTCGCGCCGTTGCCGTAATAATCGCGGAAACACCGCTCTTTTCCAACGCCGCAATCATTCGCTTATGTTCGTCCGGATTGTAAAACACAAAATTCTTCGGCATAAGCGGCTCTTTGGCCAACTCGCCATGAAGTAAGACAATTTTTCCAGAAAGATCGTTTTGTTCCAGTTTCATGATGGAATCGGCTTCGACAAGTTGACCGTAAACGGAGCAGCCCAACGAATAGGGACTTGCCTGGACTTCAAAGGATTGAGTCTGACAAACGAGGGTCGCCCCATTAGTATTCCAATCGAGAGCGGTGAAAGACGTTTCTTCCGTCTGCCATCCAAAAGTCGTCAATTTGCGTTTAAAAAAGTCGGTGGCGTCCTGATTGCCGATGGTTCCCACGCAACGAGAAGGCAATTCATTACAGAAAAAATTCAAATATTGACTGATCAGACCTTCGTAACGTTCCATCATATTTTGCCTTTTAAGTATATTCAAGATTCGCAAATCAACCAAGTCTTTTTCGCGCAGCTCATAGCCGGAATGAAAGAGTAATTGTCCATCAAGCGAAATACAAGGAAACATACGCCCATCAAAAAGAACATTTGTAAACCAGTCTGCTTGAAAATCATACCATCCGCCTTTCCCGTCAGACTGCCGAGCGCTTCCATCGGCCGCCATCGTTAACGGATGAATGTCGAGAAATCCCAAACGGTCATGATAAAGTTCAATACGTATAGGACGCCAATCGGTCGTAATACGGTAACCGTTATGCAGTAATAGAGTCAAGAGTCGGTCAAAATAGGTATCGTCGAAATCAATGTCCAAGTCCCGATGTTCCCGATTCTGCTGACCAGATAAAAAATCGACACCCCAACCTCCGTCAACCCAATATCGCATTCCCAAAGTATTTAGATAATCCAATATAACGAAAGCATCACTCTTCGTAACAAATTCTTTTGACATAAAACGATCTCCTTCCAGTTCCTTATTTTACCCGGAATCTTAGGATCTGTACTTTCCCCGGTTTTTAGCCAAGGAGAAAATTTTGAAAAATTGATATAGGAAAAAAGAGACTCATTTGTTATTGTTTGGAATAACAACAAACAAAACAATAACGAAAGGAGTCTCAGGATGAGCAACAAGCCGCAGGATGCGAATCGTTGGATCCATACGTTCATTATAGCAATGGAAAACGCATTGTACAAGCCCAGTCGTCGCTGGTTTCAGAAATTTATTTTTGGGGCCTTGTTGACCTGTTCGACGGTCTCGTCATGGATTCGGTCCGTTGACGAGAAAAGACGATTCCGGAAGTTTTATCACCACTTGAGTCGGTTGGGAACCCAAATAGACGCTGTACAGAGCCGGTTCCTTGATTGGCTGGTTGAAAATCTGCCATCGGAAGTTTTACAGGAGATGAGGATACGATTAGTGGGAGACGATTCGCCGACAAAACGATCCGGGCCAAAGATCGAAGGCGCCGGATGGCATCACGATCCGACCAGTCCGAACGTGGATACAACGACTTGTTATGGCCATTCCTGGGTCGTACTGTCCATTGTGCTTGAGCATCCGTTCTGGGGAACGATCAGTATTCCTTTGTCGAATCGATTGTACATACGGCGGGACGATCTGAAAAAGATTGAGGAGTACAAACGACCGGAATTCAAGACCAAACTTGAACTCCTGAACGAAATGGTCGCTGAAGTACACCCAAAGCTGAAAGCCTTGGAAAAACCGGTTCAATTACTGTTCGATCGGGGCTATGTCTCGGAAGATGTGTTTACCAAAATGGCGGAGTTGGGGGTGGAGATTGTAACACGGTTCAAGAGCAATACGAATTTATACAAACTGCCGGAAGTTCCAAAGGAGAAACGGCGGGGACGACCTCAAAAATACGGCGACTCCATGAAAGCGGACGATCTCATGCAAGACAGACGTCGTCGTCTGACCCGGACAACGGTATTCGTGTACGGAAGAGAAGAGCTTATAGAATACAAGTCGGCGATTCTCACCAGCCATGTTTCGGATGGAAAGCCGATTCGCGTTGTCGTCAGCCGGATCGTCAAACAGGAAACACGATCCGACGGCACCGTCAAAGAGAAGATCGGTCCACAAGGGACGTTCGTTTCGACAAATGTTCATTTGACGCCGGAGGAGATTATCGAGAGTTATAGCAAGCGGTTCAGTATCGAGGAAATGTTCAAGGACTTGAAAGAAGTGTGTGGACTTGGCAAGCAACAGGTCCGCAATCTTGAAAGTAATCTTGCCTGTTTCCAGATACTTGCGATGAACTATGCGATTGTCGAACTTTGGGCTTGGGATAAAGATGCAACATTTTTAACCCGGCATCGTCCCCCGTGGGACGATATTGCTCGCCGCCCATCGCACAAAAACAAACGAATGGCGCTGCAAACCGAAGAACACTGGGCGTATTTTTCGGCGAAATACGCCAAAACCCTAACCCCCAAAATATTAAACGACCTGAAAAAACGCCTGTTCGAACAAATTGTGGCCGTTTAAAAACCGGGGAAAGTACAGTTAGGATTTACAATAACGATTTCCAATCGAACAAATTTCTTTCGAAACTTTTCGAAATTCTCGTCATTCTTCCCATCATTTCCCTTGATGTTTTAACACAGCGTCTATCATGTCTAACGTTGAATGAACGCAAA
>CAYUAP010000079.1:0-22756 GCA_964442735.1 uncultured Planctomycetaceae bacterium | reverse complement strand
GAAGCCGTCAAATGGTACAAATTAGCCGCAGATCAAGGAAATGTGGAAGCCCAATGCAGACTTGGTTGTTGTTATTTTCTTGGTAAAGGAGTACCCCAAAATGATACAGAAGCCGTCAAATGGTACAAATTAGCCGCAGATCAAGGAAATGTGGAAGCCCAATACAGACTTGGTTATTGTTATGAGATTGGGAAAGGAGTTCCTCAAAATAATAATGAAGCTGTAAGATTATTTCGATTAGCCGCCGACCAAGGGAATGCCAAGGCCCAATGTACTCTTGGCGAACGATGTCTTTTTGGAAATGGAGTACCCCAAAATGATACAGAGGCCGTCAAATGGTTTCAATTAGCGGCAGATCAAGGGAATGACGAGGCCCAGTCAGGTCTTGGTTGTTGTTATCATTTTGGTAAAGGAGTACCCCAAAATGATACAGAGGCCGTCAAATGGTTTCAATTAGCGGTTGAGCAAGGGAATGCCGAGGCCCAGTTATGTCTTGGTTTTTGTTATCGTTTTGGAAATGGAGTACCACAAAATCATACAGAAGCTGTTAAATGGTTTCGGTTAGCCGCCGATCAAGGAAATGCGGAAGCCCAATGTAGTCTTGGTTATTGTTATCGTTTTGGAAAAGGAGTACCCCAAAATGATACAGAAGCCGTCAAATGGTTTCAATTAGCGGTTGAGCAAGGTGATGCAGAAGCACAAAACTGGCTTGGGATATGTTATGAGATTGGAAGAGGAGTTCCTCAAAATGATAATGAAGCTGCAAGATTATTTCGATTAGCCGCCGACCAAGGAAATGCGGAAGCCCAATACAGACTAGGTCGTTGTTATCGTTTTGGAAAAGGAGTACCCCAAAATGATACAGAAGCCGTCAAATGGTTTCAATTAGCGGTTGAGCAAGGTGATGCAGACGCACAAAACTGGCTTGGGGTTTGTTATGAGTTTGGAAGAGGAGTTCCTCAAAATAATAATGAAGCTGCAAGATTATTTCGATTAGCCGCAGATCAAGGAAATGCGGAAGCCCGATATAGACTTGGTTGTTGTTATCGTTTTGGTAAAGGAATACCCAAAAATGATACTGAAGCCGTCAAATGGTTTCGATTAGCAGCAGATCAAGGAAATGCCAAGGCCCAATACAGACTTGGTCGTTGTTATTTTTTTGGTGAAGGAGTACCCCAAAATGATACAGAAGCCGTCAAATGGCTTCAATTAGCGGCAGATCAAGGGAATGCCGAGGCCCAGTCAGGTCTTGGTTATTGTTATTGTTTTGGTAATGGAGTACCACAAAATCATACAGAAGCTGTTAAATGGTATAAATTAGCGGTTGACCAAGGGAATGCCGAGGCCCAGTTATGTCTTGGTCTTTGCTACGAGGATGGTGAAGGAGTAACTCAAGATTACAATGAAGCTATTAGATTATACAAACTGGCGGCAAATCAAGGCGATGAAAATGCTCAATGTATTCTTGGGGAACGATATGCTCTTGGAAAAGGAGTACCACAAAATCATACAGAAGCAGTTAAATGGTACAAATTAGCCGCCGATCAAGGAAATGCCATAGCTCAATGGGATCTGGGTACTTGTTATGCCAATGGAGATGGTGTTCCTCAGAATTATAATGAGGCCATCAGATTAATTCGTCTGGCCGCAAATCAAGGTTATGATTATGCTCAATCTTATCTTGGCAATTGTTATTATTATGGAAATGTAGTACCCCAAAATTACACAGAGGCCAAGAAATGGTATCAATTGGCCGCAAACCAGGGAAATGAAGACGCTATTGAAATGTTGTCAAAATTTTAATTTGAAGCGAAAAGGGGTCGGGAGTGATTTTTGCCGCTATATGTACAGGATAGTAAATACAGATAATATGGGATACGCAATACAATCATAATACTCTATGCTTATCTGTCTCATTTTATCTGTTTATCGCAGATTCCGGCAAAGAGTCAAAGATTCTCACGGCCTCACCACTTTTATGTTCAAAGTTGGCCCGACTTTCTCTGGTGATAAACCTTATCCGAGAGATGTTACCGATTTTGACGCGTTTCGATATTTTTCTGGAAAAAGAGCAAAAGCATGTTTAAAATACTTGCAAAATATTGGGAATTCCGTTACAATCAAAAGGAGTGAAGGATTTCGGTATGCCGAACGGTTCGGCGACGAACCGGAATCATGGATCCTCGTTAATAGTACAATTTTACTTTCCTGTCGAACCGGAGAAGATTCGAAAATCGATGTTGTTTTTGTTTATTCCCCCCGTCTTATGCAGATACTATAAGTCCCGGCAAAAATTGCTCCCGAGCCATTTTCTCTCGATTCGTCCAGGACCGCAAGTTGTCTATAACCTTGAAGTTTATGCCGAACAGGTGTACTATATTACTTCGGATGAGGAATTGGCACATAATGCATATAATTCTAAAATACTTGCGGATAATATGAAGAAGGCAGGAGTTTATAATCCCAAATTAGGAAAAGTATGATTTGCGGCCCATCATATTGTATGCGCAAAGGATTCACCAGAAGCTGCAAAAATATTAAAGAAGTACAATATAAACATAAATAGTTTATGGAATGGTGTTTATTTACCAATGAAAAAACACAGCATTTGGGACAACACACTTCGGTCGTTATTCCAAAGAATACATAAATTCAGTATTTACAAATAGGAAGTTTTCTAATCGAAGTGAAGTACTAAAAGCGTTACAAGAAATAAGAAACCAATTGGCAAGTGGAAATTTCCCCCTCAATTAAAATATGAAAGTTTGATATGGAAAGGAATAATATGTAGATCAATAATTTAAATGAAGCTTTGATCCAGGAAATTTTTAAGAAAACAGTCGACCATATTACAAAATTAGGTAGTAAACAAAAACAAATATATGTATTGCTGTATAACTGTTGGCAAGATGTCAGTATTGATGATATCAGAATAACATTAGGATACAACACGGAAAGTCAAGTTAAAAAGACACTCAGAGATATTGAAGATTCTAGAGAAGCACGATGGTTTTTTTCTTGTATGATTCAATCAGCAAAAGACTTTTATACTTTTGGAGAAAACGAAGAGATTCTTCGCCAATGGATAAACAACTTTGATCTATTGGATAGTAACGAATTATCCAAATCATCAGACGAATATGATGACGTCGTTTACTATAATTTGAAACTATCACTTGGTATGACTATCCAAGAGATACATAAGTCTGGTATATTAACAGAATTATTTGGAAGTGAAATTCCGGTGATTATTTATGATGAAGTTGAAGAGTGTGACTTCAATATTGATAATTTAAATATTAACATCGATGCAAATAGCCTTTATTTGCCGAAGGATTTTATTGATTACTATCGAGAAATAGTTGAAGATTAATTATATTGATACTATCGAAGGCGTCTGTTCCTGTCCTCTTTTTCAAGGTGTCGTGCAGAAGCCTGAAAATGATGAGTCGAAGTGTAAAAAAGAACAAAAACGGGAAACAGATAACGTATATGAAATCGAACACGAGAAAAAATGACAGTGAGACGTCAAAATACGAAAAATTCCGACATGAGTGTATGCCGCTTTCACTAATCACTCGATAATGGACACTCTGATACTGTACTAATTGAATCGACCATAACAGAAGGAAAATCATGAAAGATTCTAACATCCATTCGATAGCATTGAGTGAAATGTATGAGGAAATAGATCATGAAGTAGATCATTCCAAAGTGCCATCACGTACTGAATCACAAGAAAGAGAAAACACAATACATCCACATATTACAAGGACTGTTATTTTCTTTTTGTTGTAGAACCCGCAGTCCCTCCCACAAATAATTTTGCAGAACAACAAATTCGTCCGATAGTTATAGACCGATACATAACCCATGGATATGGGTCGGAAGATGGGCAACATTTGGCGAACGAGTTTGGACCGTATTAACGACTTGTAAACAGCAGGGACGTAATGTCCTCTATTTGTAGAACCAAAGTCCCTTCTTTGTTGCCAAATTAAAACTTGAGGAATAGTTACACCTGATTTATACTCCTTTTTTTACCATATTTTCATTTTTTTTGCTATTTTCTTGTTGATATTCATAATTTTTAAATTATAATACTATTAAATGGGTAGTGTAGCCCGTGAATAATTACCATATTACGAACTACGGATCGTCACTTAATTAATAGGAGAGCGCCGTTATGTCATTATTGAGATTAGTAGAAGCTGTCGGGCATTTGATAGCCCGTTCGAAACGGTCATTATCATCTTTGCGAATGCCTCAAAAGCGTTTGCTTCGTGTGGAAGCTTTGGAAGACCGGCGTCTTTTATCCGTAAGTGCGGCGGAATACGCCGATATTCGAGCAACCTATTCTGAATTCGGTTTGCAGGAAACGTATCCAGAAAATTATGTTCATGAATTAACCAGTCTTACTGCGGCCGAGTTGCAGTCATTGATCAATTCTTCCACCTCCGATGGTCATCATTTAATCGTCGTTCGAACGACGGATGCAGATCATACGATCCAGTTTTCCACGTCTGGAGACAGGATCCTTTGTGATCATGCCAACAGACCAAATGCCTCGTTATCTATCGTGGGGTATGGTACCAAAGCTCTAACCATTGATGGAAACCAACTTGGACAGGTAATGAACGTTCAAGGGGCGTGTTCTTTCAATCTTGGAAATATAACGATAACTAATGGAAATACAACACAGCAAACGATCGGGGACGGTACCGGAGGGGGAATTTTTATTTCCAAAGCAACAACGATTTTGAAAAACTGTTCTATTACCAATAATAATGCAACAGGCAACGGTGGCGGTCTGGCCGATAATGGTGCTCCGCTTACCTTAATCAATACGATTGTATCGAATAATACCGCCGGAAGCGGAGCAGGACTTTATCTCAGTTCCACTTCGGCCACAATCAATCAATGTACGATTTCATCCAATATTGCCAATGTAAGTACCGGCGGAGGAATTCACATCTCTGGTACTTCTTCGGATACCTTAACGATTAACCGTTCGATAATCCAGAATAATTCTGCCGTAACGTCGGGGGCCGCCATAAATGTTGTTGGTGTTCTTAACCCTTACGGTGCCTGTAATATTTCCAATAGTTTGATTTCAGGTATTTCGGTAACGGCAACTCCAGCAAGAGTTCTTGGAGCTGTTTCTTTGGGATGTAATACCAATACCATTACCAACTGTACGATAACAGGCACTACCGGAACCGCTTATTATGGCTTGTGTATTAATACGAGTGGCACAACCGATATAAAAAATTCCATTATTCTGCTTAATGGCTCCGGCGACATTTTTAATTATAATGGCTCAGGTACGATCAATGGCTATAACACACTCACCAGCTTTTCCGATTGGTCCTCCAGTTCCGCTAATCCGACTTATGTTGCTACCGATCCGCTTTTTGTTGATATTGCAACAAATAATTATCAGTTAGCGGAAAACTCCCAGGCGATTGATATTGGGAATAATGATTACAAAGTTGGCGATTACGATCTGGCCGGAAATAATCGTATTAACGGTGATATAATCGATTTGGGGGCTTATGAATATTATGCGGTTGTGCCGCCCCCGGTGATTGATTATATCGTCAATACGGTGGATGATATTATTGACGCCGAAGATGAATACACTTCCTTGCGGGAAGCAATTAACGCCGCACAGGCTGGCGCTGTCATTACCTTTGATTCGTCGTTACAGGATCTGACCATAACGCTCAACTATGCTCTGGGAGAACTGGTCATTAATAAGTCGATTACCATCGACGCTTCGTCCTTATACAATTCGGCAACTCAAACGCCAGGGATTACCGTGGCACACAATCTGTCTTCAGGACAGTATGCACGTCTTTTCAATATTTCCGGAAGTTCAATGTCTGCTCCTGTAATTCTTAAAGGACTCAAATTGGTCAATGGTAATCTCAATGTATCGGAAGAAAATTATGGCTCATGTATTCTGGCCACTTCATCGTTAACGATCGAGCAATCCGTAATAACGCAGACGGCAAAAGGGTCTTTAGGCTCGCGCCGTGGAATCGTCTATTTCAATGGCGCGAATGAAACGATTAATATATCAGACTGTAAATTTACCGCTAATAAAGCAACGCCTCTTTACGTGGAAGCGGGAACTTCCGTTATTACCAATACTGTTTTTTCGGACAATCTCGGCGGCGCGGGAGGCGCCATTTTTTTCGAGTATAATACCATAGGCTCTATTTCCGGTTGTCAGTTTACCAATAATTACGGCTTGTTATACGGCGGTGCCATTTATTGCGATTCCGGCGATTCCTTTGTTTACGGCGGCAATTTAACGATTTGGAATTCCACTTTTACAGGGAATCGAACGACCAATCATGGCGGAGCCATTATGTGTAACGGTACTATTTTTATTGCCAATTCCCTTATTGCCAATAATACCGTGACCTCCAATGCCACTTCAAGCAGGGGCGCCCTTTATATCTCCACAATGACGTCGGACAGTACCATTGTCAATTGTACCATCGTCGATAACAACGCTTCCGATTGTGCCGGCCTCTATTTTTCAAGTTCAAATAACGTACTCGGACTGAATGTGAAAAATTCCATTATCCTTGGGAACAATAGTATATCCGGAGCCGAAATCGGTCATTATAGAGGCAAGATATACGGCTTTAACAATCTTGTGTCCGATAACAGTGTCTGGGAAAATTCCACAGAAACAACGAATATGATTTTCGATTCAAGTAAAGAACTGTTCGCAGATACGGATAACGGCGATTATCAATTGGTTCTCAATGCTCAGGCGGTGGATACCGGAAATAATTACTATATCAGTGGTTACGAAACCGATCTGGCAGAAAAGGCGCGAATTATAGGGAATATTGTTGATCGGGGAGCCTATGAATGGTTGACGAATCGACTTGTCGTGGATACGATTGAGGATGACACGACTATTGACACAACGGACAACAGGACCACCCTTCGAGAGGCGATCGCCTCTGCAAATGAAGGCGAGACAATTACGTTTGCCACAGTATTAAAGGGACAGACAATTACTTTAGCAAATACTCAATTAGTCATTAACAAAGGCATTACCATTGATGCCTCGGCCTTATACGATTCGGCAACCCAATCCCCGGGCATTACGATTGACGCTCAGCGCCAATCCCGTATCTTTGTTATTGGGCCCTCTGAGGTTTGTAACGTTTCGTTAAAAGGACTGCAATTCATCAACGGATATATTTACAATCCTAATGTTGGACAAAGTGATTCAGCCTATTCGGGAGGTGCCATTGTCAATGCTAAAGCCAATCTGTCTATTGAAAACTCCGTGTTTATCAATAACGAATCTGGTTCTTTGGGAGGTGCTATTTTTTGCGTTTCCGGGAGTGGAACACTGAATGTTGTAAACAGCGTGATTTCTGCCAATGTCGCCTTAAGAGGCGGAGGAATCTATGCGGGTGGAATCGGAATGATAACTATCGACAACACCTCCTTCTTAAATAATCAAACGGCCCTGGATGCGTTCACTTACGATGGAGGCGCTCTTTGGGTTGGTGGGGGAACCGGACTTGCTGTTACGCACTCCATCTTTAAGGAAAATCAGTCCACACGATATGGAGGAGCCATTTACCTTATTTCAACGTCTGTAAATCTTCGTGATTCGTTAATACAGGAAAATACCTCTGTACAATTAGGAGGTGGAATTTATTATACGAATTCCAATGCCAGTGTAACATCCACCATATCCAACTGTACGATTGTGGCTAATATCCTTACAGGAAATACCGAAAGCGCAGGCGTTGGTGGGGGGTATTATCAAAATTCCGGCACCATGACAATCCAAAACTCCATTATATTGGAAAACACGGTCAATAAAGAACATAGTAATTATTCAGAGTTTTATGATAATATCGTTACAATCGGAACCTTAAATACCAATCATCTTTTATCTTATAAGGTAAATGGTATTAGCTATAGTGAATATGACACGTCCAAACAGTTATTTGCGAACAAAGCCAATAAAGATTATCGAATTATTGAAGGTTCTCAGGCGTATAAAGCGGGCGATACGAATTGTCTTGAGGAAGGGGAAACCGATCTTGCCGGAAATTCGCGAACGACAACAGTAGCCGGGGCAACGACGGTCGATCTTGGTGCCTGGGAGGGGACGGTTCCTGTGATTATTCCAACGAATCTGGTAGTAAATACACTGGAGGATAATCTGACGGACAACAAGCTTTCTCTTCGTGAGGCCATAGCTTACGCCGGAACCAATGGTCTTGGCAATACGATTACGTTTCATTACTCGATGCGCGGTAAAACGTATCTGCTGAACGGCAGGCAATTGACAATCGATAAAGCGTTGACCATTGACGCCACCAACTTATTTAATACGTCTTCCAATATACCCGGCTTTACCATTGATGCCGGTGGACTCTCCCGGGTCATTCAATTTACCGTTACCGGTGATGAAAACGTTCCCCTGGACGCGATCACGTTAAAAGGCCTGAGAATCACCGGAGGACTATCCTCGTTCGGAGCCGGTATTTATGCCAGCGCCGATACGACTCATACCAAAATTCTTTCCTCTCTGTCCATTGAGCAATGTCTTATGGATAATAATAATGTTTATATTCCTGATGGAGCCACCAATGCGATCGGCGGCGCTCTCTGGATATCTCAAACCGCTTCTGAAGTTACACTGACGATTAGTAAGACTACGATCACAAATAACTATTCCCAATTTTACGGAGGTGGTCTGGGTTATTTCGGAAAGTGCGACGTAACGATTTCCGATTCCATTATTTCCAATAACAGCGCCGAACGACGTGGCGGTGGTATCTTTTCCAATATCTATTCCAATATGACCATCACGGGAAGTACGATTTCTGATAATACCGTACTCAATCCTCTGGCCTCTCCCACTGATGGTCAGGATGATGGCGGTGCCGGTATTTATTTACGTATGGGGCCTAATGTAAAAGTTGAGAATTCGAAACTGACGGGAAATAAGGTTGTTTCGAATAGTGCCGGCTCGGGCGGAGCCCTTTATAATGGCTCCATTTATCTGTTATGCCTTGATAATTGTATTATTACCGAAAATGAAGCCGTTGCTGGTGGTGGCCTCTTCTCCATGTCGGCGGCAACACAGACATTTCAGTTGCTTAATTCCACGATAGGAGCCAATAAGGCGCAGAATGGAGCCGGTGTCCTTTTGGTTTATGGTATATCGACGATTACTTCCTGTCGATTTATTGAAAATATCGCAGAATCCCAGGGAGGTGGTCTTTATACCAATACCAGTAGTTTGACGATGGATACCTGTTATTTCTACGGGAACCAGGCCAATTATGGAGCCGGCGGTGAAATGAACGGGAGCGGAAGTATTAAAAACAGTCTCTTTGAAAAGAACGTTGCGACTACCGGTGCCGGTGCCATGCAATTTCCAGCCGGTTGTAATTTTACGATATCGAACTGTAAGATACTGGAGAACGAAGCGAAAATTGGTGGCGGACTTTCCGTTGCTGGTACGGTAACAATTGTTAATACACTTTTGGCGAAAAACAAGACCACCGCAGTCGAGTCAGCAGGATTCGCAGGAGGGGCCGTTATGGTAGGATATTCGGGAAGCGCGACCTTTATTAACGCAACTATTGCTGATAATACAACATTAATAGAGAACGGCGGCGCCGGAATCTTTGCCGCTACGAAAACATCGACGCCTGCGGCGGTTGCTACTGTTAATCTGTATAATACCATTCTGGTCGATAATCTCTCGGCGGGGGCTGCCTGTGACTATTATAGCTCGACCTCTGGTTCACTCACCGGGAAGAACTGTTTGACAACTTTGGCAGCAGATAGCGATTATTGGAATACGGAGACTTCGGAGAATAATCTGCAGTATTCCGGGGCCAATCTGTTCCTCAATAAGAACAAGGGACTTTATTTTCTCGTTTCCGAAGCCCAGGCTATTGATTGTGGTAATAATGACCTTTTGAATACCACAACCTATCCAGTCGATCTGGCTGATAAAGGACGTATTTATAATTATACCTCAACTTCAAATGCCATGGTCGATATCGGTGCGTATGAAAAACAGGCGGACGTTACCGTTACTGCGGCGAACGGTTTTATGACGGCAGTTGCCAATGCGCAAACGAACGGATACGATGCTGTGATTAATTTCGACTTCACCGGCTCAATGACAATAACCTTGTCGGCGGAAATTAAGATCGCCAGCTATATCGTTCTGAATGGAACAGATAAAGCTGGTATAACGATATCAGGAGGGAACGCGACCCGACTCTTTAATATTCAATCGAAGACGGCAGGGAGTTATTTGAATCCGGTGGAAATGATTGGTTTGACATTGACGGAAGGCAATGGTACGACGAATACCGTGGGAGAAAACAGCGGCTATGGCGGTGCCATCATGAGTCGTGGATTTCTCCGACTTGTGGATTGTAATCTGACCAAAAATAACGCTAACGCGGCGTTTAGTGAATCGGGAAGTACGGGCGAGTTCATTCGAACCGGCTCGGAAGGGAATTATGTCTATGCCTTACGAGATGATTTTGATATCGATACGGAAACATATACCGATTTGACTATCACCGTGTCCTATACGATCAATAGTACCAGCAAAGGTGGAGGAGCGATTGCCAATCTTGGAACGCTCTTTATTGAAGGCGGAAGTATAACCAATAACATGGCCGGAGGTGGTGGCGCGATTTACAATCAGGGGAACGTCTCCATTGTGGACACGGATATTACGGGTAATATCGCACTGCGTAACGGAGGAGCTATCCAAAACGTTATTGTCAGTGCAACGAAATTAACACCCTGGCGGCAATTTACGGCGAAGCTCGAAACTAAAGCCGAAGTCAATATTTCCAATAATATTGCCGCCGGCTATGGTGGTGCGATAATGAATACGGGTAGTATGACGTTAGCCGATATCAATCTCAATTCGAATGAAACGAGATATAACGGCGGAGCTCTATGTAATACGGCCAATGCCGACTGGATAGATCTTCGTCAGAGTATACTTTCGATCACCGACTGTTGTATTGGCAAAGAAAATAATTCGAACAAGGCTCAATATGGAGGTGGTATTTTGAACACCTCTCAACTTTGGCTTTATGGAACTTCGATTTGCCATAATATCGCCTTAAAAAATGGCGGCGGATTGAGTAACTCCAATAATTCGTCGATGAATACTTACGCGCATGGTAAAGTTGTCGTTCAGAAGTCCGATACAAATGCAATGTCTTATATAAATAATAATACGGCCAGTAATGGATATGGAGGAGGAATACTCAACGGTCATTATACCGTATTTACCATTATTAGCAATCAACTTAATTATACGAATAATAGTGCAAACACTGGCGAGAACTATTATAATTGTGGTGAATGGAATGAGGATCCCCTTGCATCGCCACTCCCCATGAATCAGGGACTTGATACCAAGGTGATCTATACATTTTCCTGTCAGGAGGGAAGTGCATTGATTATGCCCGGCGATTCATTAATCTATCATTATGATCTTGATGGTGATGGCGTTTATGAGTATCAATCGAATAATATTCTCAACGTAACCGAACTTGGTTTGGAGTCAGGGACACATCTTCTAACGATTATGCTCGAAACGAAGGCGGGAATTCAATCGGCTCCCATTACGGTTGAAGTTATTATCGATGCGGTTCTTCCTTTGGTCACGACAGAAGCGACAGGTTTATTGGGGGGCTCAATTCTGTCGTTGAATCTGACCGCGGTGTCTTCTTCCGGGACGCCAATGGCTCAATGGACGATTCATTGGGGAGATGGACATTCCGAAACGATTGAGAGGGTGAGTAATACACTTTCGATCAATCATTATTATTCGGAGAACGGAGTCTACAATATAACGCTTGATCTGGTCGACAGAAATGGATTCGGAAGGGACAATACGTATTATTTGACCGGTCATCTTGTTACGGCTTTTGAGGACGTTGTTCAAGAGTCGGTTGTGCCAGCGGCGGAACTTGAAGTTGCCGAGTACGGAATTGAGCTTATGGGCAGGAATATGATATTATCGGACCTGTTATGGGATACAGAGTATGACAAGGATGATTCGGATGATATAATAACGGTGCCGACAAATGAATTCATGGCGGAACCTGCTGTTGTTCGTGAAATTTATTCACGATGGACCGACGAAGAGATAACGGAAAAGGAGTCTGTTGATTTTGATTGGTTGATAACCGATTCCAATTCCAATCAAAAGAATCGAAAACTTTCCATGAATCCTGATTTGAATAATACCAAGGTTCAAATCAGTTCCTATTTGAATTGAAGGAGGGAATAATTATGATAAACTCATCCCATTTGAAATATCCGGCAATTGGTTGCGCAAGTCCGGCACCGATGGACGGATTATTGAGTCCGAAGGCTGTTACCCATACCGGCAATGGTATAAACAGCGAATCAGAAATCAATGATAACATAAAATCCGGGCGAAAGAAATATGAAAAGCCTGAACTGGAGTATTATCAATTTAAGGTCACAACGATTATGGAAGGCAGTGAACCGGGAGGTGGTGACGGCTTTGGGAATAATGAAGGTGAAATAGGCTGATAAATAATTTCAGTAGTTCGTAATTTTTACTTGGTGAAGACAGGACTGTAACGCGGACGTCTCGTCCCTACGTATTAATATAAGCATAACTACTTGTAATATATATGGTTATATATGATGCAAAGCGAGAAAATGGTACAAAAGACCTAAAAACAAACCCGATTTTCGTTCTCTCCTCTGTGCTTCCGTGTATCTGTGAGAGACATATCTTTAAGTTAATACCTATGGACGTCTCGTCCGCATCCTCCAAAACAGGCGTTCTGTCTGTTTGGATCATGAATAAAAATGTAGTTTTTATTCATGGTACCCCAAAACTCCGAACTACTGAGGGTCTGTGCGTAAATCACTCTTCACAAATTATCGTTTTATTTTAACTACCAGCCTATGGACAGGAAGATTATTTATGAAAATAAAACAAAAAAGGAAGCTTGTCCTATTGCAATTGGGAGGGAACTACAGATAATATACCGAAGCCGGTATGGGCAGTAGCCTTCGGCCTCAATAATCCGCCCGTCGTTGTCGGGCTTGTACAAACAAGATCCGGAAAATTCAAATGGATTTAGTATAAATGAGAATTAGGAGTATGGCGTTCGTGATTTCGTATTACCGAAAGAAAATGGAGGAGATAGAATGACGAGCATTAATCGAATGTCCTCCATGGGGCATTTGAATCAACTCATATTCTCTACGAGTCAACATTTTTGTTGTTCAAATTTATGTTGTTCAAATCATTGTTGTTCAAATCATTGTTGTCCAACAAAACGGGTTCACTTTAGACCATTGACCCTTGGAAAGCGGGTATTTTCAGGCTCGCAACGGGAAAACGCAAGTGGAATCGGGAATAAGGTTTTATAACGAGTCAATAACCAAATGGGAGAAGTCATGCGCTACACGAAGTTAGTTCTGATCGTACTTTTGTTTGTTTGTTTCGGTTACTGGTTGCCTGGTGCCGAAGCAGTGAAAGATAATACTGCCAAACCGAACGCAACGGACACTACGAAACCGCGAGTTGAAGTCAAGCCGTTCATTACCGACGAGGCTTTAATCAATCCCGGCATGGGCTGGGTCTTTTATCAATATTCAGGACGACTTTGGGCGTATGGTGGTACGGAAGCTTCGGGCGACACGCTCGACTGGTTTCCGGGCTGTTCCACGATTTATTTTCGTCTTTCCTGGTGCGATCTGGAACCGGAGGAGGGGAAGTTCCGTTGGGACTTGATTGATACATACGCGTTGCCGTGGATGCAAAAAGGGAAGAAGGTCGCGTTTCGAATCGTTGCAAGTGATCCGCGAACCGTCTACACGACGCCCAAATGGGTACGCGATGCAGGAGCCAAAGGAATCGATTATCCGTGGAGTAAAACCGATTTGGGCAGTACCCAAACGATGCTCTGGGAACCGAAGTTTGACGATCCTGTTTTTCTTGCCAAACTTGACAAGTTTCTTGCCGCGTTTGCTCGGCGGTATGGCAACAATCCCAATGTTGCTTTTATTGATATTGGTTCTTTTGGTATTTATGGTGAAGGGCACACCGATCGCTCGGCCAAATTGACGCAAGCTCAAACGGATCAAGTGTGTAAAATTCACATCGATTTACACAAAAAACATTTTCCGTCGACCCAGCTTTGTATTAGTGACGACGTTGCCGGAGAAGAACGCAGAAACGAGCATGCCAAAATTATCGATTACGCTTTTTCACAAGGGGTTACACTTCGCGACGACAGTATTCTTTGTTCAGCCGCTCCGAACGAATGGTTCAGTCAGAAGTTGGCCGCTCAATTCTGGCCCAAACTCCCCGTTGTCGTGGAACATGGTCATTACATTCGCCGTGTTTATCGTAACCAGTGGAAGCCGGAACGACTCATTCAGGCGGTTGAAGATTATCACGCAAGTTACATGTCGATTCACGATTGGCCGCGGCCCTATCTGGAGAAACATCGCGATATTATCAACAAGATCAATCTCAGGCTTGGTTACCGAATCGAATTGCGTCAAGCGGCTTTTCCAAGTGTCGTGAAACTGGATCAGCCAGTTCAGATCAAAACCGTTTGGGCCAATGTGGGTGTTGCCCCGTGTTACTGTGGCGGATGCCCGGCGTTCACACTGAAGAACACCAAGGGCGATATTGTTTGGTCGTTCACCGATGAGTCGTTCAATGTTCGTGATCTGCCGGTTGCCGAACCGGGCAAAGCTCCTGAAATAACACACGAAACGGTGGGACATTTTGGCCTTGTCAAACCGATTCCGACCATTAACGAAGGAGTGATTCTTCCGATGAAAGAATTGGGACTGTATCCGAACTTCGGCGAGAATGTTCCGACACTTAAGCCGGGCACTTATACCCTGTTCGTTTCCGTGGGCAAGCCGGACGGCATGCCTGAAATCGCGCTCCCGATCAAAGGACGGGAAGGGGAGACACGTTACTATCGACTGGGTGGACTCAAAGTGGAATAGCCGTAACGCATGCGAGTATTGGCCTTTACCACTTCTTTGAGGCGGTGGCCAATACAAAACATTCAGGAAACAGTTCACGTAAAGTCGAGGCGACCGTCGGATTATAGTCGTTCGATCCCGTTGGAACGACTATTTTCACCAGCGATTCCGATTGTGTATTATTTGCGATGTTAAGCTGTTCGGCAATTTCAGGCATTCGCATATAAATTATAAAAGACGAATCGTTCCGCATCAGCGTGACTAATTCGCTCTCCGTACTCAACTCCACAAGTTCTCTAATATTCAATGATACAGAAGACATTGGCTATTCAAATCATAGGGATTAAACAGTTCGATTATTTTTGTTATTGGAAAAAAACCTTTTCTTTTCATGTATTGGTCGTAAAATTGGAAACAAGACGACAATGATCGCATTTGAAATCGACATTCTCGACGGGAGAGGATCCGTCCGTCAGCCAATCATCGCCGCATTGAGGACATTTGCGTTGTTTATCCTTTTCACGTGTAATATGTCGATCATTGAAAAGATTGTAATAGACAGGAATTCTCCAATGAGATTCCAGTCTTGCTGCCAGTTTACGTCCCTGTTTTGACAAAGGTGACTGATGATCCGAGATCTGTTTCTGTGCCCAGGGTTGGACGCAAGATACCCATTCCAGACTGCCGCATGCCTTGTATGCTCTTTCCCATTGTATTATTGAGTAATAGTCATCGTCGGAACAGTGTGGATGTTCCGGATTTCCGGTAAATGGAAGCGGAATTCGATAAAGCGGAATCCAGCCTCCGCAATCAAGACAGCGTAGTGATGGTGACTGATCGCGGTATTCGAGTTTCATAAGAACACCGCCAGGACGGACACATTGACAGACGGGCGAATCGCTTGTCGTACCCAAAAGTATGATCTCTATTTTCTCTTTGCAGATTTTCTCCAGTTTGTGTCGATCCCGTCGAGCGTAAATGGATTCGTTCTTCTTTGCCAGCGAGTTTTTTTCCAATGAGAGTGCAACCCAAACGAGTTTCGTTCCCGACCAATAGCAAACCTCGCCACGTCCCAAAGCCTGTCCTGAAGCAATCAACGCACTGATAAACCAGCCGAATCTATAGATCTGATCGTCTGGCGACATTTCGGCCTTGTCTGTATTGATGGAAACCTCAAAATAATACATTTTATTTCTCCATTGAGACAAACTTCTTAAATCAGTCTATTTACAATAAAACAAAGGGTTCGACGGACGAAAAGCCAACGCATCATTTTGTGTTTTGTGTCAATGACTTATTGAGCGCTGACAGATGGAATCTTGAATTTTGACTTTCAATAGTTCGCGTTAGGTCATCTATTACAAAATCGTCCAATCAAGGACTTTTCAATTATCGGTATCCTTGCTCCCGTCTGCACCTTCGGAAGAACGGGGAAGCGGGTGAGGTTACATCGTCAGTTTTCCGTACCGCATCGAACCCGTTGTATGCGTCTAATCGGAATTGAATTTGATTCGTTTTATGATTCGTCGTTTGCGTCCTGAGTCGTATTTTCCGGATCGGATATCGACATAAGTTCATCGAACGTTTCCGCCGGAAATGGTACGAGCTCGACATATTGCATTACATTGAATTCGTCGATTTCGTTATACAGACGATCCATTTGACGCTGCAATTCGGAACATCTTTTTTCTACATCCGACGCTCGAATGACCGCGTCCATTTCCCGTTCTTCATTTACGTCGTATCGGCCAAGCTGTATTACAACTTTACCGTGTTTACAGTTGAGTTGCTGATAAAAAGAAATTGAATCTTTCAGTTCGGCCACTTCAAAGATCTTGCGTTGAATCGGACGACTTGCCTCCTGAAGCGTGAGTTTGGCATTAACGACCTGTCGTTTCAAACACTCGCGAAAAGCAATCGCCTTGTTAATATCGACTTCACGAACACCGTCTTTCAGAATCGAATTAAAATCTTTGATCATTTTGGAAATTTTGGCGATGGCTTCCTTAATACGTTTAAGATGTCGGAGAGCCTGAACGAGAGTCATACGCGTCGAAATAATTTGTTCCATAAAGCATGCCTTATTTTAAGCCCAACGGCCAAGGGCTGATTAAAATTTTATTTGTATATTTATATTCCTGCTCCCAATCGTTCGAAAGCTCATAAAGTAATGAATCGGCCTGGCTTTTGAGAATTTCTTCCAACTCACCGACACGGTGGCGAAGGCATTCGTTTTCTTCGTGAAGACGAGCATTCTCCTTTAACAATTCAGCTAACCGTCCTTCCAGACACGATATTCTTGTAAGAAGGTCTTGGGTCTTCATGGAACGGATTATAACTTTTCTCCATGTTTCGCACAATACCAATTTTTGAAAAATAGACAGTTACCTTCCTTAGTGTTCTGGTTTTATAACATAGTTCCACTCACCATGAAAATCTGCCGGAGTAATGTTGACACTTTTAAGTTCTTTGTCTGTGACAACGATTCCAGTTTCATATACGTTTTCATCCAATTCAGATTTTATCACCAACCCACCTTGTGTATGCGTATTACCTATTAGTTCGACAACGGTCTGATGCGTTAATAAGGGACGTCCACGCCATTTTGGGTAATAAACGAGAACATTCTGTGTTCTATTTTATTCCATTTACTGGTTCCCGGAGGAAAATGGCATACATGTAAATCCAAACCGGTTACATTTGCCAATTCTTGTAAAGATATTTTCCATAAACGATTACGATGTCTATTACTACCACCTCCAGCCGCAGATATCGAGCACACGGGGCAAGCCCCGTCGCTAATGTTTGGATTGCGCTAATGTTTGGATTTCTGCCGTATCGCGTCGAAAGACCAGCGGATCAATCATTTCGCACTGGGTGTCGGAGTTATTTTTCGAATTTTATAGTCGTGTGAAGTCGGTTGCGCCATTGCGTGTATTTCTTTGTCCAAGGCATTGATTTTTTCCTGGACCATTTTATGATTTTTCCATTCTTTTAAATATTGAGGAATTTGTGCCTCGAAATAACCCGTTTTGTTTTTCAGTTCATCGTAATATTTTTGAATGGCGACAGAGTCGTTTAAATTGACATTTTGCTTTTGAAGGAACCAACGAACACAGGCATAAGAACGAAGGATCAGTTCTGTTGTACGGCGTTCCTGGGACAGTTTCAGAACTTTTTGCGATTGAGCGAATTGCGGCGTTTTTGCGTTCATGGCCAGGTTAATACCGGCGTTAAAATCTTTCGCGGAAAAAGTTCCGATCGTTGTTCCGTCAATCGCAAGTTCATAAGTACCGTCTGTCAAACCGGTAATCTGAACGATTTCCCGATTCAAGTCGTCAACGAAGGAAATGAGTTCAAGCATGGAAGTAGCGTCGGAGGCAATTGGCATGGGAATCGCTTTTTCCAACAGGCGGAACGAAAGTTCATTTGCGGTGTTCTTCAGTTGCGAAACATCGGCGCGTTCCGTCTGTACAACATTGGACTGTACCGCGTCGATTTCCACACGGGAGACATATTCCGGGGCTCCCTGAGCTTTCAGAAAGAGCCAGGCCATCATGAGATGACCGGGTCCCTTGGGATGAACACGATCAGGTCCGATAAGCGTCCAACGCGGATTCTTCTTTTGTTCCCTGATATTCAACGCGGTCATGGGCGTATGAAAATCGACCAGTAAGGCACCGTTTTCTTTCGCCATTTTTCGAACCATATCGCCCAGAAGTGCCAATCCGCCATTACTGCCCGGATAATTATTGTTCTTGTCATTCACTCCGGTATCGTCAAAAGGAGACGGTGTCATGAATATCAAAATGGGATGAAGGCGGTCCGTTATCACGGTCGTCAATTCCTTCATGGTTGTTTCAAAAAAACCAATGGAACTTTTTTGACGTTTCAGTTGTTCTTCTGTTGGATTCACGGCATAATTATAAAGGCCGATATCGTTCATTCCAAACATGATCGCCACAACATTCGGTTTTTTCGCGAAGACATCTTCGTCCAGTCGGCATCGGGAGCCATAAGCGGTATCCCCGCCGACTCCGGCGTTAAAAAACTTAATATTTGCCGCAGGAAATCGTGTCACATAGAAATCATGTATATCATAATGATAAAGACCTCCATGTGTTATACTGTCTCCCAAAAAACAGACGGTCTGGCCATCTTTAAAAATTTCGGCGGAAACAAACGATGCACAAAGCAAAAACAACGAAGTAAAAACAAAACTCAACAATTTCATATCAAACTATCCTTATTATTTTGGTTATGGATAAAAAACAGTGGGCATGGCACATTTATCAGGAATTCCGGAGATCCTTTACAATTTGAAGGGAGGACAACCCCCGATAAAAACCGGGGCGACCGGCGAAAGTCGGGCTCCGATCGATTTCGACGACGAACAGGGAATCGGCTGGAATATTCATTTTCAGAACATCACCTTCCTTGTTCTGATGTAATTGCGATAAAGGTAAAGAAAACGAGCCGACGGTTACACGAATCATTTGTTTTTTCCGACCGCGTTCGAGTTGAACGATCAGATCGTTGGCTATCGATATCGAAACAAACGACTCGGGTAAAATAAGCGATATCGTCGTGGAATATCCCGGAAAGAGAACGTCAAAGGCAAGGATAAACGACGAATTCGTTTCCTGTTTCGCGGTTAGTGGAACGAGTTCAATCTTTTCCGGTAAAAACTCCGATGACGAAAAAGACTTTACCGGTTCGAACCAGGGGAGCAACATGGACCGCAAAAGTTTGGCTTCCAAAGGAGTCGGCTCCACTTGTTCCGTTTGGGACCATGTTTCGACGACGGGCGAAGTCATTTCGAGTCGAAAATCCAACAGATACAAAAGCAGTGACAAATTCGTTTGAATCCATGGCGTTGGCTGACGATTGGACTGCAATTCAATCGCAAAATCGTGTTTCAATGGCGAATTGAAGTATAACGATGGATTCATTCGTTCGATTCCGGACAGGCGAACCTCAACCCGTCTGTCCATGAATCGGCCCAACTCGACTTCCATTTCTTTCGCGTAATGTTCGATATAATCGACCATGTTGCCCGACTCTGTTCTTTCTCTTTATTTCGGCGACGATTCAGTTTTTTTTGCCGAACATTTGTAAATATGTACTTCGTAGCCTTCAAAATGGTCGGTCAGGATATCTTTTGACAGTTTAACAGTGCGATTCTCGAACATCACCGTAGCTTCCGTGGCGGAAACACCGGACAATTCCGTCTGGACCGATTTCGGACTCGCGTTGACACTCAAAAGGTAGATATTGCCTTCATGTTCTTTTAAAAGACAGGAAACCGACGGATTACCGAAATAATCGGTTTGAGGACCATCGGTAATCTTAACGGTCGGTTGATGTTTCGGCGTGCGTTCCAGCAGAACCGGGGAAAGCTGTTGAATCTGTTTGGCAACGGTGGACATATTCTTCCAGCGTTCGGGAGTCGTGGTAATACCGTAGTTAAACATTTTCTTTTCCGGGTTGACGAGCCCGCCGTAAGTATACCAGGTAATTCCATGAGCCCCGTGTATAATAGCGGCGAAACTCATTCCGCGCAATTCCTGATATGTGGGGAATCGTTTCCAGCCCCAGCCTTCGAAATACTGAATAATGGGCCAGATACTTTTCGCGCCGTCATTGGCAAGTTGAATATCTTTAAAGCAACGTTTCATATCGAGAACGACCTGAGCCACACTTGCATCGCCCGAATCCGGACCATCATTCATTATCGGATAGATTTCAGGGAGAAAATTATCGGTTCCGGCGACATAGTCCTGATAATTGGAGACCTCTTTCAACGAATCCACAGGATCGGCCTGAGTCGTGATTCGGGTTGGGTCGGTTGCCTTCATGGCGTCATGACGATCGAACAGTTCGGAAGGCGTTGTATTTGCCGAGGTATCGTCGCCCAAATACCAGGCGATAATCGCCGGATGATTTCGCTCAATTTTAAGGAAACGTTCATCGGGTTGTCTTGCGACGCACCACAACTTGAAGTCGTATTTTTGGGCGGCGGCAAGAAATTCGTCCGTTCGTGGCATGGAATAGGAATGAGCGAAATTGAACCCGGCCTCTCGCAAATCGTGGAACGCTTTATCGATATTGAAGTCGTTGAATTCGCGTTTCATAACGCCGTAAATTCCGATGGGGAAAAACGGTTTGCCGTCAATCAGGGTCATCCCGTCGTCACGAAGAGTAATTTTGGGAGTCGTGGGCGTATCGCCGATCAGAAAATACTTTTGGGCCACAATCGCGTATCCCAGTAAATCGGATACCGTGACCTGAACGGTATGCAACCCTTCTTTCCAGTCACTGTCCGGTTGAAATCGGAGCCGACTGTTTTCAAGTGTAAACTGTTTCGTTCGGTCGGAACCGTCCACAGTAATCGCGAGCTTTTTCCAATTGATAATGGCATCGTCCGTTATTTCCAACACGATTTCGGCCCGCGGATTGCGCGTCGGCGTTTGACTGACAATTTTGACTCGGGGCGGAAACGTATCGCAACGGAATGTCCATTGATCCATTACCTTCCTGCCAGACGTCACACTTTTGAGAATGGGATATTTTTCATTCGTCGGAGTCAAAACGACTTTATACCGAAACAAGGGGGAATCGACCTTAAACGGCTTTTCGTAGTAAGTCTGATCGGTTCCATCGGGGCCATGAAAATCTGGTACGGCGATTATGGGCTTGGTGGCTTCCGGATCCACGGCGGCAACCTGAAAACGGACAGAGGTTCCCTGGGGCGTCTCGGCTTCCCAGGAAACAGGGCCGCCCGTCAGTATTTCCGAAACAAACCAACCGGATTTTGTTCGCGAACAAGCGGGATCAATCATGGCCAATTCCACCGATTGAAACGCGATCAGATTACCCGGATCTATATTAGGGACATCAAACCCCAATTGCAGAGAAAACGAAACGGCCTCTTTTGGAACCGATCCATAACTGATCATATCGCGAAAACCACCCGCGGCGATAAAAAATTTAAATCCCTGTTCGCCACACGGCTTTCCCTGATGATCATACCAGCGAATCTTATTGTCCCAAGCCAAATTGTACGACTTCGAAATCGATAAATTCGCCGTCGAAGCCATGGTCAGCGAAAGGGCAAATTCCGATGTCTTTTCGGTCAGGTCAATTTTTCGCGATTCAATTCGCCACGCGGTATCACCCTTCTTGCTCTTTGCGTCCATGGAAATGGTCAGGCAGGACACATCCCGATATTTCCCGGCGAAATCAATTTTCAGCCGATTCTCATAATTGACTGTTTTGCCACTCCATATATCTTTATGATCGAAACGATCCGCGAAAACGACCTTACCGAATCGGGCGGGAATGACGTGCCCCTCCTGTATTTCTATAAAGCCATTCTCGTAAATACCCGATGCCTCGATACGATGATACGGCAGTATCAAGAGCAGAAAAAGGAATCCGGGCCAAAACCTAAAACTATAATTTTTCAAATAACTCATTCTATTATCTCCAGGCGGGAATTGAAATACTGAAATGGAAGCATTATTTTTCCATATCTCTTTATTAAAACAAAATCGCGGGAGAAAGTCAATAATGTCAAAGCGAAATCACGTAAAATATTTTATAATTATTCACGGAGGATAAATATGCCTTGACAAGAAATCCTCAATAGTTTATTAATCCAAGTCATGGAGACAGAGGAATAAACGGATGGATAAAAAGGATAGAATCATAG
>CAYUAP010000078.1:0-24212 GCA_964442735.1 uncultured Planctomycetaceae bacterium | reverse complement strand
CAGTATGAAGTCATAAATACGGCATTACCCGGGAGCGCGGACGTCTCGTCCGCATCTTCCAAAACAGGCGTCTCGCCTGTTTTGAAAAATAGACATCTATAATGACCTTGATTATAAAACAATACTCAATTTATATACAGTATGAAGTCATAAATACGGCATTACCCGGGAGCGCGGACGTCTCGTCCGCATGCTACAAAACAGGCGTTTCACCTGTTTTGAAAAATAGATATTTATAATGACCTTGATTATAAAAAAATACTCAATTTATATATAGAACGAAGTTATAAATTCGGTATTACCCGGGAGCGCGGACGTCTCGTCCGCATCTTCCAAAACAGGTGTCCCGCCTGTTATGAAAAATAGACATTTATAATGACCTTGAGTATAGTTTATCGTAAAATACAATATTACAATAACAAACTAAACATTTTTATCTATTATAATAAATAATTTTATCATAAAAAGTTTGTTTGCCAAAAAACTATCTGTGAAAATCAGTGTTACAGTAGTTTCACTTTATATCCGTAGTTTCACTTTATATTGGAGAACTGTTACAAGTAGACGATGTTTCGCTATTTGTTTCCACGAAAATATAGCGGGCGTATTCTTTACCCATAGCGATTCGCGTATCGCCCACACTGATTAAGAGGGGTTTGTCTGAACGACTTTTGACCATTACTTTAACATGAGATCCGGGAAAGAGTCCCATTCCCATAAAGCGTCCGACAGTCTCCGAATCAAGATTTAAGGAGACTATCGTTCCGGACATACCAAGGGGAAGTTCGGAGAGTGGAATGGAAATCTCTTTCATGGTAACAGCTCCACTTAAATAAATCAGGTCCAACCGCGGAGTTTGCAGGCATCGGCTACTCGTTTAATAGAAACGAGATAGGCCGCGTCACGAAGGGTGGTCTTCTTTTTCTGACTCATATCATAAACGGCCTTAAAGGCTTCGGTCATTTTGCGATCCAGTCTCTGATGAACTTCTTCGAGATCCCAGTAGTAATTTTGGGCATTCTGACACTGCTCGAAATAGGAGACGGTAACGCCACCGGCGTTAGCGAGATAGTCGGGCAGAACGATAATTCCTTTAGCGTCCAGAATCTTGTCGCCTTCCGGGGTTGTCGGACCATTAGCGAGTTCGCAGGAGATTTTACACTGAACGGTTGGGGCTGTTTTGGCATTAATGGTATTTTCAAGAGCGGCCGGGAAGAGAACGGTGACTGGAAGTGCTAGAAGTTCTTCGTTCGAAATTGCTTTTGCTCCAGGGAAACCTTCAAGGGATTTATTCTTTATTTTGTATTCAACCAGAGTCTTGGCGTCAATACCATCCGGATTGTAGACTCCACTATGGGAATCAGAAGCGGCAACAAATTTCATACCAAGAATTTCTTCACCCAGAATGGCGGCAAATTGTCCCGCGTTACCGAATCCCTGTACCGCAAACGGCTGATTCTTCAGTTCGATTCCATATGCTTTTGCCGCTTCTCGTGTTACGTACACTCCTCCTCGTGCGGTTGCATCTCCACGTCCCTTGGAACCACCAATTTCCATTGGCTTGCCCGTTATTACTCCCGGATGATGTTCTCCCATTATATTTTCATATTCATCCATCATCCAGCCCATTATTTGTGGTGTCGTATAAACGTCCGGCGCTGGTACATCTTTCGTTATTCCAAGAATGGGGGCAAATGCTCGCATATAGGCTCGTGCAAGTCGTTCTTTTTCACCTTCGGACAATTCTTTAGGATTACAGATAATTCCACCTTTACCTCCTCCGAGTGGAATATCGACAACTGAAGTCTTCCAGGTCATCCAGGCGGCTAATGCGCGTACCGTATCTATTGTTTCCGTCGGAAACCAACGAATTCCTCCCTTGGCCGGACCTCGGGCTGTATTATACTGAACTCGAAACGCCTTAAATATTTTGGTACTTCCATCGTCCATGCGAACGGGAAGTGTTGCGCGAACTTCACGCATCGGGTTTCGTAAAAATTCACTTGTTGCTTCATCAAAACCCAGCGCCTTGGTCGCTTTGTCTATTTGTTGCTGCGCCACTGTAAACGGATTGTACTCTGTACTCATTTTCCTTCTTTCCAACATTCAAAATTTGTCCACAGGTCTTCTCTTGGAATACGAAAACCATTTGAAAAACGGTTGCACACCGTGTAAAAACTCTAATTTTACCGATCCTGACTAAAACTGAAATCTTCCTGCTGTTCACTGGAGGGGGTGATAAAATCTGTTGTCTTGACGGACAGAACCGGAACGCGGACGGCTCGTCCGCATCCTCCAAAACAGGCGTCTCGTCTGTTTTGCCTATTCTGGAAAACGTAATGTTTTAACCAGCTTCTTCACAAAACGGAACTCTTTTGGCCTTGTTCGGGTTGATATCTTTCCTGTTTTTACCACCAACCTATGAACGATAGGGAAATCTTTTACTAATAGTGTTATTAGTATTTGTAATACATAAACTTCCTACCATTAGTATATGTCATTATTACATCTACTTATTTTTCAACAAGGGGGAGTTCAGTTTTTTTTATAATTTTATTCCATATTTAAAAGTCGTTGGGACATTTACCTGGAATTTGAACTTGCCCGGATCAGATTGTCTTCTACCGAACAGTAATCGAAAACACCTTGTAAATAGAGCAGTATATTATAAATAGAGCAGGGTGTTATACTCAAGGTCGTTATAAAAGTCTATATTTCAAAACAGGCGAGACGCCTGTTTGGGAGGATGGACGAGACGTCTGCGTTCCAGTCAACTCCGTTTTTTAAGTGTTCGCAACCACAAGTAACCATTCACGAACGATTTTAGAACCACAGATGAACACAGATAGTCTGTCGTAAAAGACAATATTTTACTATAACAAACTAAACTCAAGGTCGTTATAAAAGTCTATTTTTCAAAAACAGGCGAGACGCCTGTTTGGAGGATGCGGACGAGACCTGCCTGCCGTCAGGCATGGCGTCCACGCTCCCGGGAAATGCCATATTTATAACGTCTTAAAGTATAAACATTTTTATCTATTCTATAAATAATATTATCATAAAAAAGTTTGTTTGCCAAAAAACTCTCCGTGAAAATCAGTGTTACCCGTGGTTTCACTATATATCCGTGGTTTCACTTTATATCCGTGAACGGTTACCAATACTATTAGTGCAGGATATCTCAAACTCTTCCAGAAAAGTCGTCTTTTCTATTCTCTTTTTTCTGAATACTGAAGTCAAATAGGGGGGAAGAGAAATGATTATTAATAAAATAAAAATTTTAATATCCCATTTGACAACAGAAGATAAATAAAATAAAATAGGTAAAAGAAAGGGCTGCTATCGCTCAATGTTGAAGTATTTAGTTATTGATTTACTATAGAAAGGTTGCGTTATGGGAAACAACAATATAGGCCAATTTCAGGATAAACTGAAATATTGTTTCGAGACATTTCTTGAATTGGACGTCGATGTACAGCAATTACTCGAACAAGAGTATGGTAATATTCTTTTACCAATGTACAAGAAAATTCAGATCTATGCCGATATTTCTCGTCTAAAGAAGGATTATGACCGCCTGCAAAATTCCTTGGATAGTTCTAAAAAAAGAAACGAAGTTCTGGAGAATCAGGTAAAAGATATTTCGATTTTGAATCAAAAACAACAGCAGGAAATAAATAGTCTCCATTCTGAAATTTTAGAAAAAGATGCGACAATTAAAGCTAAAGAGTCGGAGATTAAAGCTAAAGAGTCGGAGATTAAAGCTAAAGAACCGGAGATCAAAGCTAAAGATTCAGAAACCAAAGCTAAAGAACCGGAAAAAACCGTAGAAGTGATTTCGGAAACCAAGCTGGAACTTCAAGATAATCAAACGAAAGTGGAACAAGAGTCTATCGCTGATAATGTCGCGGATGATGTCGTGGATAATAATGATAATAATGAAGATACATCGAATCTCAACGAATTGGAAAAACAGGTAAAAGCGGATTTCGAGCTTTTATTTGATATTCTTCGCGATAAATTACAATCGTTTAAAGCAACAGATTATGGGAAGACGATTGTGAATAGTTTTATAGCGAAGTGGCCTAAAGTTTTTGTAAAAAACAGTACTTGGGATGATGACAGTCTTGAGCATGACCTGGCGAGTCTCATAAAGTTATTGGAGTCGCATGGTGCTTCTTCCAGCGCGATAGAACCACAAATACAAAAGGTTTTTGAAACAATAAAGGTTCTTCGACAATATTTAATTGATGCCCGAAACAACAATGTCATTCAAGATTGGAGACTTGTAGAGAGAAATATGGAAGAAGCATTTCCGGATATTACCTCCGTTAAGGAATGGTATTATTATATCAATGAAAACAAAAACTATCATCGGGGGGGAGCGGAAGGAAGTTCTCCTAAAAAAGTTGGACCGTATCTTGTCTTTTTTCAGGGAATTGAAGTTAAATATAGTGGGACGGAAGACTATCAGGTATTGGTTCCCCTATGTGTCTATACGATGGAGTAATAAATTACACCTTCGTATTCCGGTATTTTATCAGGAGAAAATATGAAACAGCCAATATTAATATTCATTTTGTTTTCGATATTATTGGGTTTTTTACCAAAAGATAGTAATCGAGATTCCAATATTGTTTATGCCGGGGAGCCGGAGTCCACAAAAATATGGGAGGCGGGAAAACACAATGCGTTTACCGATTTAACATTTTTTAAAGGGAAATACTATTGTACGTTTCGGGAAGGTTCCGGCCACATACCGGGCAAAAAGACCGGAGAGGGAGATGGTACGGTTCGAATCCTCTCTTCTACGGACGGTAAAGAATGGAATTCAGTGGCCCTTTTGAAACGTGCAACCTTCGATTTGCGAGACTCCAAATTATCGATAACGCCGGACGGTCGATTGATGGTTATCATGGGAGGAAGTATCTATGTCAATCAGAAGTTAATGGAACGAGTGACTCAAGTCTCTTTCTCCGACGAAAATGGAGTAAATTTTTCAGAACCGGAGTCCGTTCGAATCGATCCTGCCGTCAAATCGAAGTTGGATTGGTTGTGGCGTATAACCTGGAAGGACGGAATTGGATATGGTGTCGTTTATCAATTATCGGATACGGCAGATTGGACCGTTCGTCTGTTAAAGACCACGAATGGTCTGGATTATAGTCAGGTTGTCCAACTGTCCGTAACGGGCCAACCCAATGAAGCAACGGTTCGGTTTGCTCCCAATGGAGACATGAAGATATTGGTACGGAGGGAAAATGGTGATCATTCCGCATGGTTGGGAAGCAGTTCCGCTCCCTACACGAAATGGAAGTGGACGGATATTGGGGAATCGCTCGGAGGTCCCAACATGATCTATCTACCGAATGGAACGCTTTTCCTTGGAGGTCGGGTCAAGGGAAAAACCGGACTGGGAACACTTGATGAACAGGGAAAATTTAAACTTCTCTATACACTGTCGAGTGCGGGCGATAACAGCTATCCGGGTTTTTATATTCAGAAAGATACCTTGATTGTTTCCTATTATTCATCACACGAAGGAAAAACCTCAATTTATATTTGTCGAATTCCACTTGCAGATATTCCACTAGGAGCTACTAATTGAGGTGGTGGACAAACTCGGGAATGAAATTTGATTCCTGTGACCACTTGAGGCGAGGATAGTTTTTTAAAGGTAAAATAGTAACAACCTCCAGTCGGAGACAGTTTGATTCCGACTATGTTTTCATTTACAGCTTGAGTTTCGAATATCGATGTACTGTAGTCAGGTATTATCCGTGAATGGTCTTCCTGTTGTTTTATTTTTGCTGTACTTGGAAATAGTTATGGTACCTATAACTAATATAAAACTATAATAATTGTATTTGTAACATATGTAATAGTCTATTTTGGTTCTATTATATATGTTATAAAAGAAAAAAACCGAAAAAATGTCTTTTTTTGGAAAATAATCCTTGTAAAAAGCCAGAGAGACAGGTAAAATTAAGAGCATGGAGAAATTTGGGGATTTCAGTAGATTTTTTTATCGGAAGGGTAAAGAGGAAATTTAAAGAATTTTATATAGTTGTGGAAATAACGATTGTTTCGGTCTTTCCGAAAAACTTTTATCTTTTCATGAATTCCTTCTCTAATGAAGGAAATTTTGAGTTGAAAGAATTACTGAAAACATGTACAATGTACGATGAGTCGGACTGTATTCACGTATGTAGCGGCAACGCTGGAGATCGATCGAAGGTGGCAAAGCTGTTACAGAGGCGAATGACAGGGTTATTCACCAGACGTTGGAAAGATTATCGACGCATATTAAATATTGTTAAAACGATATAACGGAGAAGAGGATTACAGTTATGAGAACCCGTCTTGTCAAAGGGATATCGGTGGGGGTTTTTGCTCTCTCGATTTTACTTGGTTGTGTGTCCGTCCATGCGGCGGAAACCAACGATGTTAGGATGGATACCTACGCTTTAAGTAATGGAACGAATTATTTCCTGATTCCATTAAAGGCAGAAGAAGCCACGACAAAAGCGAAGTATACGGATGTTGCAATTTTGGTCGATGTCTCGGCAAGCCAAATAGGTGAAGAAATTCGCAAGGCGGGCCAGGATGCGGTACAGTCACTGGTAGACAATCTTCCCGCCAATGCGCGTGTTCAGATTTTTACGGTTGATGGTGACACGGAATCTTTAACGGGAAATAAATATCTTCCCATTAAAGCTCCGGAAGTAGCGAATGCTATTCAAAAGCTCAAGTCCAATACACCACTAGGGGCTGCGGATCTTGAAAAGTCGTTGAGTACTGCTGGTGACTCCTTCGATTATCAGGAGGATGCCAATCGATCAATTATGTTTATTGGTCGTGGCGTTAGTACCTCGGCTGTTTTCAATGAAAAGAATTTTGACGCTGTGACCAAAACACTTGTGTCAAATCGTGTTCCGGTATGTGCTTTTGCAAATGGGGCGCAGACGAATGTTGCCGTTTTGGGAGCACTCGCCAATCATACAGGCGGTATTGTGGTTGACCTGTCATTAAAGGATGGTTACGAGGCGGGTAAAATCCTGGCCCGAGCCTCTGAAGCAACTGTTTACTGGCCTACAGACGCTGTTAAAACAACAGGACAATTAAAAGTTTATCCTGAATTGACACCTCCAGTACGCAGTGATCGGGAAACTTTTCTTTTTGGCTCGAAGAATGGTAATCTGTCACAGCAGAATATCTCTTTATCTGTTGAGGCCGAAAAAGGCGGAGTGAAAACACTGAACTGGAGTGCTCAACCGACACCATCCAGTGAAAAGAATGTCTACCTCTATAAAATGGTGGAAGACGCTGCCAAAGGTCAAGGAAGTTTTGTTCCGATTGCCGGTCGTGCCCTCCTTGGAGAGGTTCAGGATGGAACTCAAAATACGGTTGATAACGCCAAAGATTTAGCACAACAGGCCCTGAATGCTGGAAATGTTAAACAGGCACAGCAAATCGCTGAAACAGCCAAGACCGTCGCTCCGGAAAATCCTGATGTCAATGGTATTCTCAATGAAGCCATGGCCCATTCCGATGAAGCCTTCAAGAAGGAGGTTCCTGTTGACGATTCCAAGAAAAAAGTCGATAATAATCTTCTGAACGCGACTGATAGCAATATTAGTCTTTATACGGCTAAAATGCGGAATGATGTTAAAGTCGCTATTGAGGACGCTCGCCAAATGGCCCATTCCGACCCGGAAGAGGCGCATCAAAAGATTAAAATAGTAATCAGTAGCGTTAAGCAGGATCAATTTCTCGCTCCTAAAGATCGGAATGTATTATTGAACGATTTGACGACTACTGCGAAAATACTTGATAATGCCAAAACAGATAAAGAGAGACGGGATTTTATTGCACAACGTAATTTGGCAACGGCCAATGAACGTATGGATACTTTGCGTGCAAGTGAAACAAAAGAACATCAGTTAGTAGAACTGATGAAACGTTTTGATTCTCTGGTTAAAGAAGCGCAGTTCGCCCTCGCTTGGGAAGTTTCTCAAGCCGCTATTGAAATAGCTGGTGATGAATCGTCTTTACCGGAACAGGCTGGGCTTGTTGTCAGTGCCCGTGATGCCTTTTTAAAGAACCGCGATTTAATGCTGAAACGACGTAAAGGATTCCTGGATGTCTTGATGCAAACCGAGTTCTCTCATATTCCGATATGTGATGAACCACCGATAATCTTCCCGGATCCTGAAACCTGGATGCGGTTGAGTAAAAATCGTAAAGAAAAATACTCGGATACATCCCTGTTTACCTCCTCGGAGCAATCGAAAAAAATCGCTCAAGCTCTTGACAGGGTCCTTGATTCAAAATTGGAACCACGTCCTAAAAACGATGATGGCGAAGAAACCAAACTGGAAGATTGGGTGGAGAAACTTCGTGCGGAACTGGAAATAAATGTTATTTTCGACAAGACCAAAATTGACGAATCCGAAAATACCCTTTCGGAAATGAAGATCCAGCAACCATTCCACAATGTTACATTAAGAAGTGCTTTAAAACATATTTTGCGCCCCTATAGTTTAACATTTTGCATTTTGGACGATGCCCTTTACATTACCACGCAGGATGAACTCAAAAATAATCCTGACATTTCTACATCCATTCGACTTTATCCCGTTACAGACCTTCTGTTCCAAGGTGGTACCAGCCTCGGTGGAAGTATGATGGGCGGCGGTATGGGCGGAATGGGAGGCATGGGCGGCATGGGCGGCGGCATGGGCGGCGGCATGGGCGGCGGCATGGGCGGCGGTATGGGCGGCGGTATGGGCGGCGGATGGTTCGTTCCTCCGGAAGCTCCTAAAGCTAATGCAGCTCCTAAAAATCACAAGGCATCGAAGGAGAATCCTGCGAAACAATCTCTCATTCAGGATTTCCTGCAAAAGAATGCGCCGGCAACTCCTGTTAATAATGTTCAAATGTTTGTTTCCACCGCCGAGGATATGCCCCAGGGTACTCTTGTTGGTACGACAATGAATTGCAATGAAAAATGGGATAAATACATTTCCGAACATAAAATTGCCAAACCGGTAATGGAAGCTGGTACCAGTCAGGAAGCTAAAGAACGTAATGAAGTGAATCTGGCAAAATATCAAAAGGAAATGATTCAGTTTAATAACGAATTAATGCTGAAAGTTTCCGACTTGAACAAGGAAAAGAAGTTCGATGAATCTCGAGCTCTTCTGGAAAGTTGTCTTCGCAACGATTGTGCCGCACCCTGGATCTATGAAGCTCTTGTTTTAGTTATGATTCAAGGTAATGCGCCTCAAAAAGATATTGAGAAGGTTTTACTCTCCGTTGCGGACTTCTCCTCTGACCCGATTACGATCATGGGAATCGCCGCATATATGGAAAAATTGGGAATGAAAAAACGTGCCTTGGAACTTTATCATGAAGTCGCCCGGGCCGTTCCGGTTCGACCGGAGCCCTATGTTCGTGGTTTGGCTCTTGCAAAAGAATTAAATGATGAAAATGCGCAGAAATGGGTTTCGCTCGGTATTGCCGCACAGGCTTGGGATGGTAAACTAATCGAGGACGTTTGGCAAAATGGTATGGATATGGCCAAGCAACTCGTTGACAACATGATGGAGCAAGGACGAACAGAAGATGCGGCTGAATTTGAAAATGCTCTTCAAGCGGCATTGATTCGAGATGTTGTTGTCGAAGTAACCTGGACAGGCGATGCAGAAATTGATATTGCGGTGCAAGAGCCGACAAAGACGATTTGCTGGTTTGCACAACCTCGAACCAATGCGGGTGGTATTCTCAAAAGAGATGTTGTCCAACTTGGTAAAACTTCCACGAAAGATGGACTTCGGTTACGTGTTTACACTTGTCCGATGGGATATAATGGTGAATACAATATTCTGGTCAGTAAAACTTGGGGAGACCTCCCACAGGATAAAGTTGGTGTTCGTATTATTACCAATAGTGGAACAAAAAAAGAGCGCGATGCAACTTTTGTCGTTCCACTTAAAGATGAAAAAGCTTCCTTTGTTGTGAATTTGGCTGAAGGGCGTCGTCAGGAAAATATCAAACAGGAAATTTTAACGGCGGAAGCTTTAATCAATCAGATGCAGATTCATAATCAGCGTATTCTATCGCAGAAGATAGAGCAGATGAAAGATGGATCGGCGGCAAATTCGGCACGGTCAGCCAATGGAAATGTCCTTGCTGCTGCCAATAGTCAGTATCAGTCGTCCTATAAAGCACAGTCGGGAGAACCTTCCCGAGCCGATAAACTGAACGGTTTAACAGTACCGGATGTTCAGTACACCATGAATCCTGGATACATGCCTGTTATCGATTACTTCTATGTCGGTGTTGCTTGGATGCCTAGTAGCGGCGGTGGCGGAATGGGTGGCGGCGGAATGGGCGGCGGCGGAATGGGCGGCCGTGGTGGCGGAATGGGTGGCGGCGGAAATAATAGCGGCAGTCAAAGTTCCGTCGGATCTGTTGTTGTTACTGACAATCGACGTTATATTATGTTTACAGATCCTCCGCAATTTACAGGACTTGTCCGTATGTTCACCTATAATACTCAAGATGGTTCGTCCAGCAGCAGTAATAATAGTAATAACGGCGGTAACAACAATAACAATAATAGCAACAACAGCAGTGGTGGACGTAATAATAACAATAGTGGCAGTAGTGGTGGGCGTAATAATAATTCCAACAACAGTTCGGGGGGGAGCAGTATGGGTGGTGGTTGGTGATTCAATCAACATACCATTGCTGTAATCCTGTAATAGACGTTACCAATTATAGTGATGATTTTGTTCGTAACACAGATGTTGCGAACTGTTAGTAGTCCAATAATAAAATTGTTGTATTACGCGTAAATTTCAGGCGGGCATTGCCCGCCTTTTTATTTTTATACGGAAGGTGTTTTGAAAGTGACGGACGAAAAAATCGACAAAACAGTTGCGAAGGAAAAAATCCTGATTCTTGATTTTGGTTCTCAATATGTACAATTAATAGCGCGTCGTGTTCGTGAATGTCAGGTCTTTTGTCAATTGGTACGTCATTCAATAACGGTGGATCGAATACGTGAAATTGATCCTTGTGGTATTATACTTTCCGGAGGTCCCTCCAGTGTTTACGAAGAGGGGGCTCCGCAGATTGATCCGGGGATATTCGAGATGGGGATTCCGATTCTTGGTATTTGCTATGGAATGCAATTGGAATGTCTTCATTTTGGCGGAACGGTCGAGAAGGTATCAACGCGGGAGTATGGCCGCTCTTTTTTGGAGGTGAACGATGAAGGTACGAATAATCCACTTTTTAAAGGGATATCATCGGAGACGCAGGTCTGGATGAGCCATGGGGATCAGGTTACCGGAATCACTGATAAATTTACAACGCTGGGGACTACGGACACCTGTCAGATCGCGGCGTTTGTGCATAAAGAACGGCCGATTTACGGAATTCAGTTTCATCCGGAAGTCACCCATTCTCTTGAGGGAACGCGGATTCTATCCAATTTTGTCCGAAACATTTGTGGTACCCATGGGACCTGGACGATGGGGAATTTTGCGCAGGAGACCATTAAGTCTCTTAAAGAGACGATAGGCAACCATCGTGTTCTTTGTGGGCTGTCTGGAGGGGTTGATTCGGCGGTTGTGGCAGCACTTTTGTCTCGGGCCATTGGGGATCAGTTGACATGTATTTGTGTCGATAATGGTCTTCTCCGTAAAGGGGAAGTGGAGTCGATTGAGAAGGTCTTTACCGGGTTCTTTAAGACGGACCTTCGTATTATTGAGGCGGAGGACCTCTTTCTATCGGCACTTCAAGGAGTCCTCGATCCCCAGGAAAAGCGAAAAAGAATAGGTCATCTTTTTATCGACTGTTTTTCAAAAGCGGCTTCCGAGATTGAAGGAGCGAAGTTTTTGGCACAGGGAACATTATATCCGGATGTGATAGAAAGTGGTGGTTCTCAAGATGGACCCGCTTCCACGATTAAATTACATCATAATGTTGGTGGTCTTCCGAGCCATTTGGAGTTCTCGTTGATAGAGCCGTTACGCGATCTGTTTAAAGACGAAGTCCGGCAATTGGGGCTGGATTTGGGACTTCCGGAAGAAATTGTCTGGCGGCATCCATTTCCGGGGCCTGGTTTGGCCGTTCGATGTTTGGGTTCTGTTGAAAGATCGAAGTTGGACTCTCTGCGCGAGGCGGACGCCATTGTTGTTGGCGAAATTAAGGCGGCGGGCCTCTATCGTGAAACTTCACAAGCGTTTGCCGTTCTACTCCCGATTCAGAGTGTCGGCGTTATGGGCGATGGTCGAACGTATGAAAATGTTATTGCGGTTCGCTCCGTTTCCACGGAAGATTTTATGACTGCCGATTGGAGTCATCTGCCCTATGATTTACTGGCGAAAATATCGACGAGAATTATAAACGAAGTTGCAGGAGTTAATCGGGTTGTGTATGATATCAGTTCGAAACCCCCTGCAACTATTGAATGGGAGTAAAGTTTAAGATTATTCTTCCCCCTGGAGTGTCAGAATAACAGTTCGGCGATGGGGGGATTCTCGATGTTCACAGAGGTAGACATCCTGCCAGGTACCCAGGAGCAGTTTGCCGTCTCCCACGGGTACGGTTAATGAAACGCCTAATAGCGACGATTTTATATGACCGGGCATATCGTCGCTCCCTTCGAGTGCGTGCGTATAGGATTCCGATTCCGGAACCAATTGATTCATTTGACTATTGAGATCTGCCAGAACGCAGGCATCGGCGTTTTCGTTTATGGTTAAAGATGCCGAGGTATGTTGAAGAAATAGATGAAGAAGTCCAATTTTTACACTACTCAATTCGGGAAGCTGCTTGATTACATCACGAGTAATTGCGAAAATACCAACCGAATGTGAAGGCAAGGTTAATTGTCTTTGTATCCAAAACATGAAATATCACCCTCTCTTTTAAAGATATTCTTAATAATACTATATCCCTGTATTATATTAAAGGAGGCACTCTTTGTCGAGGGGGTATAAATTTTACCCGATGAAAGTTGTGTGTACGCATTAAAGTGGGAACTACCCTATTTTCGATTAGATAAAATCTGATATAATATTTGAACAAAATTGGATTTTTATGCTTGCCATGGCGTCAGATAAATAGCGTTAGATAAATAATGGATAGGGGGTAATAGTGTCAACATATAATACCAGTGATTTTCGTAAAGGATTAAAAGTTCAAATCGACGGCAATCCTTATATTATGATAGAGTGTAACTTCGTTAAACCGGGAAAGGGACAGGCTCTGTACAAATGCAAATTGCGTGACCTGACCCGTGGTACTGTTTTGGACCGTACCTACAAGAGTGGTGATGAATTGGAAGCAGCCGATATCCATGAAACGGATACGACATTCCTCTATGAAATGGGAGGAACATTTTTCTTTATGGAACAAGAGACTTTTGAGCAGTATGAACTGTCAAAAGAGATGGTTGACGATGCCTGGAAGTACCTTCTTCCTGACATGTCCTGTAAAATGTTGCTCTATAACAATATGCCAATTGGTATCACTCCTCCGAATCATGTTATTTTAAAAGTGGAATATACGGAACCCGCTGTTCGTGGGAATACGGCCACCAACGTTACAAAACCGGCCAAACTGGAGACGGGCGCCGAGATTATTGTGCCAAACTTCGTTGAAACCGGAGAAGTTATTAAAGTCGATACCCGAACCGGTGAATATATCGAACGTGTTAAATAATTTTTATGGGGTTTGCGTTCGTCTGGACTATAAAGATCTTGAGTAAACTCTTCCTATTGATAATGCGAAGCATTATCAATAATATCTTTTTTATTATAATCCGATGGATTACTCGGAAATTTCCTGATCTATTGACATTCTCGTTTCAAGGGAGGCGATTCCTATGTTTTTTGCGATGATCAAAATTCGGTTTCCGTTTCGTTTGTACCTTGAGAATCGTATTTTTTGGGAAAAACGATTTTCTGAAACATTGGTCAAGATGTTCTTTTGGTCTTGACTTGGTATCCATATTGAAATAAAATAGAAGAAGACTAGAATATTAGTTTGGAAGTATTCAATTCAAGGACAAGGAAGTGTAATATGAAATCGGAGTTATGGATACAGGATCTAATAAAAGAGAAGCCGGTAATTGCGCCGTCTATATTAGCGGCCGATTTTGCGAATCTGGAAAAAGAGATTTGTGCGGTCAAGGCGGCGGGAGCTAAAGTTCTTCATATTGATGTAATGGACGGTCATTTCGTCCCAAATATCAGTATTGGGATACCTGTTGTGTCTTCCTTGAGGAAAATCACCGATTTAAAACTCGACGTTCATTTAATGATTGAGAATCCCGAGAAATACATTGAAGCTTTTCGAAATGCGGGCGCGGACGCATTAACCATTCACATTGAGACAACACCCAATCCGGTTGCGTTATTGGAGAAGATACGTGCTTTAGGTGCGGCACCGGGTTTGGCTTTCAATCCTAATACTTCGGTCGATACCATTCTTCCCTGGATCGATTACGCCGATATTATATTGACGATGAGTGTACAGCCGGGATTCGGGGGGCAGGCTTTTCGTCCGGAAGTACTCGAAAAAGTGAAAATACTCCGGAAATATGCCCGTCCGGATACCATTCTTTCTATCGACGGGGGAGTCAATGAAACGACTATTCCAGCTTGCTCCAAAGCGGGAATCGATTTATTTGTCGCGGGGACGGCTGTCTTTGGCGCGAGTGATTATTCCAAACGAATCGATAATTTGGTCGAGTTGGCAATAATATAAGGTATTCAAAATTCATTTGTAAAAGTGGTAACAGAGAAAATGGCAGAAAACGAAACAGCAGTATTGGCCTCGGTCTCTCCGGAGCAGACAAAATCCGATATGGATAATAAAGAAGTTCAGGAGCGTCCACGTCGTCGTGGCGTTCCTGAAGGGCTCTGGATCCAATGTCCGGGATGTCAGGCAACAATTTTTAGTAAAGAGGCCAAAAAACGTTGTGGTACCTGTCCCCAGTGTGACTATCATTGGTCCATTCCTGCCCAGGAGCGTATTACTCAAATTATGGATGAAGGAACCTTCGAGGAATGGGATCGGGATATGATTCCGGCAGACCCGTTAAAGTTTTTTGACCGATGTTCCTATGTTGATCGAATTGCCAACGACCAGAATATTACCGGCTTAAAAGAGGCGGCTATTACTGGAATGGGGCGGGTTCGAGCCCGAAAAGTGGCGTTCGGGATTACCGATTCGCGCTTTATCATGGGGAGTATGGGATCTGTTGTGGGAGAAAAACTGACGCGTGCTATTGAACGGGCCCAGGATCGGGATCTCCCTTTAATCATTATTTCCGGATCCGGAGGGGGCGCGCGAATGCACGAAGGTATTTTTTCGTTAATGCAGATGGCAAAAGTTTCGGCGGCTTTAGCGCGTTTTCATCAGGCGGGCGGTCTTTTTATCTCCGTCCTGACTAATCCGACCATGGGGGGAGTGGCCGCCAGTTTTGCTTCTCTGGGGGACCTGATTTTTGCGGAGCCCAAGGCGTTAATCGGATTTGCCGGGCCGCGTACGATTAAGGCTACGATTCATGCGGAACTGCCGAAGGGGTTTCAGACAAGTGAATTTTTACTCGCCCATGGTTTTATTGATCGTATTGTCCACCGACTCGATCTACAGAGTGAACTGGCTCGAGCTATTGACTATTGTAATAAATAAAGAAATTATGGCAAAAAACAAAAAGAATACAGATTCTTCGAAAAAGGTTCGGGTTGATTTTCGTAAAAATCGAAATGAACGGACTCGTGAAAACGATTGGACGCGTAAATATCAGCGGGGGCAGCGGGCCAGTGATTCGGTGGAGGAGGATGCGGACGAAGAGAAGGAGTCGGTGGAACGGGTTAGTGGACGTGGTAGTTTAGTACGGAAGCGGACTATTGTTGGAACGAAAATTGATACGGAGGAAGTTACCGGGGAACGTGGTGATTTTGAGATTATCCCGGCGGTCAAGTCGGGGGATTGTTATTCCGGTCGTGTTCTCAAGGTTTTGGGGTTATACAGTACTGTTCTGGACGATCAGGGTCGTATCTTCAATTGTGCAACGCGTCGTATTTTGAAAACCTTGTCAACAATGCAGCGTCAGATCGTTGTAACTGGGGATCGGGTCCTTTTTCGCGATGTTAAAGTGCCGAACCGAAACGAAGGAATTATTGAACGGGTTGAACCGCGGCACGGTTCACTCAGTCGCACCAGTAAACAGAAAAAGCATATAATTGTAACCAATGTGGATCAGGCGGTTATTGTCTCCAGTGCGGCGGAGCCGGATCTCAAGCCGAATTTAATCGACCGTTTTTTACTGACCTGTGAACGGTCGGGAATCGATCCGATTATCTGTATTAATAAAGTTGATTTGGTATCAACATCGGAACTATTACCGATTTTTGGCGTTTATTCTCAAATGGGATATCGAATTTTTGCGGTTAGTGCTGTTACGGGGATGGGGATCGAGCGTCTCAAATGCCTTTTAAAGGATCGAGAAAATGTTATGGTCGGACAGAGTGGTGTTGGAAAATCGTCCCTGTTAAACGCAATCGATCCGGATCTTAATTTACGTGTTCGCGAGATCAGTTCGGAAAATGAAAAAGGGAAACATACTACGACCACTGCTGAATTGTTTCCGTTACCGTTTGGGGGGTTTGTTGTGGATACGCCTGGTATTCGGCAGTTTATGTTGTGGGACATTATTCCGGAAGAGGTTCTTGGCTTTTTCAGGGACCTTCGTCCATACGAAAATTTATGTAAATATCCTGACTGTCGGCATTTGGGCGAGGAAGGATGCGCGGTCCTTCAGGCTGTTGATGATGGAAGATTGGACCGGAGACGTTATTTGAGTTACATTGGTATGGTTACCGAGGATGGGGGAGATCGTAAAAATACTTGAAAAACAGCATAAATTACGGGAGCAGGGAGGCGATATGACGGTTAAGAGTTTTGTGAAACGACAGATGGACTGGATGATTTATATTATTGTCCGTATGGCGATATGTTTTGTTCAGTCGGTCTCGATGGAGACTTGTGTGGAAGGATCTATTTTTTTATCCTGGCTGTTTACGGACGTTTTACGTGTTCGGCATCGATTGTTATATGACAATTTTCGTCATGCGTTTCCTGAAAAAACATCGCGGGAGTATCATCTTTTAGCGCGTTCCATGTGGTATCATTTATTTCTAATGGTTGTAGAAGTCGCAAAAGCACCGCGTATGATGAATGAACTGAACTGGTATAAAATGGTTCGACTATCGGATACGGATCGTATGGTAAAAGCGTTTCATTCCAATCGTCCAATGATCGTCGTTACGGGTCATTTCGGTAATTTTGAGTTGGGGGGATATATTTTAGGGCTCTTGGGATACCCGACCTATTCGGTTGCACGAACCTTGGATAATCCTTGGTTAAACAGTTTTATCGCTGATTTTCGGGAATCGACGGGCCAGTTTCTCATATCGAAAAACGATGGTTACGAAGAGATTTTGGAAGTACTTCGAGCCCATGGCGCCATGGCTTTTTTATCCGATCAATCGGCGGGAAAAAAGGGATGCTGGATTCGCTTTTTTAATCGGCCTGCTTCCGCATACAAGGCTATGGCTCTTTTGAGTATTGAATATGACGCTCCTATCCTGATTTGTCGGGCAATTCGCCAAAATCAGCAACCCATGCGGTTTGAGTTAAAGGAAATCGGTTGTTTTGACCCGAGGGATCGAAGGCCGGGAATGTCAACGATCACGGAGATTACTCAATGGTTTTCTTCCTGCCTGGAAGAGGCTATTCGAAATAATCCTGATCAATACTGGTGGATTCACAATCGTTGGAAAACATATGGTCGTCATTTCGACTGTTAGTATTTGGCAGGAGTTCTAATTTTGAGTGAAGTTCCGGAGTTAATTCGATTGGAGGCTGCCTTGTTTATATCGAGGGATCCGCTTCCGATACGGCGCCTGGCTCTTTTGGCCGATTTATCGGAGGGAACTCCTGTTCGCTCCCTGGTTCGCGAGTTGAATCTGCGGTACGAGCGGGAGTCGAGTGCGTTTTGTGTGGTTGAAGTTGCGGGTGGGTTTCAATTGAGAACCTATCCGGAGTTCGCTCCATGGTTATTCCGTATGCAGGAGGTTCCTGTGGAGGTTCATTTAACCAATGCCGCCATGGAAACTCTCGCCACAATTGCCTATGAACAGCCGATTTTACGGGCCAAAATTGAGAGTATTCGCGGGGTTCAATGTGGCGATATTATTCGACAGCTATTGGAACAGGATTTAATTCGTATTGCTGGACGGTCGGAGGAATTAGGGCGTCCTTTCTTGTATGGAACGACCAAGCGTTTTCTACAGGTTTTTGGATTGGTTCATATTAATGACCTTGTGCGTCCCAAAAAAGATTCTTCGGATGGAAAAAATCTGGTGTAATTTAGGGTGATTGGTAAAAAGAGGATGAATTACAATCGTTCTTTTTTACACTTTTAATGGAAAAATAGAAACATTGTATAAAAATTTGTGATCTTCATCTTTCAAAATGTGGAAATCGATTGTATAATCCCCATTATTGTAATTTGGAGGAAGAGAAAAAATTTTTTCCCTTCTTGATTTAGTTAGATTGATATGGAAGTATACAGCCTACTTGTCAAAGATGGCTGAATGAAACGTTTCGACTGAAGGGTCGAGCATAATCCCAATGGGTTCTAGCGAGGAAATAGACCATGAAAACATATTTTGTTAAAACAATGAAGAATGAAATTGGACAGACAGAGGTTTTTAAAAATCTTGCCGACGATCTTCTTGCGCCGGGTACATTAACATCCTATGCCAATCGTAGCGACGACGATGACGACGACGATGACGGCGATGATTGGGATGAAGACGATGCAGAAGACGATGACGAGGATGATGATAACTGGGACGAAGAATGGGCCGATGACGACGAAGACGAAGAAGAATGGGCCGAAGATGAAGACGACGATGACTGGGACGAAGACGATGACGATGACGATGACGATGTAGAATGGCAGGAAGTCGATGACGACGATGACGACGATGATGACGACAACGATGACGATGACGACGACGATGACGATGATGACGACTGGGATAAAGATTTAGGCGACGATGATGATGACGACGATGATGATGACGATGATGATGACTGGGATGATGACGACGAAAGCAATGAATAATTCGCTGTCATTTTGAGTGTATCCAAATGTATTTTCATCCTTTGTGTATTGGCCGGATACATTTGGATACTGTGGATTTCATGGATCTGCACGGATTGTTTACCGAATTTAAAAGCTTTTATAATAACAATCCTGTGAAATTGTTGTGATATATATTTTTATCATAATAAAGACTGATATACTAAAGACGACTCGTGAAAATCGGTATAATCCGTGAATATAATTAAAATTATTTCCATGGATATTTATTTCGGGTTTAATTGAACTTTAACGCAAAAACAAGAGAACAATGGCCGCTAATTTAACACCGCAATACTTAAAGGCAGAGGAGAATTACCGTCGGGCGCAGACTCCGGACGAAGAATTAAGATGGTTGCAGATCATGTTTGCGGAGATACCGAAGCATAAAGCAAGCGAGAAGATGCAGATGATGCTCAAGACCAAGATTTCCGAGGCACGGAAGGAAGTGGAACTAGGGCGTCAGGGAGGGGGCAAAAAAGCCTCGGCCAAATCGTTCAAAATACCGCGTCAAGGGGCGGGAACTGCGGTCATTATCGGGGGTCCCAATGCGGGCAAGAGTCAGTTATTAACTGCCATGACGAAGGCTCGACCGGAAGTGGCTCCCTATCCGTTTACAACGACTGCTCCCATGCCGGGAATGATGCCTTGGAACGATGTTTTTGTACAGTTAATCGATACGCCTCCTATTACTAATGAATTTTTGGAACCCTATTTATACGGATACATTCGTGGGGCAGATCTGACGATATTGGTTGTCGACATGGCCGGGGATGATGGTGTTCAGCAGTGTTTGGATGTTTTAGAGCGGCTTAAAGCCTCGAAAACGAAGCTGGCACGGGAATCTGCTCTGGATGAAGACGATGTTGGTGTCTCCTATACGAAAACTTTTTTGGTTTTCAATAAAATGGACGATCCGGCTGCTAGAGATCAGTTGGAGTTATTCCGTGAATTTTGTCCAACCAATTTTCAGGAGTTTTTTGTTTCGGCCCAGGATGGGACCGGAATTGAGGAACTCCGGGACTGTATTTATCGAGCCATGGACGTTATTCGGGTTTATACCAAACAGCCAACGAAAAAAGAGGCGGATCGTGATCGGCCCTTTACACTGCGGAATGGCGATACGATTCTGGATTTGGCCGACCAAATTCATAAAGACTACGTTGAAAAATTTAAATTCGGACGTGTCTGGGGAACTGCGGTCCATGATGGTACGGTGGTTAAAGGTGACTATGTTATTAATGAAGGGGATGTTGTAGAAATTCATGTTAATCCTTGACAAGTATGACAATGGATTTGTGGTAATGGATACAGTCTATTGTTAAAGTCAAAGGGAGGGATAATGCAAAAGGGTAGTACAACTTGTAGAAACAGTTTTTTTTTATTTCTCTTTACCGTAATTATTTTTATGTTGGGAATGGTTGTCGGTCGGTTTGGGGGATCCAACAAGGTGACTGCGCAGATTAGTTCGTCTGAAAACGAGTATACTGCACTGCATGGACGTATCCATGATTTTTTTGAAAATCTGACGGATTCGAATAAAGGTCCAAAAAAAGCCTTGGAGGAATTGCTTCGAAACAGTCCTATTACTGGTGACGAGGCCCTAACGAATACTCTGGTCGAAAAAATGAAAGATATCAATACTCGATTTGGGGCCTATCTCGCCTTCGAAGTCATTGGAACGAAGCAAATCGGAAGCGATTTGGTCTTGATTCGTTATATCTATAAATGTCAGAATTATCCTGTCGTTTGGAATTTTATTTTTTATCGTCCATTATCAAAAACGGGCGATACAACGTCACGACAATGGACTCTCATAGGTCTCCGATTTGATTCCAATCTGGACAATGCTCTACGTGATTCAGGGTATTAATGGTGATCAAGATGTAAACAAGATAAATTTTGAAATGACGAACATTGCGGACGATTACTGTTTACATCTCAATAAATATAGTATTTTTAGTAACAAATAAAATATACCATGATAAATGTTTTGTCCTGATATAAAGTTTGTTTTTCAGAAGACTATCCGTGAAAATCAGTTTTATTTGTAGTTACAAATAAATTCATTTACCGTTTGAGTAAAGGATAAAAGGCGGTCATATGGAAACAGCCCTTGAAAATTATATACCATTGGAACCGCGTGCGTTAATGCTCCAGTTGGGTCTTTCCCTTCTTCTGGGAATGCTCGTCGGACTGCAACGGGAAAAAAGTAAAGCGCGTTTCGGTATGCGAACGTTTTCCCTGATTACAATCTTGGGAACTTGTTGCGCTTTTCTGTCAATTCATTTTGGTTTATGGATTTTGGCAACCGGTCTTTTTTCACTGGCTCTTATCGGTATTTCCGCGGTCGGTTTTTCCTTGTATCATCGACAGCGAAGCCGAATAATATCCGATCAGAAATCTACTTCTAACAGTGATACATCGGAAAATAACGGTGTGGATATTGGATTTGAATTTGGGACCACCACCTTGATAACGACCTTGGTCATGTATTGTGTGGGGGCCATGCTGGCCAATCCCAAATGGACTCTGTTAGCACTGGAAATTGGGGGGATTACTGCCGTTTTATTGCAGTTCAAGTTGGAACTTCATCATGTGGCCAATCTTTTGGGCGAGGATGATATGCGGGCCATTATGCAATTTGTCATGATTACCTTCGTTATCCTCCCTGTTTTGCCAAATAAATGTTTTGGTCCCTACGATTCGTTTAATCCATTTGAAATATGGCTGATGGTGGTCTTGATTATTGGTATGAATTTAAGCGGCTATATTGCGTATAAATTTTTTGGTGAACGTGCGGGAATTCTGCTCGGAGGGGTTCTCGGAGGGGCTATTTCCAGTACGGCAACGGCTGTCTGTTATTCGAAACAAGTTGCGACGAAATTGATTTCCAACCAGGTTGCTGCGCTTGTTATTGTCATATCGTCCGCCTTTATTATGATTCGGACTATGATTATGATCGGTGTGATTTCACCCACTTTTTTAGGAAAATGTTTTCTACCACTGACCTTGTTTGGTATTATCTCCTGTATGCCGGTTCTTTTTCTCTATTTTTTAATGAAAAAGAAGCAGAATTTCAATATGGTCGAGCAGACGAATCCAACGCAATGGCGTTCCGCGCTTTCTTTTGCCTGTTTGTATGCGGTGATATCATTTGCGATGAAGGCAGGGTCAACGCTCTGGGGCGATACCAGTCTCTGCTGGATTGCCGCTGTTTCCGGTTTTACAGAAACCAGTGCTGTTACAATCTCCACGACTCGTTTGGCCCTGACCGACCCGAGTGTTATGATTTCCGGATGGAAATTGATTTTAATTGCCACTATGTCGAATTATTTGTTCAAATGGATTATGATTCTTCTGATTGCGGGCTGGACCTTGGGAATGGAGATACTTCTCCTGTTTGCCTTTCCCATTCTGGGAGGATTGGCTCTATTCCTCTTCTTTTAAGGGTGGGCAGGGAGGGGTTGGAACCTTGTTCTCTTTATAAAGATCGATATAATAAAAGAGTGTAACGCCGTAATACATGCCCTGTTGCTGGAATCGGTGTTAAATAATAAACCGTAAAGATTAAAAGTAACCGTTTACGGATATAAAGTGAAACCACTGATTTTCACAGATAGTTTTTTGGCAAACAAACTTTTTTATGATAAAATTATTTATTATAATAGATAACATGTTTAGTTTGTTATTGTAAAATATTGTATTTTACAGCAGACTATCCGTGATATCCATGATATCCGTGGTTATCCGTAACATCCGTGATATCCGTGGTTATCCGTGGTTCCAAAATTGTTCGTGAATGGTTACGATTAAAAAACGGTGGTCAAAATCAACACATTATTATTACGATATCAAGTAGTTAAAAGAGGTAATCCATGGCAAAGGCAACCTATAAAGATTCTGGGGTCGATCTTGAAATATATGCGGAATCAATGTCTCGACTTCCCAAATTGGTCCAAAAAACATTTTCTCCACGTGTCATGCGGCTGGACGGCGGGTTTGCCGGCCTGTTTCGACTCAATGATGGGGATCAAAAATATGAAGATCCCGTCCTCGTCAGTTGTACGGATGGTGTTGGCACTAAATTAAAAATAGCCTGTCTGTGTGGTAAACATGACACGGTTGGTATCGATCTTGTCGCGATGAGTGTTAATGATGCTATCTGCTGTGGAGCCGAACCTCTTTTCTTCCTGGATTATGTTGCCATGCCAAAAGACGACCCGGAACTCCTGGAACAGATTGTAACCGGAATTGCGGCTGCTTGTACCGAATGTGGATGCGCTCTCATTGGCGGTGAAACAGCGATTTTGTCTGATATGTATCAGTCCGGTGAATACGATCTCGCCGGCTTCTGTACCGGTGTCACAGACCGCAAGGCGGTTATCGATGGAAAATCCATTGAAAAAGATGATATCTTAATTGGTGTGGCCTCGTCCGGATTTCATTCCAATGGTTACAGTCTTATTCGTAAAGTTGTTTTCGAGATGGCGGGACTCAAGGTCGATGATATCGTTTCGGAACTGAATCGGTCTGTTGGCGATATTCTTCTGACACCGACACGGCTCTATGTCAAGCCGGTACTCTCTCTCTTGAAGACCTTTGGTGCCAATCGGGGTATTCATGGAATCGCCCATATCACTGGCGGCGGACTTGAAGAAAATTTGTCCCGAATTTTTCCTGTCTCTCGACGTCCCAATATTGACGAGAATGCTTGGCCTATGCCGCCCGAATTCCGTTGGCTTCAAAAGTTGGGGGAAATTGAAGACGCGGAAATGAAACGTGTCTTTAACTGTGGTATCGGACTTGTTCTCGTCGTACGCCCTGATATCGGCGACAAGGTTCAAGCTGCATTAACCGAGTTAGACCTGGCCAACCGTATTATTGGTCGAGTTGAATAGTCGAGTTGAATAATCAAGTTGAATAATCAAGTTGAATAATTGACTCTACAAAATTCCGGATACTGCCCATA